>DCEW01000014.1 GCA_002314265.1 Flavobacteriales bacterium UBA1820
CTTGCCCGCCCAACGAGGTTTTGTCTTGCCTGCCTGTAAAGTTACCGTTCGATTCCCTCGCGGCTCTCCACGCCTTTGCGGTAGTAATGTTTTACTTCGGTCATCTCGGTTACCAAGTCGGCCGCGTCGATGAGCGCTTGGGGTGCATATCGCCCGGTAACGACTGCTTCTACATGCGTCCCGCGTCCCCTCAAGTCTTCGATGATCTGCTGCACATCCAGCAAGCCGAAGTGCAGAGCGATGTTCAGCTCGTCGAGGATTACCAGATCGTAGGGTTTCCCCGTGAGAGCTTCCCGGCAGCGGTCCCAACCTTCCCGCGCAGCCGCGCGGTCTTCTTCTTCGGCCGACCGGTCCAGAAAGCAGCCCCGTCCGAACTGTTCGGTGTGGATCCGGGGAAGGAGCGATTCGATCCCGGTTTCGTGGTAGCGCATGCTCTTGACGAACTGTCCCACGAATACCCGCTTACCGGCCAGCGCCGCACGCAGGGCCAGGCCGAAGGCTGCCGTGGTCTTGCCTTTCCCGTTGCCGGTATAGACATGCAGGTAGCCTTTTTCCATCGGGGAGTCCGGAGTTTCCATAGGGTCGGATTTGTTTTTTTCCGTGAGGAAGGATGGCTTATGCTTTCGCCCCGTACATCTTTCGGTAGTAGTTCTGATACTCTCCGCTGGTTACCTGGTCGAGCCACTCTTGGTTGTCCAAATACCAGCGAACCGTCTTTTCGATCCCCTCTTCGAATTGCAGGGAGGGCTCCCAGCCCAGTTCCCTCTGCAGTTTGGTCGAATCGATCGCATAGCGCAGGTCGTGTCCAGCCCGGTCGGTCACGTAGGTGATCAGGTGTTCGCTCGTCCCCGGCGCATTCCCCAGCAAACGATCGACCGTGCGGATGAGCACGCGGATCAGGTCGATGTTTTTCCACTCGTTAAAGCCCCCGATGTTGTACGTGTCGGCCGTTTTCCCCTGATGGAAGATCAGGTCGATGGCTCGTGCATGGTCTTCGACGTAGAGCCAGTCGCGCACATTTTCACCTTTCCCATAGACGGGCAGCGGCTTTCCATGGCGGATGTTGTTGATGAAAAGCGGGATGAGTTTTTCGGGGAACTGATACGGCCCGTAGTTGTTCGAACAGTTGGTAACCACCGTCGGCATGCCGTAGGTATCGTGAAAAGCCCGCACGAAATGGTCGGACGAGGCTTTCGAGGCCGAATATGGGCTGTGGGGCTGGTACGGGGTATCTTCGTAAAAGAACTTGTCCCCATAGGCCAGGTGATGCTGCGACGAGGAAGCTGTGGTGGTAAAAGGCGGCTTGATGCCTTCCGGATGGGTCAGTTCCAGCGCGCCGTAAACCTCGTCGGTCGAGATGTGGTAAAAACGCTTCCCCTGGTAGCCTTCCGGGAGAGATTCCCAGTAGAGTTTCGCTGCCTGGAGGAGGCTCAAGGTGCCCAGGACGTTCGTGCGGGCAAAGGTGAACGGATCCTTGATCGAGCGGTCCACGTGGCTTTCGGCCGCCAGGTGGATGATACCGTCGATACGGTGTTGCTGCAGCAGCGAGAGGATCGTTTCAAAATCGCAGATGTCGGCCTTTACGAACGTGTAGTTCGGGGCTTTTTCGATGTCTTTCAGGTTGGCCAGATTGCCGGCATAGGTCAGTTTGTCCAGGTTGACGATGTGGTAGTCGGGATATTTGTTGACAAACAGACGCACCACGTGGGTGCCGATAAAACCGGCGCCTCCGGTGATGAGGATATGGCGATTTTCCTTCATTTCTCTTGTTGTTTGATCGTTTCCAGGCATCGTCGCAGCGAATCCTTCCACAGGGGGACGGGGATGCCTTCCTCTTGTATTTTTTCGTTCGAGAGTACGCTGTAGGCAGGTCTTGGGGCTACGGAGGGATATTCTTCCGTTCGGATGGATTTTACCGGAGTCTTCAGGCCGTACAGTTCAAAGATGGCCCGGGCAAAATCGTACCAACTAACCTCTCCCCGGTCCGTGTAATGATACCTTCGGAACCCTTTCGAGGGCTTTCCGGCCAACAGCAGGATGGCGCGGGCCAAATCTTCGGCATAGGTCGGCGACCCGATTTGGTCGCATACCACCGATACTTCGGGACGTTGTTTTCCGAGCCGGAGCATGGTTTTGACGAAGTTGTTCCCGAATTCCGAGTAGAGCCATGCCGTGCGGAGGATCGTCGCATCGCATCCCGAGGCCTCGAGTGCTTTTTCCCCTTCCCATTTGGTACGCCCGTAGACGCTGCGGGGATCCGGCACATCGTCTTCCTTCAGCGGACGGTTGCCCGTGCCGGGGAATACATAGTCGGTGGAGATGTGGATCACCCCGATGTGGTTTTCAACGGCAATCTGGGCCAGAACAGCCGGGCCGAAGGCGTTGATCCGCTCGGCGAGTTCCGGTTCGCTCTCCGCCCGATCTACCGCCGTATAGGCTGCGCAATTGACGATCAGGTCGATACCTTGTTCTTTTACCAGGCGGGAGACGTGCGCTTTGTCCGTAATGTCCACTTCGGGCATATCGGTGAAAAGATACTCGTATTGCGGATAGTCGGGGCTGATCTTTTGCAGCGAGCGCCCCAGTTGTCCGTTTGCGCCGGTTACCAATAATTTCACTTCAGTAGAGCGGTTCGTTGTCATCGAAGCATTTGGCATGTTCCAACACCGGATGAAGCCGGTCTTTTTCCGAGAGGATCGCATCGCCAGTCGGCACGTGCCAATCGATGCCCAGAGCGGGATCGTCGAAGGCAATGCCGGCTTCGCTTTGCGGAGCGTAAAAATTGTCGCACTTGTACGTAAAGACGGCCTGCGGGCTCAATACGGCAAATCCGTGCGCAAAACCGCGGGGGATGAACAGTTGCAGGTGATTTTCGTCCGAGAGTTCCACCGCCACGTGTCGTCCGAATGTAGGTGAACCCCTCCGGATGTCCACCGCTACGTCCAATACCCGTCCCGAAACGACGCTGACCAGTTTGGACTGCGCATGAGGGCTTTGCTGGAAGTGCAATCCCCGCACCACGCCATACGAAGAGCGGGAGAGGTTGTCCTGCACGAAACGGATAGGGCGGCCTACCGCCCGGTCGAAGACCTCCTGGTTGTAACTTTCCAGAAAATATCCCCGTGCATCCTCGAATACTCGGGGACGCAGCACCAGTACGTCTTTTATGTCGGTTTCGATGATCTCCATGGCTTTCGTCGGATTATTTTTCGGCCAGATCGAGCAGGTATCGTCCATAGCTGTTTTTGGCCATCGGTGCAACGGCCTCGCGCAGGGCTTCGCGCGAGATCCATCCTTGGTTGTAGGCGATCTCCTCGAGGCAGGCGATCTTGAGGCCTTGTCGTTTTTCGATCGTTTCTACGAAAGTCGAAGCCTCCGACAGGCTGTCGAACGTGCCGGTATCCAGCCATGCGAACCCGCGTCCCAGCAGTTGCACTTTCAGTTGCCCGTCCTGCAGGAAGGCTTGGTTTACGCTCGTGATTTCGAGCTCTCCCCGCGCCGAGGGCTTTACCTGTTCGGCAACTTTTACCACCCGGTTGGGATAAAAGTAAAGGCCTACCACGGCATAATTCGATTTGGGGTGTTCGGGTTTCTCCTCGATGGATACAGCGTTGCCGCTTTGGTCGAATTCCACTACGCCGTATCGCTGCGGGTCCGATACGTAGTAGCCGAATACGGTAGCTTTCTGCTGGTCTTCGGCGGTGCGGACCGCCTCGCGGAGCATGGCGGAGAAACTTTGCCCGTGAAAGAGGTTGTCGCCCAGGATCAGGCATACGCTGTCGTTGCCGATAAATTCGCGTCCGATCAGAAAAGCCTGTGCCAGACCTTCAGGGGCGGGTTGTACGGCGTATTCCAACTGCAAACCCAGCGAGTGCCCGTCTCCCAACAAACGGCGGAATGCAGCCTGGTCTTCCGGTGTGGTGATGATCAAAATTTCCCGGATGCCGCAGAGCATCAGTACCGACAGGGGGTAGTAGATCATCGGTTTGTCGAAAACGGGCAACAGTTGTTTGCTGACCCCTTTGGTGATGGGGTACAGGCGGGTGCCGCTGCCTCCGGCCAGGACGATTCCTTTCATGGCAAAAATTTTCCGTAAAACTAATGTTTTATCCCGGGATATGCAAAGCGGCGTTCAGTGGTTCATGCTTTCCAAGAAGGAGCAAAAACGTGTCATTTGTTTGTCAAAGTTAAAGTCGTTTTCGCAGACCTTCCCCTCACGGCGGATCATTCGGTCGTATTCTTCCGGAGACATCCCGCAAAGAATCCGGATATTTTTCTCCAGTGCTGGGTAGTCCGAAGGGGTTGAGGTCAGTCCGATCCCGTATTTTTCCACGATCTGAGCCCCTTCTCCTCCGCCACAAAACAAGATAGGAACCTGTGCAGCGGCCAAGTCGAATATCTTGGACGGAACGGCTCCTTTTATGGCTGTGGTCAGCGGAACGATAGAGGCATGATACCGAGGTAGAATGGCTGCCAATTCTTTTTTGGGCAGAGTTCCATGCAAATGAATATTTGAACGGGGATGTTCTTTCAGGAATGTTTCTATTTCGTCGGCTTGGTTTCCGGAGCCGTACAAGTGAAACTGGCATCCGAGTGCGGCAAAATCGATGTGCTGCACGATGGAAAGTATATCTTGGGCAATGCCCAACAGTCCGGCATAGACGATCTGGAATCCTTCGGTGCGGGGAGCTTTTTCTGTTGAAGACGGCCCGGAGAGCCCCCGTTGCAGATTCCGATAGAGGAAGCAGGGTTTCTTCTCTCCGCCAATGGCTTTTATGTGGTCCAAAATTTCTTGCGATTGTCCGCAGATGGCATCAGCATGGCAGTACATGCTTTTTTCCACTCGGCATAGTATCTTGTGCATACGGCTTCCGGCACGTACGGCACCCAATTCTACGGCGGAGAGAGGCCACAGGTCGGAAATGTTCAAAATAGTTTTCCGACGGTACAGTCCTTTTAACAGGATCATGGCCGACCAAGCACTGACAATGGGAGGAGATTGGACGATTACCCGATCGTACGAGCGGATTTTTTTGATCCGGAGTCCGAATAACCACAGCATCACTCCGAAGGACACCATGCTGATGGCGCGAGGGAGTGTTTTTTTTGAGTTCGAAGGGTAATGGATATACCGGTAGATGTCGATCCCGTTTATTTTCTCGTGCAGGAAAAATTTTCCTTTGTAAGCATCGAATATCCGGGCTTTCGGATAGTTGGGCATACAAGTCAATACATCTACCTGACAGCCTTTTTCTTTCAGCCCTTCGGCCAGATTGGTGATCCGTACGGGAGCGGCACCTATCTCGGGATAGTACGAACAGGATACGACCAGAATCTTCATAGTATTTCGATATGAGTTTTCAAGGTATCCGAAAATCGGATCCGGATTTTTTTTATCTCAATAAATTCATTGTACTTTCTGGAAATGCGTTCCGGGACGATTTCTATTTTTTCGGTTCCCCGTATCACGATGCGTGTCCGTTCATTTTGCAGAACATTGCCTTCGAGAATGAAATCCGGACTTAAGTTCAGAATGGCGATGTGTTCCCGTGCATGGGGGTCAAAAATGCGATCCGTTACCTCGATGCCCGCCGGGGCAAAATGCCATTCCCTGCGGTGAACGATACCCATCGGGCGATATCCGTTATGCCGGGCGATGATCTCTTCAGGGGTATCTTTTTCTATTTTTACCTCGGTTTTGCGTCCGACGCGGAATCCTCCCCATACGTCCGACGAATTTTTTCCCGCTACGATAACCGTATTGTGTGCTTGGGTAGAACGTTCGTAGTGTCTCCGCTGGTTTTTTTCGTATGTAGAGATACCTGTGTCGCATATCGTATCGCATCCATCGACCCTCAGGACAAAGTTGAAGGTATCTGCGTGAGCGTGTCCTGGGATATAAGACGGACCGATGCGGCCGATATCGACGAAGCATTCGTACCGGGGGTGGACGATCTTTCGGTATCCGGAACTACTCAAGAAACTGGTAGAAGCCGGGATGCCGAGACGGTCGGCATAATCGTCCAATTGCAAGTCCGTATAAGAGATTCCCTCGGCAGAATCGTTCAAAAGGGGGAATGTCCCGTCAGCAAAACGCACATGATTCATCCATCCCCGCATCTGTGATGCTTTTTCCCGCAAAAAATGCAACAGGTCTCCTGTGCCGGGCAAAGAATCGGAATATATTTGCACCATGTGGATACAGTCCAACAAGCGCCCGAGCAAAATGCGATGGTACATTGGGCTGAGTTCGAAATGTCCCCCATCTTCCAATACTTGCTCGTTCAGTTCGTCGGTTACGATCTTCCGCCCTTTTCCAAACCACTTCTTGTTTGAAAAATACAAGCCTCCTATCACCAACGAGAAACCATCCTCCAGCAAATGATTTCCCAGCAGGTGGTATTCCAAACTCTCGTTGAGTATCCGATACTGGGCAAACAAGGAGTCATGAATGCGGGATCGGAGCATCTCGTCGATCCCTCCCCTTTCGGTCAGCAGAAATTTTATCCAGTTGATGCTTCTTAATGCAATCGGGTAAGGTTCATATCCGCAAAAGTTGACAGGGGCCTCCGCAATAAAACGCTCGATCCATTTCAAAGCTTCTTTTTCATCGAGCTGCTCCTGCAGCAGGTAGTCCATATAGTTGAGGTTGTATGCCCACAATCTTCCGTGGGAAAGATCGTTCCATCCTTGAAATTTTCCAGGGATGTTCAAAAAGACGAAAGTGTCGTCCCGGAAAAGACTCTTGGTTGGGGCAATGAACCGCGTTATGGGGGCTCTCCGAGAGACAAGGGGAGCCCGGCACATACGTTTCCCCTTTATGGAGGGATCCCACAGGCGCCTGCGCAGACGATACCATACCTGGTAGTATATCTGGCGGAATTTCAAGTCCCGCAACGTATAGAAATACCGGGGGATGTTCACAGTGAGGATTATTCGATCTCAATCCAACAGTTTCCTTTCAACGACTCGATGGCAGCGAACGAAGCCTGGGTGACGTTGATGACCTGCTCAAAGGGGATAATTGGGGCGCCTCCATGTGCCGCAAAATGTGCCAGTGCGGCAAACTGGGCGTTATGCCCTTTGTCTTGCCGTGTCTTCATTCCGGAAAATCCTTTTACTCCGTAACCTTTCAACGATCTCCAGTTGTCGATCACCAGGGTTTTTTCCTGTGCGTAGGCTTCGATGCGTTCTTTGGCGTAGGATTTGCTTCCATTGGAAAAGTAATTGATCACGGCATTGGATCCGTTTTCAAACCGAAGAAGGATCGAAGCATTGTCTGTGTTTTCTTCCGGATCGAGTCCCATGGCATTCATGCACACGGCTGTGATTCGGCTTCCGGCCAGATAGGAGCATAGATCCATGTAATGGCAAGCTTCTCCCACGATACGGCCTCCTCCTATTTCCAGATCATGTACCCACACATTGGCCGGAATGAATCCGGCATTCATCGTGGCTACGATGTTTTTCGGCCCTTCACCCAGCAGGTGTTTCATTTTTACGGCCAAAGGAGAGAACCGGCGGTTGAACCCTACGACAACCGAATATTTCCCTTCATTTTCGTTATAAGCCTTGACAATGTCGTCCATTTGGGTGCGGTTGAGCGCCAAAGGTTTTTCGACGAACACGTGTTTCCCTGCGCGAAGCGCTTCTACAGCCATCGGCGCATGAAGATTGTGTCGGGTGGTGATCACCACGGTGCTTATATCCGGATCCTGAAGCAGTTCCCGATAATCGGAAGTGGCAAAAGGTACATCCGATTTTTTGGCCAATATTTTGGCCGACAGTCCGGATGCACTGGCCAGGTATTTGACATCCGCTCCGGCCTTTTTCAAGGCCGGAAGGATCGTGGATGAAGCGAAATTGCCTGCTCCGATGATCCCCAATGCTCGGCCTGTCGTTTGGTAATCGTGCGAGGATACCACACGGACGGTTCGGGTTTCCGAGGAATCTTCCGGAAAGATCAGAAGGGAGGCAATGCTGCCGGCTTTGCGCATGTCGCCATAGATCTCTTGATACTGTTCCAAGGGGACCCGCTCGGTGATCAAAGGATCCACATGCAATTGGCCGCTGGAGAGAGCTTGGAGGATAGCTTGGAAGTTCCGTTTTTCCGTCCAGCGGACGTATCCGATCGGGTAGTCGTTGCCTCGTTGTTCATAATTTTCATCGTAACGTCCAGCCCCGTATGAGCAGGATACCTGAAACGAGAGTTCCTTCTCGTAAAAATCCGAACGCATGATGTCCAGCCCAATGACACCGATCAGAACGATCCGCCCTTTCTTGCGGCTCATTTGTGCCGCTTGATGGATGATTTCGTTGCTTTTGGACGAGGCGGTGATCAGTACCCCATCCGCCCCGACCCCTTCGGTGAGGTCTTCGACAAATTTGACTGGATCGGTTCCTTCTGCAGGATTAATGGCGATGACCCCCATTTCAGCAGCCATCTTCACTTTTTGTCGGTCGAAATCTATGCCGACTACCCGGCAACCGTTGGCGCGTAGCAATTGGCAGGCAACCAGCCCGATCAGCCCCAAACCTGTTACGACGATCGTTTCTCCCAAGGTTGGATTGAGCAAACGGATACCCTGAAGTCCAATGGATCCGATCACGGTAAAGGCAGCCTGGTCGTCGCTGACATTGTCCGGGATTTTTGCCACCAGATTTTCCGGTACGCATACGTATTGGGCGTGATTTCCATTGGAGGCGACACGGTCGCCTACTTTTAGGCCGACGACTCCTTTCCCTACGGCTACAACCCGTCCGACGTTGCAGTATCCCAGCGGAAGGGGATGTCCCAGTTTGTTGAATACGGCTTCCAAGGTAGGCATCAGCCCGTCGGTTTTTATCTTGTCGAGCACTTGTTTTACTTTGTCCGGTTGCTGACGAGCTTTTTCGATGAGGTTGGCTTTGCCAAATTCCACAAGCATTCGCTCGGTCCCCAACGATACCAGAGTCCGGGTTGTCTTGATCAGGACACAACCTGTTTTTACCAGGGGAGTGGGGACTTCTTCGAGTATCGTAGCGCCGTTTTTAAGGTCTTGTATGATTTGTTTCATCGTGGGGGTGCTGGTTTTATTTTGCCCTAAGTTAGAGCTTTTTTCTGATTCTTTATCGTATGGGATGGCTTTTTTCAAAAAGTACCGGAGGGAGTAATGTGCAATTTTATGGTAGTTGCTTGACAAGGATATTTATTTTTCCAGCCGGAGTACGGATGGGTTCTGGAAGGTTTTTGAACGAAAAGTCGATTTGGACGTTGGTCGTGTCAAAAAGGTTCGCCGGATCGAAATCGGAGGGAAGTTTTTGGTTGAGGACATACAGGATAGTTGCTTCTCCGGGTTTCTGCTGTTGAATTTGGAGGTGTGAGCAGTAGTCGAAAAGCCGGTGGTGGCGTCCGAAGATAAGCCCGGTGAGCGAAATGTTCTTGCCCTGCCGGTCTGTTATGAATTGTCCGCTTCGGCCGTTTTCCAGTCGGAAACTGTACAATAGCCCTTCTTCTTTTTGGAAATCGGTTACCGTGTCTTCTGTGTCGTATCGGATCAGAGGACTGGCTCGGTTGTAGTAGGATGTCCCGGTCAAATGTCCTTCGCCTGTTACCTCGGTAAAACCGTATGTCTGAAACGGGTTGTAGCAGAATTTCTCGTTTTTCTCATATGCCAGAACACATCGTTCGGTATGTCCGTACCAGGATACGGTGTCGAGGCCGAATGTGCGCTCGATTTCCTCACGAAAATGCGCATAAGGATATTCCGATCCCAAAAAGGCTCCTTTGAAATATTGGGAAAGCATGGCCCTGGATTCCGGATGCTGTCGGCAATATTGTGCGAAGTCGTACAAGACACTGGGATAACCATGCAGATATTGGCATTTGTATTTACGCACGATTTTTTCCAACGCGTGTATGTATGAATCGAAAGGTTTATACATGTCCACTTCGAAACTATTTCGGGCAAAATCGTATTCGATGGCGTTTTTCACGTCGCTCCGTCCAGCAAAATGTACTTTGGCATTCCAGGGGCGATATCCTAATTTTTCCCAAATGGTGAACATGTGTGCCCATTCGTGTGCGGTCGAGGAAGGTTCGATGTAAAACGAAAGAGGATGACCCGATGAGCCGCCGGTGTTTACCACGTGTTTTTTTGCCACACATTCGGCCGTTCGATATTCCAAAGGATAGTTCAGCAAGATTTTTTTGCTGATAACCGGGATTCTTTCCAGCTCGTCGAATGTTTCTAGTTTTTCCGGAGAAAATCCGCATTGACGGTAATAATCCCGGTAAAAAGGTACATTGGCTACCGCAAAATCCACAATGTTCTTTACTCGGGAAAAGATGAAACGTTTCTTCTGATCGTCGGACAAGGTGTCGAACATACGGATTTCTTGTCGGCGTGTCTGATACAGTTTTCCCAAAAACGGTTTGTAACGGTTGGGGATACGACCAATGACGATGCCCAATCGAGGGGGTATTTTGAACCCGTTTTTTCGAAGAATGTCCGTTATGCTCATAGCAGGGTTGTGTTATTTTGTATGTTTTCGGAGAGCATCTTGCAAAGTTCCAGATAGTGTTCGGCACGTTTTTGTGCTGAAGGGAATGCTGTAAGACGTTTTTTCCCTTTTTCGGCGAGATGTTTTCGTAATAATTTGTCTTCAGCCAGTTTTAGAATCTTGTCTGCAGCATCTTTTGGATCGACAGGATTGAAATAGAGAGCAGCATCTCGGCAAATAGAGTGTGCAAAATCCAAGTCGGATGTGAGGATAGGCAATTCCATGGCCATGGCTTCCGGATAATTGGCCGAGAAACATTCGAGTAATGTGGGAAGAAACATGGCATCACACTCCCGATACAGAGATGGGCACTCTTTTGCGGGAACAGGTCCTGTATTGTGTACTTGATCTCGGTATTTTAGGGGAATGATCTTTTGATAGTCTTCCGGCTTTAATGTTAATACAAACCGTATGTTTTTCCCCGAAGGATTATTGTTTAGAATGTCGATGACCGAGGGGATAATTTCCAGATTCTTATGCAGGTAATAAGCACTTACGGTAAGCAGTCGGAATTCGTCGGGTTGCCTTTCAGGAAGCTTTTTTGCAACGGGTTCCGGTTGAAAATATTGAGCCCCGCATGTATTGGATACAGTATACACGGGATCAAATCCTAGCAATGTCCGAACCCGTTTGTTTGCATCGTCAGTTTCTACCACATAAGCATCGGCTTCTTTTTTAAAAAAAAATAATTTGATGTTTTTTTGGAGGTGATAAGAAATTTTCCAACAAAAATCCATCATTTTGAAAAAAGAAGATTCTGGATAAATCCAGTATCCTCTGGCAAACCCTTCCAAATGTTTGGACTTCGGGCGCCAGTAGGATGGCCCGAAAATGGTGAACACCGCATCCGGCCGGATTTGTTCTTCCAAAGGAGATAGTACCCTGCTCAACTTCCAGAAGGGAACGGAAGGGATGTCGTAAAAGAAAAAATTCTTTCCGAACGACGTCCGGTCGACTTGTCGGGCGACATTCGGGGACATGAATACGTGATATTCATTGTCTGTGATTTGGCGGCATTCAGATAGGAAGGAGAGGGCGACTTGCAGGCCTCCACCTCCTAAGTGATTAGATAGATTGATGAGGAGCTTCATAATTGATTCAGCGTATCAGCAATTATTTTTTTTGTGTCGTATGCGTTGTAAATCCTGTTGGCATTGGATTTGTAGTAAGTATAATCAGATTCCAGTCGTTTTAAACCTTGCTCAATGCTCATGATGTTGTTTTCATCGACGACTACACCAGCTCCCGTGCTTTCGAACAAGTATTTTAATCCGGGAATATCGTTCCCGATCATGGGTAGGGAATAGGCGGAATATTCATTTATTTTATTGGGTGCGCAAAATATATTGTTGAGGCTATCGGATTTGTAGAAAGCGCATCCTATGTGTGCAACAGTAGCAAATATTAAATAATCTGGAAAGGGAAGGAAAGGAATGTGTATGATGCTATCATCGATAGATAGTAGCTTGTCCATCATTCCCGGAGTGGCACGACCTACAAAAAGCATTTGGTATCCTCCGACGTTTTTGGCTGCTTGCACGATCTTTTCCGGAGATCGATCAGGATAGATCAAGCCTTGGTATAAAATCACTTTCTTCCCTTGCAACAGGGATAGAGTATCGGTGTATTTTTCTTTGATTTTGTACAATTGTTCTTCGCTGGGAAGCAGATAAGGTTTATTGGGTAAGACTGTCGGGCGTTTTTCAAGGTGAAACCAGACTTGATACACGACAGTCCGGTTGTATTCGGGCATGAATACTGCTTTTGCGGAATGGATCACATGTCTTATGGCGTTGAGTTGCAGTTTGGATCTTTCATGCAATTCGGATATCTGCAAAATGTAGTCGTATTTTTTGATGGATTTGCCTAAGGCGAGGATGGTATGCCCCCCTTCGATCCACAAAAGGGGTTGGCTTTTTGCGGTATATTCTTTTGTTGTTTTCGCACAAAATCGTCGGAAACGATAATAGCTCCATAACTTGCCAATGATCGGAAGCCCGTGCTTGTCCGGTATCTGGTGTACGGTTATTCCCTTTTCTTCCAGATCTTTTTTCAGGCCATCGGAAATACCGGTAACAATGAGGCTGGGGCGATAGCCTAAGTCAAGAAGAATATGCAGATCGCTGATCACGGGCGGGATCTTTTCCAATGCGGTTTTGGTGATGAGAATGATTTTCTTCATGATGTTTTTTGTATTATCTTTCAGAAAAGGCTAATCTTCGAGTTTTTATTTTCATAAAGAATATATGTTGTATAGCAATAAAACAGCAAATGTACATCCTTGTATAAAGATCACGTTCCTTCGATTGAACTTTTCCCGATGAGTATAATAAGCATTATACAATATGGGAAAAAGGATAATGTATCCGATCTTGTGCCGCAATTGCATGGAAATATACGATATGGCTATCAGTGTGGTTAGGAAAAAGAGTATGGCTCCGAAATGTTTCAAGTTTTTGTCTTTGATCATAATCCAGATGCCCAAAATTATCGGATAGAAACAAAAACTCCATAACAAAATGTTTCCTATTTCCCAAAAACTTTCTGATCGGAATCTGACGATCCATCCCCAGGCATCGGAATATTCTGCACGGACAAAGGGCTTTACTTGAATGGGAGAGATCATGGTAATGGGAAGGGCTGCAGCCATCAATATGGGATTTCCGCTTTGTAGCATTCCTCCGATCCCTCCCATATCTTCATCGAGGAACTTGTCGTATCGGTTTGAAATACGCTCGGTCATGGATATATTATCCGTAGATCCTTCGCTGTTAAACGATCTCATATAATTGGAGTATCCGATCATTTGGTCTCCCAAAATGGCAACGAGCAAAAAGATGGAGATCACTACACCTGCTTGGCTTTTGCTTCGGATGAGATTTCGAGAAAAGATAAACATGATGGCAATGTAAAATAAAGCCAAAGCTCCGTTTGCTCCCCGGATCAATCCTGTGAATACGGCAAAAACAAGGGCAACAAAATATTTTCCTTCGGTGGCCTTATTCAGGCAAATTAACAGGAAAAAAGCCATAAAACCGTCTCGGTATAAATGCACGGATCCTTCCAAAAAATTACTGTTTGCAACAATTAACAGGAAGGCACCAAGGGTATAAATTTTATTTTTCAGCGGATAAAATTGCCTTGCCAATTTTATAGCCTGCCCTACGGCCAATGATCCGATAAACCAGTTGAATGGCAACAGATCAAGGTGGACGATCTCTTTGAAGGAAGAGAAAGGCAGGTAAATGAGTCCGACAATAATTTCATATAGCGTTAGATTCGTATCAAATTCTCCGGAAAGAACATTGTTTATATTCTTAAAATAAAATGTATCATCCACATATGGGGCAAATGTTTCTCCATACGAAATATAATAGCTCGCAGCAGCAACGATGCCCCAAAATGAAAAGATCAAGTAAGATAGATAGTAAACATCGGTATATTTGCGGTCATAGCGGAACGAAAGACTCAGGACTACTATATAGAAAAGATAAAAAAAATAGCTATTGCCCGGAAGCAGATACAAATAAATTAGAGTGGTTGCTAAAAACAATATGACTTTTAGAAGGGCTTTCAGCATCGTTATTCTTTTTATAGGAAGTCGTTATGCAATGCGCGCAAGACAAAACAATATGGCAGAGCATTATTTCTTTAATAGATTCTGCAATTTACCAAATATGTCTTTCTCCCGGCCCTCCGGGAATGCCATTTTTATCTCCGGCATGTGGAGTAAGTCCAATCCGTCCAAGCTCTTGGCATTTGATAACTTTATGGCATACTTGTCGGTTCCGTACGCATATTTCGAGAGTCCTTTTGATTTTTCACTGTAAGACAGGAATACAGCCGGGATGCCACAAGACAGTGCATTGATGGCACAATGCATCCGGGCTGCAATGACGGTTTTGCATTGTTTTATGTATCTTTTCAGTCCGATGAAACCTGGATCCGTTTTGACAAGGGTTACGCGGTTTTTGTGTTTTTCCGGGATATTTTCATATATTTTTTCTAAGAAATACAAGTCATTGTCATTTGTGCTGATCGGACTGAGTACGTGAGGAAGGAGGTAGATATCGGTATTGTATTTTTTTATAATCCCTGTTACGATATGCGCTTGTTGCTTGGCAGCTTCCTCGAGGTCTTTGTAAAAATAAAGCGAAGACAGAGGGCTAAGGTTTATTCCTATGTGAGTTTTGTCGGCTTCCTTTGCAGCAGGGAATGGATCCGGGACGGAAAATGCAGGGTCTGGAGCCAATACCACATTTTTTTCTATCCCCAGTCGTTTGAGGTATTCTTGGGTATTTTCTTCCCGGCATACGATCAGGTCGGTTCTTTTCAGGTGATTCTTGAAAAAGTCTTCCGCTTCCGGGTTTTCGGTAAAAGGTCCGATGGAAGCCCCCCATAAGATGTATTTCAGTCCCAATGCCTGCAGTTTTTCACAAAACAAAGGGAGGGAAGGGTTGTAATTCTTCTGGGCATCCAAAGTGTAAATATCGCCTCCGATCGAAAATACGGCATCGAAACGATATTTTTTTACCCAGGAAAGCCGGTCATACGGCATATTGTATTTGATCCCCAAGATGGACAACCCTTTTCTTACCACTCGGTGAATGAACGAGGGCTTTCTGTTGATCAGGTGCACGTTACATCCTTCCAATCTTTTTCGGTCATCTGCGTAATTATAGGATGCATAGTACACTTCGATCTCCGGTATATTCTTTTCCAGTAGAACTGTCGTTCCTCGGACGATTGCTTCGCAACCGTAATTGTAGGTACCTCTTATGCCGATAAGCAATACTTTCTTCATGAGTGTCTTCAGAACCAGTTTATGTTTTCCTTTATGATGCGCGCGGGGATCCCGGCTACAATGGTATGTGCTGGTACATCCCCGGTAACCAGTGCCCCGGCGGCGACGATTGCGCCATCTCCAATGGTGACACCTTTGAGGATGATGGCCCGGTTGCCTATCCATACGTGTTCGCCTATGTGGATGGGTTTGGCAATTTCATAGCCGGGCAGATCTATCGTGTGGCCATCGTAGTCTCGGATGACTACGTCCCGACCGATGGTGCATCCTTTTCCAAGGGTAGTGTGAGAAGCACAGGTAATCTGGCAACCTTCGTTGATGAATCCTCCCTCCAGCGTGAGATGACCACCTTTTACGACCCGTATGTATGAGCCCGCATAAGCAGTAAAGTTTCCGCGGATCTCCATGCAGCTGTTTTCCTCTATCAGGAGCCGGGTTTCCATGTGGGAAGATTTGACTTGTTTGTATCCCAAGATAAGGTTTTGGTTCAGGATCATCCTGGCTTTTTCCCGAAGTTCGATGCGCGTGTATTTCAGCGGGAAGAGCCATGAGGTGCGTTTGCGGCTAACTTTTCCGTTTGCAAAATTGTATCGGATAAATTTCCACCACGAGGCAATGGACCCTCCCATCATCAGAAAGACGCGCCCTATTTTTAGGGCTTTTCTTTTGTATCGGGAAAAGACAGAGGTCTTCATATATTTTTTTACGACCCTTTCAAAAGGGTATTTGTCCAAATCCTCAAAGAATTCTTTTCGATTGTTGCTTCGGGGAACGGGAGATGAGAAAAGAGCTTTGTTTTCTTTTTCTGCTTGTTCCAGCGTGAATTCTTTTTTTACCAATACATTTCCCAAGGAATCGAAATATCGCATTCCTTTCTCGGAATTGACGATTACCAATGAGGTCCCTTTGTCTTGATCCATCGAAGGGTCGATCTTTTCGATACCCCAAAAATCGGCCAGCGTAATGTCGGCTTTTCGCGGCATGTCTTTGAAAGAACATTCATAACAGGCAGGTCGCGCAAAGTTTTTTTCTCGCAGATATCCGATAAAAAAAGAATCCTTATAACGGTCTTTGCAATATTGTTTCCCGTTTTCAAAATTTATCCGCATGGAAAAACGATGCCAACCATGGGTCTTGTCCTTGAATTTGATTTGGCAGGCTTTGCCTCCATAGGTTCTTTCCTGCATTTCCATGTATTTGAGAAATACTTTGGGGGAGTTGACACCCAGGCAAATGAAATCGCAGGTAATCAGATTGTCATAGTCTTTTCCCAATACGAGATACAAGGCCGCTATCTGACAGGGGGCGGCACAAATTAAGACTTTCTCCCCTGCCTGCAACAGTTTTTTTATCTCGTTGTAGATGTTTTCGGTGTGACTTTGCAAGTATTTTGAACTGCGCAATTCGTCCAAGCGGGTTCGGTCGTTGGTTACGATGTGGGATACGGTATGATCCGGATTATAAACAGCGCCGCTTACATATCCTCCTAGATCGAACATTTGGTTGGCAAGTGCTGAGAAAACCCCTCCGGAGGTGCTGTCCAAACGGATGTGTTCATCGGTGTGGTATGCGGCAAACACTTTGGGTTTGTCAAACCGCAGCGTGTATGATTTTTTATTGATCTCGGGACAGACTCTTTCGCACAAGCTGCAGTCGATGCACAGATCGAGATTGACATGTGGATACCAAAAGCCTTCGGCATCGACCTCCATGGTGATACATTTTTTGGGACAGACTTGTTGGCATGCATTGCAGCCGCAGCAATCTTCATTTCTCTTTATGTCTATCATTTTTGAAATCCGATCAGGGTCAGTAATTTAACAGGCAGTATTTTGGATGCGTATTTTACTGTATAATATGAAACATACAGGGTTATGGCAAAAATAAGAAAAACGCACAGGATATAAAAAAGAGCCGATATTCCCATCGAATTCGATACGGGATCCGTCATGTTGTACAGCATCCGAATACCATAGGCAACAAAGGCTATTGCAATGATGTGAAATAGATAAATGCCATAGGACAAGTCTCCTATTTTACTCAATGCATTGGGTTTTGTGATATGATCTTTCTTTTTGATAAAGATGAGAATAAAAGACATGATGTATACAAAAGGTGTGAATCTCAAGGGGGTGGCCGCAAATTGAGTGTCTTTGGTGAAAAGCGACAGGATTCCCGTTTCTGTCACTTCCAAGGCGAATCCCAAGCATGCAAGCATAATTAAGCTTTTGGTAGAGTATGTGGGGGTATAATTCTTCATCTTTATGCCTAAATAATAATAGATAAACCAAGCAGTCGGCATACGTGCTCCTGTAAAATGAAGAGGCCCTATCTCTAATTGATGCCAATAGCAGTATATTAATGTAACGGGGGTTACTGCGTAGAAAAGAATGTTGATGATTTTGTGATCTTTAAACTTTACTATAAAGGGAGTAAACAATGTGAGATAGAATAAAACGAGGATGAAGTACAAGGTTCCATATCCAAGGAGGACTTCTCTTGCAATTTCTTCAAAAGAATACCGCGTGCCTCTGATATAAGAGAAGGCGAGGTAAGAAACAGTCCAAAAGATATATGGGATGATTAGGCGCTTGAAGCGATGTTTTATGAAGCTTAAGGGATTTTCTTTTACCTTTTGTTGATTTGTAAAGTATCCGGATAAAAAGATAAATCCGGCTACGCCTATGTTTATGAGATTTTGAATGATGTAATTCGCTTGGATCTGTGTCGGGTCAAATTGTGCATGGGTGAGAACCACTGCCATGATGGCGAGACCTCGCAAGGTTTGCATCGAAATATTCATAATTCGCCTAATCGTTTTATGAGCTCTTTTGTAAATCGAGTTCTCCCTTTCTTGTTGAAAAAGAATGAATTGATGTATAATCCGGCATCGCTGTATTGATCGTCGCGGAAAAAATTGAGAACAGGTTCCTGCTCTGCCTTGCATCGCTCTATATTTCCGATGACATATTCTGCAAGATAACTGTCGGGGAAAAAAGACCCCAATTCCTTTGTGACCGGAAGGAGAATAAAAACGGGGCGTAGTTCTTTTTCCCGGCAGAGCGCAAGAATCTTTTTGACGATCGCAATGTTTTTGTCAATACTCTCTTGGTTTTTTTTTGAAAGATTGATGTGATTCAGGTCATCGAGGGAGAATTGTTTTTTCCATCCATTCACCCATTTTTTTGCATCGGCCTTTCGTTGCTCTTGGTTCATGGGGTTGTCTTCCAGATCCATACGGGAATCTTTCTTCTCGTCTTTGACGATCTTCAGTATCCGTTTTCCAGCCATCAGAACAGGAAATCGCAGAATCTTGCATTTTTTCCAACGAGAGTATCCTTCGATGCTTTCCGGTTGCAGGAAAGGGTAGTATTTGCGGTTTGTCGCATCATTGGCATATTTGTAAACGAAAAATTTGAAGGGGCAGACAGGTATCAACACGAAGGCTCCTTTGCGCAGGTGTGATACATATTGTTTGAGGATGCGGTAGTCGTAGAGGAAGGGTTGTGGGGCAAGAGCCATGTTCATGCCTTTCCAGGCGGTGTCCTGATAGTCAAAGGCGAATTTCGGTTGGCTGCTCCCCAGATTGACAATCTGTAAGTTGTTTGGAATGCCTTCTGTGAATTTCCGGGCATCGACAAACAGATTGCGGTACCACCAAGTGCGTTTCAATAGGTGGTTGATGATAAAGAGAGCTAGAATGATGGCTAAAAGTAAGATCAGTACAATGGTCATTTTTACAGCAGGGTTTCGCCTCCGTCACAGGCTATGATTTGACCGGTAATGTGATTGGATGAGTCGTTTGCCAGAAAAAGAGCCAGTTCGGCGATTTCTTCTGCAATGGCTGTACGGTGCTCTTTGTTGGAGCCGTCGAATACGTTTCCTCGGGGATCGATACCGTTCAGGGGGGTTGCGATAATTCCCGGCGCAATGCCGTTTACAAGGATGCCTTCGTGGGTGTAATCTCTGGCCAATCCTTTTGTGAGTGCGTTTACTCCCCATTTGGAAATACCATAGGGGCCACAATCTCCCTGAAATCCTCGTGTGGAGGAAATGTTTATGATCTTTTTTACCCTCGTTTTTTCTTTTTCCTTTTTGAAGTATTTTACTGCTTGTTGGCAGATGAAGAAAGTGCCCTTTAGATTGGTATGGATGATTTTGTCCCATTCCGCTTCGTCGATCTTTTCAAAAGGGAGAAAAGTATACAGGCCGGCATTGTTTACCAAGATGTCGAGCCCTTCCATTATTTGGATGGCTTCGTTGATTTTCTTCTCAGTACTCGAGATATTGGCTGCGTCCCAGACCAGGGTGTGCAGTCTTGTGCTGTTGAGGTGTGCGGCGACTTGTGCTAATTTGTCCGGGTTACGTCCGGTAATGGTAACTTCGGCTCCGGAGGATAAAAACTTTTGGGCAATGGCATAGCCGACCCCACTTCCTCCTCCGGTTATGAGGGCTTTTCTTCCTTTCAGGCATTCTGTGTAGGTTACCTGGGAGACGTTCACATATACGACTCCTCCCTTACGCAGATACTTGATGAAATTTTGAAAGGCGCGATATAGTTTCTTTAGCATGATGTTTTAGTGTTTGGTGAATTTTAGAAATAGTTTCAGGAGGCGCTGGTTTATTTTTTCCCGCAGGTGATGGTCGATACCGATCAGGTAGGTGCATAACAAGACGGAACAAACAGAAGAGACCCCCACCACTAACAGCCGGAAGAAAGAACTTTCCATATGATTCTGTACGATGATGGGGACGATGGCGGAAAGGATTCCGATGAGCAGGCTGATGAGAAATACTTTCTTGATGAATAGAGGGATCGAATAGCCGACCAGTCGTTGTATCAGATATAGTTCCACCCACATGTTCAAGAATGTAATCACAAGAGAAACAATGAATACCGAGGTGGGTCCATATCCCATTTTCAATGCGATGTAGGCAAAAATCACGGTAGAAATGAGGATGCTCCCACAGATGACATTGGGGATCTTGATTTTACCGGTGGCGTGCATCGAGGTGATAATTGGCGTACGGAAAGCACTTATTAGCACGATGAGGATAATGATCCTTGTGAAGGAGGGAGTGTACTCAGGCACTTCTTTCAGCCATAAGTTCAAAATATATTCTATTTCCAGAAAAATGGGTAGTGAGAGCGCAAAAACCAACAGGAAGGAATATTTCGAGGCATTGAATACCAGTTGGATCATCTTTTGGATTTCTCCGCGGGCATAGTATTTGATAATGGGGGGGCGTACGGCCGTGATGATGTTGTTGGAAAACTGTGTGATAGCTCCTTGAACCTGATAAGAAATCCCTCTTGCGGCATTGACAGTTGGTCCGAAAAACATGTTTAAAAGAATATTGAGCCCTTGTCCTTGGGTTAATGTGCTAAAGTCGCCGAACAAAGACCATCCGGAGTATGTAAATAAGGTTTTGTATAGTTTTTTGTCTTTTGGCAACAGAAAAGCACAGTATGGGAAAGATTTTTTGATATAGATAAAATAAAATGAGAACATAAATCCTGTCTCGCAGAACATCAGCAAGGCGTATAACTTGAGCTTGTCCACGGGAAAGATTCCTAATAAATAGAGGATGGCTAGTTTAAGCACTGAATCTACAACACTTGCCCAAGCATAAACGTTCATTTTTTCATGCGCAATGATCGTTGCGATAAACGGAGTTTGCAAGAGCGTGCACAGGCAGGTGAATATCGAAAATTGATACACCGTCAGAGCGGCCGACATCCTTTCCGGCGGGATGACCAACTTGTTTTGTACAAACCACAGACCAATGGTTTCTGCCAAAAGAAGAATGATTAAGGCAATGATCAAATGATTGACAAGTGTGGTGTTGAATACTTTTCGGAGTTGCCCGTAGTCCTGTTTCCCCAATTCGACGGTGATAAAACGCGAGGTGGAGGCTGCCATGGCTCCATTGAGGAAAGTAAACATGAGGACGACGCCGCCTATTACATTGTATATCCCGTAATCGATTTCTCCCAAGGTATTTAAGACCACCCGGGAGGTGTACAAGGCAATAGCCATGATAAGCGCCATGCGAAAATACAGGATGACTGTATTTTTTGCGATGCGCTTATTGTTTTCGGCATCTGTGGTCATTGTTTAGGGATGGGGATAGAATCATTGCAGACGTGCCACGATCCGCCCGCACGCCAACCCATCGCCGTAAGGATTGACCGCCCGGCTCATGGATTCGTAGTAAGTCTTGTCGTCCAGCAGGCGGGATACCTCGCCTGTGATGCGGTCGTAGTCCGTACCGACCAAGCGCACTGTTCCGGCGGCGAGAGCTTCGGGCCGTTCAGTCGTGTCGCGCATGACCAGTACCGGTTTTCCCAGGCCGGGAGCTTCTTCCTGGATACCTCCGCTGTCGGTGAGTACCAAGGTGCTTTTTTCCATCAGAAAGACGAATTCCAGGTATTCCAGCGGTTCGATGAAGAAGAGGTTTGCTCCGTGCTGCTGGCCGAACACCTCGGCGATGGGCCGGCGGACATTCGGGTTGAGGTGCATCGGATAGACAAAATCGACCTCCGGGTATTTTTCAGAAAGGGTTTTGATGGCTCGGCATATATTGCGGAATCCTTCGCCGAAGTTTTCCCGGCGGTGTCCGGTGATCAGCACCAGCCGTCGTCCTTGCCCGATGCGCAACGGATCGTATCCTGCGGCTTGCAGACGTTCGGTCAGTTCTCCGGAAAGGCTTCGATCTTGTTGGATCTTTTCCACCACGGCGTACAGGGCATCGATGACGGTATTGCCCGTTACGGTGATGTGTTGAGGGGGGATGTTTTCCTTCAACAGGTTTTCCTGCGCCAAGGGGGTGGGAGCGAAATGGTAGGTGGCGATGCGTCCCGTGATCTGGCGGTTCATTTCTTCGGGCCAGGGGCTGTAGATGTCGTGGGTGCGCAGTCCGGCTTCGACGTGTCCGACGGGAATCTGCTGGTAAAAAGCGGCCAGGGCGGCAGCTGTACTGGTGGTAGTATCCCCGTGCACCAGGACGACGTCCGGTTTGGCTTGTTTGAGTACGTCTCTCATGCCCACCAGTACCCGTGCAGTAACGTCGTACAGGTCCTGTCCCTGCTTCATGATGTTCAGGTCGTAGTCGGGTACGATGTCGAACAGGTGAAGCACTTGGTCGAGCATCTCCCGGTGCTGTCCGGTCACGCATACGAGGGTGGTGAAGTCCTGCGGGTGTTTTTCGAAGGCCTTTACCAGCGGGGCCATTTTGATGGCTTCCGGTCGGGTTCCGAAGACGAGCATGACGGTTTTCATGGCAGGGGTGGCTAGGAAGGGGAGGGTTATTTCTTGAAGATGCCGCAGAAGTCCAGGATGATTTTCCCGGGGTCGTAGGGCAGGGTCTTGAACGGATCGTGGGCAACCAGGAAGGCGACGATGTCGGCCTGCTGATAAGCCTCTTGGTAATCCGTGAGTTTGAAGACCTTGTGTTCCGTGAGGTTGGGCTCGACGATCATGTAGTCCGCGTCTTCGCCTTCCATGACCTTGGAGACGATGTATTTGGCGGGGCTTTCGCGCAGGTCGTCGATATTGGGTTTGAAGGCCAGGCCCATCAGGGCGACGCGGGGTTTGCGGCCGTTTTTCAAGGTAAAGTCCTCGATGGCGCGCTTGGTTTTGTCGGCGCACCAGAAGGCTTTGTAGTTGTTGATCTCGCGTGATTTGGCGATGAGTTGGGATTCGACCGGGAAGTCCGCCGTGATGAAATACGGATCCACCGCGATGCAGTGCCCGCCTACGCCGCTACCGGGCTGGAGAATGTTTACGCGAGGGTGTTTGTTGGCCAGGGCAATGAGTTCCCAGACGTTGATGCCGGCTTTGTCGCAGATGAGCGAGAGTTCGTTGGCAAAGGCGATCTGCACGTCGCGCGAGGAGTTTTCGGTCAGTTTGCACATTTCGGCTGTTTTGGCATTGGTGCGGTGCAACTGGCCTTCGACGAACCGGGAATAAAAAGCGACGGCTTTTTCAGTCGAGGCCGGGTCGATGCCGCCGATCACCCGGTCGTTGTGCACCAGTTCGTACAGGACGTTTCCGGGCAGCACGCGTTCGGGGCAGTAGGCGATGTGGAGTTTGCCTTGCAGTTCGGGACGGTGTTCGAAGATAAGGTGAGCCATCTTGTCGGTGGTTCCTACCGGTGAGGTCGATTCGATGATAAACAGGTCGCCTTCCTTGAGCAGGGGAATGACCGAGCGGGTGGCGGTCTCCACGTACGAGATGTCCGGCTCGTGATTGCCTTTGAAGGGGGTGGGAACGACGACCAGATAAACGTCGCTCACTACGGGGGTCGTGGTGGCGTGCAGGCGGCCTTCGGCGACAACTTGGTGTACGACTTGCCGCAGTCCCGGTTCGACGATGTGAATTTCTCCCCGGTTGATGGTTTCCACCACAGTGGGGTTGACATCCACTCCGGTTACTTGCAATCCCCGGCTGGCGGCTACTGCGGCCGTGGGCAGTCCGATGTATCCCAGTCCTAAAAACAAGGTGTTCATTGTCCGAATGATGATGATATTAATCCTCACAAAGGTAGGGAAAGTATGAAAATTTTAAAAGGATGGCGGTTGATTTTTCATAGACTTAGACAGGGAGTGCTTTCAGTGAGCATTCGAAAAGTTGTATCGGGGGGAATTTTTGGGCAGGATGCGCCTCGGCAAACTCCTCGGGGAAAAACTTCGTTTTCCCTCGCGGCTTTGCCCTCGGCTTTCCCTATCTTTGGATAAGACAGGAGGCCCTCGGCTGCGTTAAGATCGAAAACTTCGTTTTCATCTTTCCGCTGCGCTCGGCTTTCACTATCTTTGTCAGCGGCTATTGCAAAATCGAGAAAAGGCCATGCGAAAATCGATCATCCTGTTTACCGAGAGCGTAAAGTTCGCCTGGGATGCCCTGGTGAAGAACAAGTTGCGTACGTTGTTGTCCTTGTTGGGGATCAGCATCGGTATTTTCTGCATCATTACGGTGCTGGCTGCGGTGGATTCGCTCAAGAAAAATGTGGACGACGACCTGGCTTCGATGGGGGCCGAGGTGGTCTATATCGACAAGTGGCCCTGGGGGATGGTGATGAACGCCGAATGGTGGGACATTCAGAAACGGCCTTATCCTACCTTGGAAGAGGCCGCTGCGCTGCGCCGTCAGTTGCCCGAGATCGCGGATCGGATCGCGTTTTACCTGCAGGGGTACGGCCAGATAAAGATAAACAACGAGAATATTACCGATTTTCAGATCTTGGCAGTCTCCCAGGAATATGAAAACATCGAGCAGATGAAGATAACCCAGGGGCGTTTCTTTTCGCCGGTGGAAAGCGCGGCGGGGACGCCGGTGGCGGTGGTAGGGTACGATATTTATACCAACAGTTTCGGCTCGGACGAGCAGGCTTTGGGCAAAACGATCCTTTACCGGGGACAGAAACTGCGCATCATCGGCACGCTGGAGAAGGAGGGCGAGCAGATGTTCGGGGTTTCGAAGGACAACCGGGTCTTTATTCCGGTCAATTTCTACCGCAAGTACACCCCCATTACCGACCGTTCGGGGGGCAACGTGATCGTCAATCCGACGGACGCCCAGAAGGCCGACATGGATGAGTTCTTGAGCGAATTGCGCGGGCACATGCGTTCGATCCGCCGTCTGGCGCCCGATGCCAAGGACAATTTTGAGTTGAACGTTCCTTCGGTGATCGCCAATACCTTTGCGCCGTTGTACTCGATGCTCAATCTGGCGGGATTTATCATCGGCGGTTTTTCGATGCTGGTGGGCGGGTTCGGCATTGCCAATATCATGTTCGTGAGCGTGCGCGAGCGGACCAATCAGATCGGTATCCAGAAAGCCTTGGGGGCCAAGAACAGTTTTATCCTCCTTCAGTTCGTTTTCGAGGCGGTGTTCCTCTCGCTGATCGGCGGATTGATCGGTATCCTGATGGTATGGGGTGCGATGGCGGCGGCCGAGGCCCTTTCGGGAATGGCGTTTTACCTGTCGATGACCAATATCAACATCGGGGTGGTGATTTCGGCGGTGATCGGTCTTTTGGCCGGGATCATGCCGGCGTATATGGGAGCGCGGATGGATCCGGTGGAGGCGATCCGTTCCGGGCAGTAAAAAGCAGTGCAATATTTTTTTGTCGATGGGAAGCAAACACAAACTAAAGCGTTTTCAGGAGAACGAGACTTTTTCGCGGTTGCTGCAGCCTTCGCGGGAGGACTTGCTCGAAGGAAATTTTCCGTTGAGGGGGCATTGGCGGGAGGAATTTTTCGGCAATGACCATCCCATTGTCCTAGAGCTGGGCTGTGGCAAGGGGGAATATACCGTCGGACTGGCGCGGCGCCATCCGGAAAAGAACTTCATCGGGGTGGACATCAAGGGGGCCCGTCTGTGGCGGGGTGCCAAGACGGTTACCGAGGAAGGGATGCCCAACGCCGGCTTTCTGCGCACGCAGATCGAGCTGATCGACCGGTGTTTCGCTCCGGACGAAGTGGACGAGATCTGGATCACGTTCCCCGACCCGCAGATCAAATACCGCCGGACCAAGCACCGGCTTACCGGCGAAGGTTTCCTGGAGAAATACGCTCGGATCCTCAAGAAAGACGGTTTGATCCATCTGAAGACCGATTCGGCTTTCCTGCATGGCTATACCTTGGGCTTGCTCCACGGCCTGGGGCATGAGGTGCTCTACGCCCAGCACGACCTGTACCGCGACGACAATGCGCCCGAGGAGCTCAAGACCATCCAGACTTTTTACGAAAAGAAATACCTCGAAACCCAAACGCCCATTACCTACATTCGTTTCCGGTTGAAACGTTAAGGTTTTTTCTACCGGGCAAAAGCCCCTCACAACTTCTTGCGGCGGGACTGCGCGGCATACAAAGCCGACAACTCGTCGAACTCTTTGTCCAAGGCCGCTACTTTCACCGGATCTTTCTCAAGCGAAGATGCTGAACGCACATACGATATTTTCACGCTGACATCCTGCACATCGTACTTGCGGATGATTTTTAACCCGGTCATTTTTATATCCGCTGCTATCACCTGCAAATCGCGATCCCAGAAGGCTTCTCGGTGGTAATTCGCCGCACGCTCTATGGCCCAATATGCCTTTTGCAAAAAAAGCTCGACGTCCTCTTGGGAGATAGGCAATTTCCCCCCTTCCAGGATTCGGTGAGCAGTATCCCGCAAGAGGTTTAGACCTGATGCAAAATCTTCTTCGGCAAATTTGTCTTTAACGTTTTGATACAAAGAACTAAAATCTATCATGGCTTTGTTCGGGGATTCTTTGGTGGGGTGTTTACAAAAGTCCTCTTTCGGCCAGGCTGATGTATCCTCCGGGGACGAAAATGACGTGATCCGCCAGGCGGAAGCCCAGCAGGCGGCAGGCGCTGTGGATCTCTTGCGTGGCGCGGATGTCCTGGGGCGATACGGAGAGCGAGCCGGAGGGGTGGTTGTGGCACAGGATGATGGCTTCGCTGCCCAAGGCGTATGCCCGGCGGAAGATCATGCGCTGGTCGATGGCGGCGGCGCTGAAACCGCCTTGGCTTACCCGTTGGCGCATCAGGATTTTCCCGGAAGGGGCGAGGTGGAGGACCCAGAACTCTTCGTGGTCCAGGTGGCGCATTTCGGGTTCGAGGGCGGTGAATACGTCCTGCGCGGTGCGGATCATGGGGGCTTCGTTCGTTTCCCGGGCGGCGCGGCGGGCGATTTCGAAACAGGCTCCGATCTCGATGGCGGTGGCTTGGCCGATGCCTTTGACCGAGCACAGTTCGCCGGGGCTCATGGCGGCAATGCGTGCGAGGCTGCCCGAGGTGTAGTCCAGGAGTCCGGCGGCGATCTGATGGGCGGACAGGCCGGCGGTGCCCGAGCCGATCAGGATGGCGAGGAGTTCCTGGTCCGAGAGGCTTTCCGGGCCGCAGCTGACGAATTTTTCACGGGGTTTCATGGCGTTTGTGGCTTTTGGAGTAAATGTACGCAAATTAGGGCTCGGTCCGCTCGCCTCCGGCAGGCAAAAAGTTTGCTTTTCCCCCGGGGGAAAATACCCCTTGCGTTGTAAGGGGAAAAAAATGTATCTTTGTCCCGGTATTGCCTCCGTAGTTCAACGGATAGAATGATGGTTTCCGGTACCATTGATGAAGGTTCGATTCCTTCCGGGGGTACAAAAACGCCGCAGCGCGGGTAGCGCTGCGGCGTTTTTTTCGTACTTTTGGATAAAGCGGCTGGGCTGGGATAAGGCTCGGTGGTGGCTGTTTTGTCCTCGGTAGGAGGTCGGAAGGGCAAAAAAGAGGAATTTTCGCAGGGCTTGCCCGGGCGAGGTAAAAAGGCTACCTTTGCAAAGCAGGGATCGCCCGGCAACAATTATGGACGAAAATAACTACAAAGTAGCAGTCGTGGGCGGTGGCAGTTGGGCAACGGCCATCGTCAAGATGCTGTGTGAAAACATGGATCGCGTGGGGTGGTACATCCGCTCGGAATCGTCGGCGGACTACCTGCGGCGCGAACATCACAATCCGAATTATCTTTCGGCCGTGGAGTTCGATACTTCGAAACTGTGCATCAGCAGCAACATCAACGAGGTGGTCGAAAATGCCTACACGGTCATCTTTGCGATCCCTTCCGCGTTTTTCTCCAAGGAGATCCGCGGGATGAAGGTCCCGATGAAAGGCAAGATCCTTTTTTCGGCCATCAAGGGGCTTCTCCCCGAGAAGAACATCGTGATGGGGCAGTATCTCTCCAAGCGTTTCAAGATAGCTCCCGGTCGTATCGGAGCCATCACCGGTCCTTGCCATGCCGAGGAAGTGGCGATGGAACACCTCTCGTACCTGACGGTCGCCTGTCAAAACCAACCCATTGCCGAGAACATGGCCTCGTACCTCAATGGGCCGTACATCCGTTGCAAGCTCTCCCGCGATGTGATCGGGGTGGAATACGCCGCTGTGCTCAAGAATATCTACGCGGTGGCAGCCGGGATAGCCCATGGGCTGAATTACGGGGACAATTTTCAGGCGGTGCTCATGTCCAATGCCATCCGGGAGATGGACAATTTCATGTCGGTGGTCTATCCGATGGAGGGGCGCAACATCATGGATTCGGCCTATCTGGGCGACTTGCTGGTCACCGGTTACAGTTATTTCAGCCGCAACCGAATGTTCGGCACGATGATCGGCAAGGGATACACCGTCAAGTCGGCCATGCTCGAAATGAACATGGTGGCCGAGGGATATTACGCTACTTACGGGGTGATGCAGCTCATCCGCCAGCACGACATCCGCATGCCGATCGTCGAGGCGGTGTACGCGATCCTTTACCAAGGCAAGGATCGGCGCGACGAATTCAAGAAACTGACGGCTTATCTCGATTGATCCTGCTGTGAAACAAACGGAAGAAGAAAAATCCCTGGTCGTGCTGGTAGACGAAAACGACGCTCCGCTGGGCACGATGGAAAAGATGGAGGCGCACCGCGATGGGGGACATCTGCACCGGGCGTTTTCGGTCATCGTGTTTTCTCCCCGGGGCGAGATCCTGCTTCAACGGCGGGCGGCAACCAAGTACCATTCGCAGAGCCTGTGGACCAATACGTGCTGCTCCCACCCGGCTCCCGGCGAGACGACTTTGGAGGCGGCGCATCGCCGTCTGCGTGAGGAGATGGGCTTCGATGTTCCTTTGCAGGAGGTCTTTTCGTTCGTGTACCGTGCCGGGCTCGATACCGGTCTGACGGAATACGAATACGACCATGTGCTGGTGGGGGAATTTTCCGGGGAGCCGCTCTGCAACCCGCAAGAGGTGGACGACTGGCGGTGGATTTCTCCCGAGGTACTCAAGGCCGATATGGAGGCCTTTCCGCAGAAGTATTCCGCGTGGTTCAAGATCATCATTGGGCGGTACTTCGATTTCGTATCCCGCTGACGTTTTTTTCCAGTATTTTTTGAGGGATTTGTTTCTCTGCCGGAGGCTTTTGGGCTTTCGGGGGATGGGGTTTTTTGTGCTGAAGGTCGGAGGCGGGAGAGGGGGGGGTTAAAAGAGTTCGGCGTCGCGGCTCATTTCCACTACTTTCTGCCGATAGGTGGAAAGCATCCGCCCGCGTGAGATAAAGCCTGCATAGCGGTTGTGGTAGCCGACCACCGGCAGGTTCCAGGCGCCGGTCTTTTGGAATTTCTGTGCGATGGTTTCCATCGTGTCGGTCTGGGTGTCGATCACGGCCGGGGGTTGGATCATCAGGTCGCTCACGCCGAGTTTGGTGTAGAGCGAAGGGTCGAACATCACCTGCCGAAGGTCGTCGAGCAGTACGACGCCCACCAGGTGGTTGTGCGGGGAGACGACGGGGAAAATGTTGCGGGAGGAACGCGCTACGGCGTTTTGTACCACTTCGCCCAGGGTGGCATCCACCGGGATCTTGACAAAATCGGTCTCGATCAGTTCGTCGAGTTCCATTTCGCGCAGGATGGCTTTGTCCTTGTCGCGTCCCGGCAGGTCGCCTTTCTTGGCCAGCTCTTCGGTGTAGACGCTGTACGGGGTGTAAAATTTGGTGATCACGAACGAGAGGGCCGAGACGATCATCAGCGGGGCGATCAGTACGTATCCTCCGGTGGTTTCCGCGATCAGGAATACGGCCGACAGGGGCGACTGCATCACCCCGGCCATCATCCCGGCCATGCCCACCAGCGAAAAGTTGGACAGCGAGAGGTCGGCTTCGGGGTGGACCAGATTGACCGCCTGGGCAAAGGCCAGGCCTGCGACGGCCCCCATGAACAGCGTCGGCGCGAAAGTGCCCCCCACGCCTCCTGCGCCGAAGGTAACGGTGGTAGCGATCATCTTCAAGTACAGAAGCACCACCAGCAGTACCACGGCCATCCAGGGGTTGTCCGTCCAGCTGTGCGCCCACGGGAAGTCGATGACCGAGGTGAAGTCGCCGGCCAGCAGGCTGTTCATCGTCGCATAGCCGTCGCCGTAGAGGGGCGGCATCAGGTAGATCAGGCAGCCCAGTCCGAGTCCGCCCAGCAGCAGGCGGGCCAGACGGGAGTGCAGGCGGTTTTCAAAGAATTTCCCCACCCGGGAGTAGATGCGGGTAAAGTGGATCGAAGCCAACGAGGTGAACAGGGCCAGGAGCACGTAGTAGAGGATGTTGCCCGGATGGAACGAGGCGTCCTGGCGGAAATCCAGGGTGAGAGATTGCCCCATGAAGACGTACGAGACCAGAATGCCGGTAGCCGAAGCCAGAATGAGCGGGATGAGCGAGGCCATGGTCAGGTCCAGGGCAAAGACTTCGATCACGAAGATGATGCCGGTGATCGGGACTTTGAAGATGGCCGAGAGGGCGGCGGCCGTCCCGCAACCCAGCAGCAGCGAGCGGGTTTTGGCATCCAGGTTGAGCAGGCGGGCGAAATTGGACCCTACGGCTGCGCCCGTGCCCACTGCCGGGCCTTCCAGGCCGACCGATCCGCCGAAGCCGATGGTGAGCGGGGCGGTGATCAGTGCTGCATAGGTGGAGCGGAAGGGCAACAGGGATTTTCCCCGTGAGATGGAATACAGTACGTTAGGGATGCCGTGCCCGACTTCCCGGCGGATGACGTAGCGGATCACCAGCAGGGTGAGGGTGATGCCGACGATGGGGAAGGCGAAGTAAAACCCGTTGAAGCCCATTTGTCCCACCAGGGTGTTCTCGACGAAGTGCTGGATGAGGTGGGTGAGGTTTTTCAGGATGACCGAACTGATCCCGCCCAACAGCCCGACCAGCACGGCGGAGAGCAGGATCAGCCGCCGAAGCGACATGTTCCGGTAACGCCACATGCCGAAGCGGCGGAAGGCTTCCCGGGGAGAAGCGAGGATCCGTCGGAGGTATGCGGCGCGCAGCCTGGCGCGCTGCCAAAACGAACGTTTGCGTGCCATCTTGCGGTGGATAAAAGGGTTATGGAAAACCGTCCGCTGTCCGTAGCTGCTGCGGGGCGACTAACGGGCTTTGACCGTCAGGTTCAGTTCGTCGAGCTGCTCGGCGGCCAAAGGAGCGGGGGCGTCGATCATTACGTCGCGTCCCGAGTTGTTTTTCGGGAAGGCGATGAAGTCGCGGATGATCTCGTTGCCGCCCAGCAGGGCTACCAGCCGGTCGAGCCCGAAGGCCAGTCCGCCGTGAGGCGGTGCTCCGTAGCGGAAGGCGTTCATCAGGAAGCCGAACTG
>DCEW01000088.1 GCA_002314265.1 Flavobacteriales bacterium UBA1820
TCTCTTTTTTGCGCGCTCCTTGCCCGGAATCGTGTTTTTGTAAAAGTCTTCTTATCCCCGCACCAGCGATAAGGAAAAGGAAGAAAGCGACCTTTCTGTGAAAGACTTCTGCCATTTTGGGGAAAAGACAAAAAAATCGGCGGCCCGAAGGCCGCCGAATAGAAACCGGATAAACCGGACGATCGGTATTATTTCGCCTTTTCGAAGGCCTGTTCGAAGTCTTCGCGCAAGTCGTCGAAATCCTCCAGTCCCACCGATACGCGGATCAGGTTGTCGAATACCCCGGCCGCTTCTTTTTCCTCATTCGAGAGCTGCTGATGGGTCGTGGAAGCCGGATGGGTTACGATGGATTTTACGTCGCCGATATTGGCCACCAGGCGGAATATCCGTACGTTGTCCACAAACCGTTTGGCCGCTTCGTATCCACCCCGAATGCCGAAAGACATCAGCCCGCTTTGTCCCTTGGGCAGGTATTTCTGCGCCAAAGCGTAGTGGCGGCTGCTCTCCAGTCCCGGGTAGAGGACCCATTCCACCTGCGGGTGTGCTTCGAGGTAGCGGGCGAAGGCCAGGGCAGTCTGGCTGTGGCGCTCCATCCGCAACTGGAGTGTTTCGAGGCCTTGCAGGATTTCAAAGGCCGAGAAAGGACTCAGGCAAGCACCGATGTCGCGCAAGCCTTCCGTACGCAGTTTGATGGCCAGGGCCGCCGGCCCCAGGTCGGCGTAGATCATCCCGTGGTAAGCTGGGTCCGGGTTGGTGAACTCCGGAAAACGTCCCGAAGCCCGCCAGTCGAAACGCCCCGAATCGATCACCGCGCCGCCCATCGTCGTCCCGTGTCCCTGCATGTATTTGGTCAGGGAGTAGGTAACGATGTCCGCTCCGTGGTCGATCGGGCGCAGCAGTGCGGGAGTAGCCACGGTATTGTCCACGATCAGCGGAATACCGTGCCGGTGAGCGATCTCGGCGATGGCTTCGATGTCCAGCAGGTTGAGCTGCGGGTTGGGCAGTGCCTCGAGGAAGATCGCTTTGGTATTGGGGCGGATGGCTTTTTCGAAGTCGGCCGGGTCTTCCGTCTCGACGATGGTGCTCTCCATGCCGATCCGCGGCAGACGGATGGCCAGCATGGTGTGCGTGCCTCCGTAGATGCTCGAAGAGGATACGATATGGTCGCCGGCGCGCATCAGACACAGCAGGGTCGAGAACAGCGCCGCCGTTCCCGACGCGAAGGTGCAAGCAGCCACACCGCCGTCCATTTCCGCCAGCCGGCGTTCCAGTACGTCGGTAGTGGGGTTGTTCAGGCGGGTGTAGATGTAGCCCGGTTTGGACAGGTTGAAGATTTCAGCGGCATCGTCTGCCGTGGGAAAATGATAGGCCGAAGTCAGGTATACCGGCACAGCCATTGCGCCGGCGTGTTGCTCGGGGTCGAAAGCCCCTTGCACGGCCGTAGTGGACAAATGTGGTTTTTTCATCGTTACTTTACGATTCGAATGGGAACAAAAGTAACCATTTTTGTGCAACCGGAAAAAATGTTTTCGTTACTTTTGTTCTCGTATAAAAACGTTCGGAAAAATGAAGGAAATCCGCATGGTAGACCTGAAAGGTCAGTATGAAAAGATCAAAGAGGAAGTGGATGCCGCCGTGGTGTCCGTGATGGGTTCCAGTGCCTTTGTCAACGGGCCGGAAGTCTCGGCCTTCCAGCAGGAACTCGAAACCTATCTGGGCGTAAAGCACGTCATCCCCTGCGGCAACGGCACCGACGCGCTGCAAGTATCGCTCATGTCCCTCGGCCTGGAGAAAGGCGACGAAGTGATCACGGCCGATTTTACCTTTGCCGCAACGGTCGAAGTGATCGCCCTGTTGGGTCTCAAGCAAGTCCTGGTGGACGTCGATCGGCGCACCATGACCATCGACCCGGCCGCCGTCGAACGCGCCATCACCCCCCGCACCAAGGCCATCGTGCCGGTGCACCTCTTCGGACAGGTCGCCGACATGGCCCCCCTGTTGGCTTTGGCTGAAAAGCATCACCTGGCCATCGTCGAGGACACGGCCCAAGCCATCGGAGCGGAATACATCTTCCCCGACGGCACGGCCAAGAAAGCAGGCACGATCGGCACCCTGGGAGCCACTTCGTTCTTCCCCTCCAAAAACCTGGGCTGCTACGGGGACGGCGGAGCCATCTTTACCAACGACGACCAGTTGGCCCACCGGGTCCGCGGGATCGTCAACCACGGCATGTACCGCCGCTATTACCACGACGAGATCGGAGTCAATTCCCGTTTGGACAGCATACAGGCTGCGATCCTGCGCATCAAGCTCCGCCACCTGGACCAGTACAACGCAGCCCGTCGTGCGGCGGCTGCCATGTACGACCGAGCGCTGGCCGGCTGCGGGAAGGTAGTTACCCCTTATGTGGCTCCGTTCAGCCGCCACGTATTCCACCAGTACACGCTCCAACTGGCCGACGGGGTGGATCGCGAGGGGCTCATCGCCCACTTGAACGCCAAGGGCATCCCGGCCATGATCTACTATCCGGTAGCCCTGCGCAAGCAAAAGGCTTACGACACCCACGACTACGACGACACACAGTTCCCCAATTCCGATTTTCTGGTGCAGCGGGTCGTTTCCCTGCCCATGCACACCGAACTCGACCAACAGATGGTGGACTATATCGCTGGAGCGGTACTCGAATACGTCAAGTAAAACCGCAGCGTGAGGCGGGCAAGCAAAAGGCCGG
>DCEW01000061.1:0-12153 GCA_002314265.1 Flavobacteriales bacterium UBA1820
GGCCGGGGGCAGTTGCCCCCGGCCTTTTGCTTGCCCGCCTGCCTGCACGCCACGGACGGAAGACCCCGGAACGAACCACCGAAGCCTTTTCGCTCCGGGAAGTATCGGAATACCGGTCATAAAAAAAACTCCGGCTCCCTTCGCGCCGAGAAATGCGTATGGAGAAACTCGCTGAACGGCGTATCGAACACCCGTGCCTGCGCGGGACAACCCTTCACGCACGTACAGCATTTGATGCAGCGTCCCTTGTCCGTGTCCATCGACCCGTCCTCCGCCCGGAAGATAGCCTGGGTAGGGCAATGTTTGAGGCAACTCCCGCACCGCAGACATTTCTCCGGGAGCGTGATCGGCGCCTGAGGAGTAGAAGGCTTCAGCGCCTTGTACGGTCGGGAACCTTTTACGGGAAAATCGCAGGCCTGCTCCAGTGAGCCGCAGCGATGCAGCTTTTCCATCACCGCCGCGGCGAAATCCCGGCACCGCTTCAGGTCGTCCTCGTCGGGACGCCCCTCTGCTACGGGCAGGGACGGCCGGCTGTAACTGTGCTCCCCGATGAAAGCCCCTGCCGCCACCGGGGTCAAGCCCCAGTCTTTCGCCCGGTCGGAGAGCTCCAGCAACGCATCCTCGTAGTCCCGATTGCCATATACCACCACCGCGACTGCCGCCTGTCCCTGTCCCCGCAGCCGGGCCAAGCGTTCCAGAGCCGTCGGCGACACCCGTCCTCCATATACCGGAGCCGCGAGGAGGATCAGCGCATCCTGCGGCAAGGCGATCGGGTCGCAGCCCGCCTCGCAGGTCAGGTCGATCTCCGCGAGGAGGCCAAGCCCCGTGCCTCGGGCCACTTCGCGGGCAATCCGCCTCGAAGTATGGGTCGGGGAAAAATAAACGGCAACGATGTGTGAACAGTTCATGGGGATAGGGTTTGTTTTGGGAAAGGTTTTATCCGGAGAAAAATCTCCTATTTACTCGGAGAAGCCGGGGAGTCTTGGGCTTTGTCCTTTTGCGAAAAATATTCGGCCACCAGCCGCGCACGAGCTGCTCCGATGACCGCCGCGAGGTCTTCGGGCGTAGCACGGCGGATCTTCTCGACCGATCCGAAGTGCGACAGGAGCGCTTCGCGGCTTTTCGTCCCGATGCCTTTTATCGCATCCAAACTCGACACCAGGGCACTCTTGGAACGCCGGAGCCGGTGGTGCGTGATACCGAAACGGTGTGCCTCGTCGCGCAGTTGCTGGATAATGCGCAGGGTGATCGATCGGCGGTCCAGGTAGAGTGGGAGCGGATCGCCCGGGTAGAAGATCTCCTCCAGGCGTTTGGCCAGCCCGATCATCTTGACGCGGTCGGCAATGCCCAGTTCGGTGATGATCTCGTACGCCGCGCTGAGCTGCCCTTTTCCGCCGTCCACGATGATCAGGTCCGGAAGCTCTTCCCCCTCCTCCAACAGACGGGTGTACCGGCGGCGGATGACTTCCTGCATGGTGGCGAAGTCGTTCGGCCCCTCGACCGTGCGGACGATGAAGTGCCGGTAGTCCTTCTTCGAAGGTTTCCCGTCGCGGAAGACCACGCAGGAGGACACCGGGTGGGTGCCCTGGATGTTGGAGTTGTCGAAGCATTCGATGTGGCGCGGTTCGACAGGCAATCCCAGGTCGGCTTTCATCGTCTGCATGATCCGGTTGGCATGCGCCTGAGGATCGACGATGCGCTCCTTGTTCATCCGTTCCATGCGTGCCATCCGGGCGTTCTTTTCGGAGAGTTCCACCAGATGTCGTTTGTCCGATTTGGTCGGCACGCGCAGTTTGATCCCTTCGCCCAGCGAAATGTCCAGCGGAAAGGGGATCAGGATCTCGCGGGCATTCGAGGCAAACATCCGGCGGATCTCCACGATGGCCAGCGAGAGCAGTTCCTCGTCCGGTTCGTCCATCCGTTTGTCGATCTCCATCGTATAGGACTGGATCACTGCTCCGCGCACCACCCGCAAGTAGTTCACGTAGGCATCCTGGCTGTCCGAGACGATGCTGAAGACATCCACGTCGTTGACCGACGCGCTGGCCACGGTCGAACGGGCCTGGTAGTTTTCCAAGCGGAGGATCTTTTCTTTCACCTTCTGAGCCTGCTCGAAAGCCAGGTCGCGGGCGTAGGCATTCATCTGCCGGCGCAGGGCGGCGAGCGCTTCGGAGAAATGTCCCCGGATGATCTGCCGGGCCAAGGCGATGTTTTCCAGGTACTGTTCCTCGCTTTGGTACCCGGCGCAGGGAGCGGCGCAATGTTTGATGTGGTATTCCAAACAAGGGCGGATGCGTCCCTCGGCGATGTTTTTCTCCGACAGATCGGCCTTGCAGGTGCGCAAGGGAACCAACTCCCGGATCATCTCCAGCAGGAGATGTGCCGTGGTAACGGCCGGGTAGGGCCCGTAATACTCCGAGCCGTCGTTTACCCGCCGGCGGGTGAGGTAGATGCGGGGAAAACGCTCCTTCTTGATGCAGATCCAGGGATAGGTCTTGTCGTCCTTGAGCAGGATGTTGTACCGGGGGCGGAGGGTTTTGATCAGGTTGTTTTCCAGCAGCAGGGCGTCCGCCTCGCTTTGCACCACGATAAAGCGGATGTCGGCGATCTTGGAAACCATCACGCGCGTCTTGGCGCTTTGGATGTTTTTCCCGAAATAGGACAGTACGCGTCGTTTCAGATTCTTGGCTTTTCCCACATAGAGGATCTTCCCCTGGGCATCGTAGTAGCGGTAAACGCCCGGGTCCTCGGGAATCGTCTTGAGGATCAGTTTGACGTGTTCGGTCATGGGTTTTGTGCAGCGGAAGCCGCGTCGATGATATCTTTGGCGCGTTCGATCATCGAGTCGATGCCGTCTCGGGAAAGGTTTACATCCAGCGTGCAGCGCTCGTCGGGGTCTACCCCCCGTTCAAAACATACCCCGCGAGCATCGGCCCCCTGGCTGGTACTCAGGCGCAGCGTCCACCCTCCCGGCAGCACGCAGTCCATCGGCAGACCCGCTCCCCCGCCGGTGGAATCGCCCAGGACGATGGCATTGGGGAATTCCTTGACCATCGTCACGAAAAACGAGGTCGCACTGTAACATTTCCGGTTGGTGAGCACCACGATCGGTTTTTTGTATCCGGGACCCTTCGGGGTGGAGTAGTGGTCCTGGTAGGGGGTGAAGTCGCCGTGCCCCGGGCCGTTTTTGTACCGCATGCGGTAGGTCAGCCGCCGGGTATCGGCCAGGAAGTCGGCCAGGTATTCCGCATTGTCGAGCGCCCCGCCGCCGTTGTCCCTCAAGTCCAGGATGATCCCGTCGGTCTGCGCGAAGCGGTCCAGGATCAGGCCGATGTAGGACGGGGAGGCGTTGAACGACTCGTAATAGATGTAGCCGTATTTCCCGCCGTCCAGCAGGCTGTTTTTCAGTCCGCCCGAGGCCCAGTAATCCTCGCGCAGGTAGTTGCGTTCCACCACCGAATAGTCGAAATTGGCCGGGGCGTCGAGGTACCATTTCCAGTAACGGGAATAGTTGAAGCCCACGCTCATGTTGACATGTCCGTCTTCCAGTTCGTACAGCATGTCGGAGAGGGTTTCGCAGAGGTAGTACCCCTCCATGTCTTCGGTTACCTTCTGGCTGTACTTCTGATAGGCAGCATCCCAGTCGATGCCTTTCAATTCGAGGAAGGAATATTTTTCATCGACCGTTTTCCAAACGGCATCGAAGATCTCCCGCCGGGAAAAATCGTCCGGGTCGGAGTCCATGAAGATACGCTCGCACCCCCCCATCAAGGGAAAGCACAGAGCCAAGGCCGCGATCGAAGTTTTGTATGCTCGGAGGTTCATCGTTTCTTTTCTTTTTTGTTTGCAGTTTTCTTTTCGGTTCGGGGCGCATCACAGGTTCATGTACAACCGGAACGAGAGGCTGTGCACGGCTTGCTGCACCCGGTTGAGGTGCGTGTCGAAATCGTAGCGCCAACTATAAGCAGCTTCCCAGGCATTGCCGTTGCGCATCGGATGATAGAGTCCCACCCGGGTTTGCGCCATGCCGTACCCGCCCAGGGAAGCGACCCGTACGTTGTCCATCCGTCCTCCGGGGAAAGGCAGGGAATACGACGGCCGGGCAACCACCGCCAGGATGTCGTATGAAAAGGCTCCCGTGAGGCGATATTCCTTGCGTCCCATCCGGAAAGGGTACTCGGCATGGACTTTCGGAGCCAGGCCGGCGTGGAAAAAGTAATTGGCCTCGCTGTTGGAAAAGATCAGGATCTGGTTGTAGTGCGCCTGAAGGCTGAACAGCCCGCCGAGAAATACGCTCCAGCGCGTCCCGGGTCGGGTGACGAGCCGCAGGTATTCCCCTTCCAATGCTCCGGAGTAGCGGTTGGCTATCCGGGAGTTGTAGTTGGGCAGGTGGGCCGAGAGGAGCGAGGGAGAGAAAGTCCCCACCGGAACGATGATGTCCGAATCGTCGTTCAGCTCTCCCGAAGGGAAGATGTTCATGAATCCGTAGGCTCCCCAAAGCGACACACCCCACATGCTTTTGGGACCCCGGTTGCGGAATCCTACCGTCAGCCCGGCCTCCAGGCCGCTGACAGGCGTATCTCCGATGCTTTGGTCATTGATCAGAATGTAATCCGCCAGCGGCCCGAAATATACATCGCGCCGGTGCGGTTGCCCCGTACAAATATCCGCCCCTGCCAGCATCAGCAGCAGGAGCAACCCATACCTTTTTCCTTTCATGCTATGGTTCGTTTCGTCTTTCTCGTCTTTTCGTCCGGTGGAGCGGAAAGGCATCTCTCTTCTGTCTGCCCGCCCGGGGTTTATTTGATGCTTACCGACTTGACCGTGTCGATCTGTTGGATCTTCTCTACCAGTTTTTTGAGCTGGAGACGGTTCTTGAGCACCATCGATACCTCGCCATTGAACATGCCCGCCTTGCTCTTGATGGAGATCGAATCGATGTTGATCCCCATCTCCTCGGAAATGATCTGTGTCAGGTGGTTCAACACCCCGACGCTGTCCACGCCCGTCACGTCGAGGGTTACGCGCGCCTCTTCCTGGGTCGAATCGATCCATTTGGCCGTCAGCACCCGGTATCCGTAGTTGGACAGCATGTCGGTAGCATTGAGGCAGTCCTTGCGGTGTACCACGATGCCCTTGCCCACGGTAACGAAACCGAATACATCGTCGCCCGGCTGCGGGTTGCAGCAGGAAGCGAGCGTGTAGTTGAATTTGTCTTCGTTGTCCCCGAAGACCAACCGGTCGTAGTGCGGTTTTTCCTCGGTAGCTGCCGGACGTACCGCCGCCCCCACGATCGGGGTACGTCGCAGCAGGTTGGTAAAGAACCCGCCCCGTCCCGCCACGAACTGTTTGAGCGTATTGTTGTCCACCAGGCCTTTGCCGAAGCGGTAGAACATGTCCTGCGAATTTTCGGCCTTCAGATAAGCCACCAGCTCGTTGACCGTCTTTTCGGTCAGGTCGATCTTCAGGTGCTTGAGCTTGCGCTCGAGGATCTCCCGCCCGTAGCGGGCCGTTTCGCGCACATCCTCGTTCAGGGCAGCCTTGATCTTGTTGCGCGCCCGGGTGGTCTTGACAAATTCGAGCCACTGCGCCTTCGGCTTCTGGTTCTTGCCGGTGATGATCTCCACCTGGTCGCCGCTCTGCAGGATGTAGTTCAGCGGCACCAGCGTACCGTTCACCTTTGCCCCCAGGCAGCGCGTGCCGATGGCGCTGTGGATCGCGAAAGCGAAGTCGAGCGCTGTCGCCCCTTTGGGCAGGCTGCGCAGATCGCCTTTGGGGGTGAAGACGAAGATCTCGCCCACCAGCAGGTTCAGTTTGAACTCATTGACCAGGTCGGCCGCATTTACTTCCGCCTGTTCCAGGGTATCGCGCACTTTGGCGATCCATTCGTCCATGTATTTGTCCGAAGGCTCGCCGGCGTGTTTGTATTTGTAGTGGGCCGCATAGCCCTTTTCGGCCAGTTCGTTCATCCGTTCGGAGCGGATCTGCACCTCCACCCAGCGGTTTTCGGGCCCCATCACGGTAATGTGCAGCGCCTCGTAGCCGGTCGATTTCGGAGTGGCGATCCAGTCGCGCAGGCGGCCCGGGTTGGGGTGGAATTTGTCCGTAACGATCGAGTAGATCTTCCAGGCGCAGAACTTTTCCTGTTCCTCGGGGCATTTGTAGACGATGCGGATCGCAAAACGGTCGTACACCTCGTCGAAGCTCACCCCCTTGTTGACCATCTTTTTGTAGATGGAGTAGATGGACTTGTTGCGTCCGGTGATGGTGTAGTCCAGGTCTTCGCGGTCCAGCATGTCCTTGACCTCGGCGATAAAACGGGCAATGTACGCCTTTTGCGCCTGATCCGACTCGCGCAGCAGCCGGACAATGTTCTCGTAGGCCTCCGGCTCGGTGTACTTGAGCGAGAGGTCCTCCATCTCCGTCTTGATGTTGTACAGCCCCAGCCGGTGTGCCAGCGGAGCGTAGATGTAGAGTGTTTCCGAAGCGATCTTCTGTTGTTTCTGACGGATCATCGCCCCCATGGTTTGCATGTTGTGCAGGCGGTCGGCCAGTTTGATCAGGATCACGCGGATGTCGTTGGAGATGGTGATGAGCATCTTGCGGAAATTTTCCGCCTGAACGCTCACGTTGGAGTCCGAGATGCCCGATATTTTGGTCAGCCCGTCGATGATCCGGGCAATGGTCGGGCCGTACTCCCGTTCGATGTCTTCCAGGGTAACGTCCGTGTCCTCCACCACGTCGTGCAGCAGGGCCGAAGCGATGGCGGTGGCATCCAGGCTCATCTGCGTGGCCACGATCGTCGCCACGGCGATCGGGTGGAAGATATACGGTTCGCCCGAGCGGCGCCGCTGGTGGCGGTGCGCGTCGGCCGCTTGCTTGAAGGCTTTGTGGATCAGCGCCAGATCCTCCCGGCTCAAGGCATGCGGGATGGACTGCAACAGCCTGCGGTAAGCCTTGAGGATGTCGAGGGCTTCCTTGTGGGATATTTCGGGAACCGGAGCTTTGCTTGGTGGCATGGCTTTTTGTCGGACGGAGCCGTTATTTGATGGGATAATGTGTAAAAGTAAGCAATTTCGCCGTTCGTCTGTCTTAACAGGGCAAAAAAGAAGTTCGCTTTTCCCTCCGGGGAGGCAAAAGCGAACTTCGGTATTCGGGGTGTTCCCGTGAACGGTCAGTCTATCAATACGGTCAGTCGTCCTTCGGAGGTCTGAGCCACTCCCGAGGAAACTTCCAGGGACAACTCCGTACCCTCTCCCTGCGGAGCGAGGTCCTCCCGCATCCGCGCGTCGGAAAATCCGGCTGCCCGACGGATGAGCACCCGCCCTTTTCCCAACGTGGAGACCAGCGGGGCATGTCCGTCCAATACTTCAAACCCACCCAGGGTGCCGGGCAGGAATACCGCATCGGCCGTTCCCTGGAATACGTCGCCTTCGGGGCTGATGATGTGTACTTCCATAATGCGCGTAAGGGTGAAGGATTATAGTTCGCCGGCTTCCTTGAGCATCTTTTCTCCCTTCTCGGCAGCCTCGTCGATCGTGCCGACGTTGCTGAATGCCCCTTCCGGGTATTTGTCCATCGTTCCGTCGATGATCCGGTCGAAGCCCTCGATCGTATCCTTGATGTCCACATACACGCCCGGGCGTCCGGTGAACTGCTCGGCCACGAAGAACGGCTGCGACATGAAGCGCATCACGCGGCGGGCGCGCTGCACCACCAGTTTGTCTTCTTCGGAGAGCTCGTCCATACCCAGGATGGCGATGATGTCCTGCAGGGCGGCGTTCTTCTGGAGGATTTCCTTGACCCGCTGAGCCGTCTGGTAATGTGCCTTGCCCACGACCGTCGGATCGAGGATGCGCGAGGTGGAATCCAACGGATCCACGGCCGGGTAGATACCCATTTCGGCGATCTTACGCGAGAGCACTGTCTTGGCGTCCAGAAAGTTGAACGTAGTGGCAGGTGCCGGGTCGGTCAAGTCGTCGGCCGGCACGTACACCGCTTGTACCGAAGTGATGGAGCCGTGCTTGGTCGAGGCAATGCGTTCCTCCAGGGCACCCATTTCGGAAGCCAGGGTCGGCTGGTATCCCACCGCGGAAGGCATACGTCCCAGCAGGGTCGATACCTCCGAACCCGCCTGGGAGAAACGGAAGATATTGTCCACGAAGAACAGGATGTCGCGTCCCTTGCCTTCCTCCTGTCCCTTGTCGCCGTCGCGGAAATATTCGGCCAGCGTTACGCCCGAGAGGGCCACGCGGGCACGGGCTCCCGGAGGTTCGTTCATCTGTCCGAAGACGAAGGCCAGCTTGGAGTCCTCAAGCGCTTTGGGGTCCACTTTCGAGAGGTCCCACGAGCCTTCTTCCATCGATTTTTTGAATTCTTCGCCGTAGTTGATGATGCCCGATTCGATCATCTCGCGCAGCAGGTCGTTACCCTCACGGGTGCGTTCGCCCACGCCTGCGAAAACCGACAGACCGCCGTGCTGTTTGGCGATGTTGTTGATCAGCTCCTGGATGAGCACTGTCTTGCCCACACCCGCACCACCGAACAGACCGATACGACCTCCGCGTACATACGGGCAGATCAGGTCGATCACCTTGATGCCGGTGAACAGTACTTCGGAGGTGGTGGACAGATCGTCGAACTTCGGCGCCGGGCGGTGGATGGGCAGACCGTTTTCCCGGGGAAGGTCTTCCAGACCGTCGATGGCCTGACCCGATACGTTGAACAGCCGGCCGCGGATCTGTTTCCCGACAGGCATCTTGATCGGGGCACCGGTGGCACTGACCTCCATGCCCCGGTAGAGGCCGTCGGTGATATCCATTGCGATGCACCGTACGGTATCCTCGCCGATCTGTTGCTGGACTTCCAGCACGATCTGCTGTCCGGCGTCGCCGGTGACGGTCAATGCGTCGTATATCTTGGGGAAGTTTTCGGCTTGCGGAGGAAACTGTACATCCACCACAGGGCCTACGATTTTGACGATGTTTCCTTTCGTTTTTTCTGCAGTCGCTGTCATCGTATGGTAAGCAAAATTATAATCCTAGCAAATGTAGGGAATTTTTTCCACTTCCCTTTCTCCACAGGGGATTTAACTATCCTGTTTTTCGCCGCTCTCGTCCTTTGCGGGAACAATTTTCCTGCCGTCCGGGGACCTTCTTTCCTCTCCGGGGGAAAAAGACCGATGGAAAAGACCCCTTCTCCCGCTTTTCCTCCCCGGAAAAGGATCAAAGGAAAAAACGCCACGGAAAAAGAGCCGCTTCCCCCGCATAGTCCACCCCGATGCGAGGCCCTGTGTGGATCGCTTCGGCCGGGACACTTTCCCCTTTCGCCACGAACAGCGAAGGATCGTCGCACGGGACCCCGTACAACGACTTGTCCACCCCCAGGGCAATGCAAAGCTTTCCCGGACCGTTGGCCAAGGCTTTTTTCCGGGCGGCCGACAGCGTCTGGTACGGCATGGAGAAACGGCGCATGGAGGCCACCTCGCGTCCCTGCAATATCTCCACAGCCCGGATCAGTACCGCCTCTCCCGAGCCTTCCGCCCCGGAAACGATGTTCAGACAGTGGTACATCCCGTAGGTAAAATACACATAATATACCCCTCCGGGGGAAAACATCACGCGGGTACGCGGCGTGCAACGCCCCTGGTTGGCATGGCAGGCCGGGTCGCCCTGCCCCATGTACGCTTCCGTCTCCGTAATGCGCGCCACGATCCCGTCCCGGGGACGCACCAACAGGCATCCGAGCAGGGCCGGAGCGAGAGCCAAGGCGTCGCGGGAGGAGAAAAACTCCCGCGGCAGGGGCGTAAGGGAAGGGAGGTCGTCGAAGTTCATTTTTTCAGTATCCACTGTTTGCCGTCCGGTGGCAGAAATCCCGTTTGCGTTTGGGCAGGAAAGGCTCCGAAGGGGGGGGGCTCTCTCATTCTTCGCCGGCCAATGAGAGGGGCTGGCACCGAGTGGATTACCCTTCCAGAGCGTCGAGGGCTTCCTGTGCCTTTTCCCAAGCGGTCATTTGTCGTTCGAGCGACTGTTTCAGCCGGGCATAGCGGTCGAAATCGTCCTGCGAAGGGACAAAACCGGCGGTGGAAAACTGCTGGTCCATCTGTTTTATCTCGCCTTCGAGCCGTTCGATCTCCTGTTCATATTTTTTCACCTCGTTCCGGGCCCGGCGCAAAGCCTTCTCCGCCTCTTTCCGTTCGGCCCAGGACGGCTGGGGTTCGTTTCCCGCAGCAGCGGTTTGAGCCGTGGGTGCGGCCGACTTGTTGGCCGAGGGACGGGAAACCGGGGCCGCCTTCGGCTCGGGAACGCTTTGCTGCAATTCCATCTCGCGGAACGACTCGACCCGCCGCTGGGAGAGGTAAAAACCGATGTCGCCGAGGTATTCCTTGATGTGTCCGTCGCGAAATTCATAGGTCTTGTTGGTGAGCCCGGAGAGAAAATCGCGGTCGTGCGAGACCAGGATGAGCGTCCCGTCGAAGGATTCGAGGGCTTGTTTGAGGATGGCTTTCGAACGGATGTCCAGGTGGTTGGTCGGCTCGTCCATGATCAGCACGTTGAAAGGGCGCACCAGCAGTTTGCACAGCGCCAGACGGCCGCGTTCCCCGCCCGAGAGGACTTTCACCTTTTTCTCGATCGCATCGCCTGAAAAGAGAAAACTGCCCAGCAGGTCGCGGGCCTTGGGGCGCATGGCTTCGGTGGCTTCGTCCTCGATGGTGCGGATCAGGGTCTTTTCCATGTCGAGGCTCTCCTTCTGGTTCTGGGCGTAATAGCCCACATGGACGTTGTGTCCGCGTTCGATGGTGCCCTGGTAGTCGATCTCGCCCAGCAGGCAGCGCACGAAGGTAGTCTTACCCTGTCCGTTCTTGCCCACGAAGGCGATCTTGTCGCCGCGCTGCGCCTGAAAGTCGATACCCTTGAGCACCTCTTTGGCCGTGTATTCAACGGTCGTTTCCACCCCGTTGCGGTCGATCTTCCGCGTAGCGTCGGTAAAGGTCTTGCGCACGTTCTCGGCCCGGAAAACGACTTTCCCGGAAGGACTGTCCACCTGAAAACGCAGGTGCATGGCCGCCACGTCGTCGGTGTCGACCTCGATGAGTTCCTTTTTCTCCAGCCGTTTCATCAGGCTCTGGGCAAAGGCGGCCTTGGTGGCCTTGTAGCGGAAACGCTCGATGAGCTGTTCGGTCTGGCGGATTTCCTTTTCCTGATTCTTGCGGGTGGCGAGCTGTTTTTCCCGGATCTCGGCGCGGAGTTCCAGGTATTTGGAGTAGGGCTGCTTGTAGTCGTAGATGCGCCCCCCGGAGATCTCGATGGTGCGGTTGGTCACGTTGTCCAGGAAGGTGCGGTCGTGGCTCACCAGCACCACCGCACCGGGAAAACGGGTAAGGAAGTCCTCGAGCCAAAGGATGGACTCGATGTCCAGATGGTTGGTCGGCTCGTCCAGCAGCAGGACGTCGTTCTGCTGGAGCAACAGCTTGGCCAGTTCGATGCGCATGCGCCACCCGCCGGAAAACAGGCGGGTATCCTTGTCGAAGTCCGAGCGTTCGAAGCCCAGCCCCAACAACACGCGTTCGACCTCCCCGGCATAGGTGTATCCCCCGGCCAGATCGTACCGGTGCGTGAGGTCGTTGAGTTCTTCGATGAGCTTCATGTACTCCTCGCTCTGGTAGTCGGTGCGCACAGCCAGGAGATGGTTTACCTCCTCGAGGCGTTTTTCGATGGCTTTCAGTTCGACGAACGAACTTTCGATCTCGCCCATCAACGTGTGGCGATCCTGGAAATCAATGTCCTGACGCAGGATCCCCACCCGCACCGGACCGTCGTAGGAGAGTTCGCCTTCGTCGGGACGCAAGTCGCCGGCGAGCACGCGCAGCAAGGTCGTCTTGCCGGCTCCGTTTTTACCTGCCAGGCCGATGCGGTCGCCCTTGTCGATGCGAAAGCTCACGCCCGAGAACAGCGGTTCTCCGGAAAAATAAACAGCTATGTTGTTGGCCGATAACATAAAGTCGATGGTTTTATCTCCCGCGAGGACTCCCATCCTGCGGATGGGTACAAAGATAGTGAAAGCCGAGCGCAGCGGGAAGGGGGAAAACGAAGTTTTCGCCCGAAGCGCTGCCGAGGCGCATCCTGTCTTATGGAAAGATCGTGAAAGCCGAGC
>DCEW01000061.1:12204-13408 GCA_002314265.1 Flavobacteriales bacterium UBA1820
GTCTTGTGGAAAGATCGTGAAAGGGCAAGGCAAAGCCGAAATAGAACTATCCTTACCCGAAAGGAAGAAAAACCGACCGCAAAACGCACGGGAGAAAACTGTGCGTTTTCTCCGAAAAAACCGTACCTTGCACAAACCGTACGGACAAAAACGATCGATAAAAAATATGGAAAAAGTAGCATTGGGCATCGACATCGGCGGGACGAATACCAAGTACGGGTTCGTGGACGCGCAAGGAAAAATATACGGAGAATCCACGATCCCGACCGTTGTAAAGGCCGCCGGGGAGGAACAGGAAAGTTTCGAGCAGTACATCGCCCGGTTGTGTGCTCAGGCGCAGCAAACCCTCAAGGATTGCGGACAGGACCTGCAACTCATCGGGGCCGGGATCGGCGCCCCGGACGGAAATTTCTTCAGCGGAGCGATCGAGTTTGCGGTCAACCTTCCCTGGAAAGGCGTACTGCGCGCCGCCGCGCTCGTCTCCCAGCACATGGGCGTCCCGGCCGTATTGACCAACGACGCCAATGCCGCCGCGATGGGCGAGATGCTCTTCGGCACGGCCAAAGGCATGAAGGACTTTATCGTCATCACCCTCGGTACAGGGGTGGGCAGCGGCATCGTCATCGGCGGGAGGCTGGTCTATGGCCATGACGGCTTCGCCGGTGAATTGGGACACGTGATCGTCAAGGAAGGTGGCCGCGTGTGCGGCTGTGGGCGGAGAGGTTGTCTGGAGACCTATTGTTCCGCCGGAGGAGTGCGCCGCACGGTGATGGACCTGCTGGCCGAGGAAACGACCCCGAGCGTATTGCGCGACATTTCGTTCGAGCAGATGACCTCGGCGCGTATCTACGAAGCGGCCATGGAGGGCGATCCGCTGGCGCGCGAAGCCTTCCGACGCACCGCACGCATCCTGGGACGTGCCTTGGCCGATTTCGTCACCTTTTCCTCGCCCGAGGCCATCATCCTTTTCGGCGGGGTGGCCCGCGCGGGCGAATTCCTGCGCAAACCCACCGAGGAAGCGATGGAGGAATCGATGCTGCATTGTTTCAAAAACAAGGTCAAGGTGCTGCTTTCCGACCTGAGCGAAGGCAATGTGGCCATCCTCGGGGCAGCCGCTTTGGCGTGGGATGCTTACCGAAAGCAGAACGAAAAAAAGGCATAGGCTGCGTCCCGGTCAAATGCGAAAACGCTGTTTTCGATTTGC
>DCEW01000106.1 GCA_002314265.1 Flavobacteriales bacterium UBA1820
CCCGACTCCTCGCTTGCCCGCCGAAGGAATCCTTTATCGCTTATTTATCCAGTTGTGCCGCAATCTCGTCGGCCACCTGCTGCATCTGCTCGGGGGTAAGCGAGAGTTTCTCACGGTTCAAATCCATGTCGGAAGGACCATTGAGCGGGAGCAGATGCACATGCACATGATGCACGTCCAGCCCCACGACCGAAACGCCCACGCGGATACAGGGAATAGCCCGTTCGATGGCGCGCGCCACCCGCCGGGCAAAGAGCATCAATCCCGTGTAGGTCTGCTCGTCGAGTTCGTAGATCTTGTCCACTTCCTTTTTCGGAATGACCAGCGTATGGCCCTTCACGACGGGGAAAGCGTCGAGGATCGCGATGTAGTTTTCATCTTCAGCTACTTTATACGAAGGGATCTCCCCGCGTATGATCTTGGTAAATACGGAAGCCATGGTGTATTCGGTATTTTATACGGTTCGACTAACGAGTGATCTCCAGCACTTCAAAATGCATCGTGCCACTGGGAACCTTGATTTCGGCCACCTCGCCCACCGACTTGCCCAAAAGGCCTTTCCCGATGGGGGAATCCACCGAGATCTTCCCTTGTGCGATATTGGCCTCGTTTTGGGCCACGAGCGTGTAGGTTACCTCCTTGCCGTTCTGCTGGTTGCGGATGCGCACCGTGGAGAGGATCAGCACCTTCGAGTTGTCCAACTGCGAAGCATCCACCACCCGGGCGCTGGCCAGGGTTTCTTCCAGTTTGGCGATGCGCAGCTCCAGCATTCCCTGTGCTTCTTTCGCAGCGTCGTATTCGGCGTTTTCGGACAAATCGCCCTTGTCCCGGGCCTCGGCTATTTGTTTTATCACGTGGGCTCGTTCCACGGTCTTCATATGCTCCAGTTCCGCCTTGAGTTTGGCATACCCTTCCGGAGTGTAGTACGATACGTTTCCCATTTTTTCTTTTTTTTTTTCGATAGACAAATCTTTTTCTCAGACACAAAAAACAAAGAACCCCGGAAAAGTATCGCGGTACCCTTCGGGATTCATGTCTGTCGTAAGGCAAATGTAGGCAAAATCCACCCCCATGTGCAAGTCCCGTCCTTTTTTTTCCGAAAAAAACATCGCGCGAGCCCTTTTGCTGATTTTAAGAGAAGAAAAGCTCCCGGAAAGTAAATTAACCTCATCCCCCACCGGGAAAAATTCCGTTTCCTTTCCTTACAAACCGCTCTGCAAAACCCTCTCGTTTGAATAGATAGCCCGCCCATGAAAAACATTATCCTCCCGACGGCCTTACGCTCGACTTTCCGCCTCTTTAGATAAGACAGGAGGCGCCTTGGCATATCCAAATCCGAAAACTTCGTTTTCGTTTGCCTCTACTCTCGGCTTTCGCTATCTTTGTTTTAAGAAAAAAACCAAACCAAAAAAATACCATGACCTATTCGCTGATCCTCGCGCTGCTCACCCTCTTTTTCATGGGCAAGACTTTTGAAAAGATGGGACACACCTTCTGGGAAGGGTTTATCCCCATCTACAACCTCTACATCCTGCTGGAAGAACTGGAGCGCCCCCTGTGGTGGATCATCCTGTTCTTTATCCCGGTAGTCAACATCATCTTCGCCTTCATGACGCTGAACGAACTCGCCCGACGCTTCTCGCGCGACTACCTGATGGGGATCCTCCTGACCCTGTTTCCGTTCATCGGATTCGGCATCCTGGCCTACTCGGACGAGGCTACCTACACCCGATAGACCCGCCCGCTCCGCATCCAAAAAAAACACAACAGACCTGCTCCCGCTTCGCACAAGAAGCGCGGATACAGAAACTTCGGTCTCTCCCGGGCTGTTTACCTCCCCAAGGGAGGCAAGGGGAAACCCTTTTCGCGCAGGATTTCTTCCGTATGGTCGTACAACCAGTCCTTGTGGCGGTGCGCCGCGGCAAATTCCCGGATCAGGAACTGCCTGCGGGCAGTATAGACCCGTCCGCCACCTTTCTCTTTTTTCGGGAAAAGAGCTTCGACCTGTTGGGCAGCTGCCGTATCGGGACTCTTGAGCAAAGGACGCACCAGGATGTCGAGAAACGGGTCGAGCCAATTGTGCATCGTGAGCATCTTGGTATTGACCCATCCGGGATTGAACGCATTGACCACCACGCCGGCCTGCTTGCCCAGTTTTTCGGTCAAGCTTTGGGTAAACATCAGCAAAGCGAGCTTGGAGGAGGCATAGGCCCTCATCCGGCGATATTCCTTGGGACTGACCTCGAAAAAGTCCATATCCACCCGACCGAACTTCACCATCGCCGATACCGTATTCATCACCCGGGAGACCCCTTCGGAGCGCAACAGGATAGGCATCATCAAACGGGTAAGCAGGTACGTCCCGAGGTAATTCACCCCTACCGTTTCCTCGAACCCATCCACGGTCTTTTCGCAACGTTTGCGCAACACCCCGGCATTGTTCACCAAAGCACGGACGTTGTACGCTTTCTCGTCCACCGTACGGACAAACGAAGCGATCGAAGAGAGCGAAGACAGATCGAGCGGCATCAGACGCACATCGCGGTTGGAGGTTATGTAACGAATGTGTTCGAAAACGTGCGCAGCCTTCTCCACATTCCGGCAAGCCATGATCACTCCATAATCCATATCGGCCAGGCGAGCAGCCAAACTCTCACCGATCCCGCGGTCGGCTCCGGTTACGATCACCCAATTGTTGTTCATCGGCGTAAAACGATTTAGAAATTCCGCATACCTCTTCAGTATGCCATTTTTACATTGTCCACCCACAGCGCATTGCCCAGGGCACCGGTATAGGCACCCAGGCTTCCGGAGGAAAACATCAGGATCAGATGGGTCGGCTTCACATCCTTGCCGCCCCAGCAGGTTTCCTGCACGGGGACCATCTTGCCCTTGCTGTTGAGCGCATAGAAGAGCCCTTGGTCCATCAACTCCATCGACGGATCGTAATCCGGCCGCTGACTCACATCGCCGTAGAGGATGGGCAAGCGGTAACCATTGACCCACTGGGGCACATCGCGACCTATGCGCATCACCGCTGTGCCGACACGTTGGGCATAGATATTGCCCTTGTCATCTTCCCAGCGACGCTGCAGAAAGAGCAGTACTTCGGCCTGGTCGCGCCCCTTGATTTTGGTCACGCCGCTGCCGCTGGCACGGGTTACCATCGTATCCTGCGATATTTTGGCCTTGTAGTCGAATACCAGCGCCTCGGGTGTCCCGGTAAAGGGGATACCCATGTCGAGGTTCTTGTACGGATCGCTTGCCCCCCGGATCGGTTCGAGGGTCTTCCCGAGGAAAATACTCCCCGAGGCCAGCACCGAAATATTGACCACTCCCAGCACCTTGACCTTTTCCAGTTTCGTGTCCATCCGCACGCAGTATCCCTTGCCGCGTTTTTCCGGGAAGACCGTCACGGAAGTCTTGACGATACCCGCCACCTTGGCCATCACGTTGGACGAAGACCAGGGCGAAGCCGAACGGTTGACATACGGCTGAGGCCCTACCAAGGTATCGACCGGAGCGATCATGTACACCAACGACTCCCGCCCTCCGATCACGGACGACTCCTTGATCCGGCGCACGAGCCACTGATCGAAATCGCCGAAGGGAATCGGGCGAAGCGTATCCTGCTGGGCATGCAACCCAGAGGCACCCAACAGGCAGGTCAAAAGGATTCCGGCTATTTTTTTCATGCGATTCTTTTCGTTTTCGTGTTAAAAGAACAATAATTTTTCTTAATGAATTGGTAAAGATAAGCAATCTCCCGGCAAGAAAAAAGGTCGGAAACATTTTCCGACCTTTTTGACGGTATTTTTCTGCCCTATCAAGGCCCCACGCGGAATTTTCGCCCCTTTTCCCCGTCCGATCGTCCGGCAAAAACGGTGCTTGTCCGTCCCTTTCTCCGCCCCTTCGCCGCATTCGCCAGGAGCGATCACGCGTCGATATTGGCGTACTTGGCGTTCTTTTCGATAAACTCGCGCCGCGGCGGTACATCGTCCCCCATGAGCATGGAGAAGATATAGTCCGCATCGGCCGCATTGTCGATGGTGATCTGCTTGAGGATACGGTTTTCGGGATTCATCGTCGTTTCCCACAACTGGTGGTCGTTCATCTCACCCAGACCTTTGTAACGCTGGATGGTAACGCCCTTGTCGCTGCCGCCGCCCATCTCGCGCACCAGCGCATCGCGCTGGTCCTCGTTCCAGGCATAGGCCTGCCGCTGTCCTTTCTTGACCAGGTACAACGGCGGAGTGGCGATATAGACATATCCCTTCTCGATGAGTTCCTTCATGTAACGGAAGAAGAAGGTCAGCATCAGTGTGTCGATGTGGCTGCCATCGACATCGGCATCGGTCATGATGATGATCTTGTGGTAACGGAGCTTTTCGGTGTTGAGTGCCTTGGAATCGTCCTCGGTACCGATGGTTACCCCGAGTGCGGTGTAGATGTTGCGGATCTCCTCGTTTTCAAACACGCGGTGCTGCATTGCTTTCTCCACGTTGAGGATCTTACCGCGCAAGGGGAGGATGGCCTGGAAGTGGCGGTCGCGCCCCTGTTTGGCGGTACCGCCGGCGGAATCTCCCTCGACGAAGAAGATCTCGGACTTGGCCGGGTCGTGTTCGGAGCAGTCGGCCAGTTTGCCCGGCAGACCTCCGCCGTTCATCACCGTCTTGCGCTGCACCATCTCGCGCGCCTTCTTGGCCGCAGCACGGGCTTTGGCTGCCAGGAGCACCTTCTGCACGATGATCTTGGCTTCGGAGGGGTGTTCCTCCAGGTAGTTGGAAAGCATGTCGCCCACCAGCTTGTCCACCGCGCCGAGCACTTCCTTGTTGCCCAGTTTGGTTTTGGTCTGCCCCTCGAAAAGCGGTTCCTGCACCTTGACCGAGATCACGGCCGTGAGCCCTTCGCGGAAGTCGTCGCCCGAGATTTCCACCTTTTCCTTGGCCAACAGGCCGGAATCCTCGGCGTATTTCTTGAGCGTACGGGTCAGTCCCCGGCGGAATCCCGCCAGATGCGTACCTCCCTCGATGGTATTGATGTTGTTGACGTACGAGTGGATGTTCTCGGTGTACGAGGTGTTGTAATGCAAGGCGACCTCCACCGGTATGCCGTCCCGCTCGCCGTCCATGTGGATGATGGTCTCGATCAAGGGTTCGCGCGCACTGTCCAGGAAGGTAACGAATTCGTCCAATCCCGTAGTGGAATGGAAACGTTCACTCCGGGGAGCACCCTGCTCGTCTTTTTCCCGCAGGTCGGTCAGGCAAATGGTAATGTTCTTGTTCAGGTAAGCCAGCTCGCGCATACGGCTCTGGAGGATGTCGTACTGATAGGCCGTATCGGTAAAGATGGTCGCATCCGGATGGAATGTTACGATGGTACCGGTATCGTCCGCCGTACCGATCTCACGCACCGGATAGAGCGGTTTTCCGCAGGAATACTCCTGTTCGAATATTTTTCCCTCGCGGTGCACCTCGACCCGCATGTGGTCGGAAAGCGCATTGACGCACGACACGCCCACTCCGTGCAGACCGCCGGAAACCTTGTACGAATCCTTGTCGAATTTACCACCGGCGTGCAGGATGGTCATCACCACTTCGAGGGCGGATTTCTTTTCCTTGGGATGGTAGTCCGTGGGGATACCGCGCCCGTTGTCGCGCACGGTGATGGAATTGTCGGGATTGATCGTTACATCGATGCGGGAGCAGTAACCGGCCAGTGCCTCGTCGATGGAGTTGTCCACCACTTCGTTGACCAAGTGGTGAAGTCCGCGGGTACTGGTGTCGCCGATATACATACCGGGACGTTTGCGCACAGCCTCCAGACCTTCCAGCACCACGATGCTGTCGGCCGAATAGCCCTGTGCGGGATCTGTCGTCTCACTCATTTCTTCGTAGTATTTTATCTCTTGCTTTGCTTCGTTTTCCAAACAGACAAAGATACGATTTTCCCGGGAAATACCCGCGCGCCCGTCCGGGGAAAAACGCGCCGTTGCCCCATCCCCGGGATCAAAATCCCACCCGGATTTTCCCGCCGCACAGAAAGTACGTACCTTTGCCGCAAAACATCCATTCTCGATGGCAAAACCGATGCCGGAAGGCAATTTTCAGATGGTGGCCAAGACCTTCTACGGACTGGAGGACGTCCTGGCCGAGGAACTGCGCAACCTGGGCGCCATGCGGGTAGAAACCGCCCGGAGAGCCGTATCGTTCTACGGCGACAAGGGTTTCCTGTACAAGGCCAACCTGTGCCTGCGCACGGCTCTGTCGGTACTCGTGCCCTTGAAGACCGACAAAGTCGCCTCCGATACCCAACTCTACCGCTCGGTGTACAATCTCCCCTGGGAACGTTACCTCACTTCCCGCGACACCCTGGCCGTGGACGCCACCGTCGCCTCGGAAATATTCACCAACAGCCACTACGTCACCCTGAGAGTCAAGGACGCCATCGTGGACCGCATCCGCGACAAGATGAACGCGCGTCCGGACATCGACCGCGACACCCCCTCCCTGAAGGTAAACGTCCATCTGGCCGACCGTACCTTGACCCTCTCGCTGGACAGTTCGCTGGGTCTGCACCGCCGGGGATACCGTCAGGCGACCAACATCGCCCCCATCAACGAGGTATTGGCCGCCGGACTGGTCCTGCTTTCGGGCTGGAGGGGACAAACGAACCTGATGGACCCGATGTGCGGATCGGGCACGCTGCTGATCGAAGCGGCGATGGTCGCGGCCAACATCCCGGCCTGCATCCACAAAAAGCGCTTCGGGTTCGAGTCGTGGAAGGATTTCGACCCGCAACTCTTCGAAAAGATCAAGGAAGTCTCCCTGCGCAAGATGCGCGATCCGGGCATCCGCATCCTCGGGCGGGACAAAGCCCCCTCAGCGCTGGCAAAAGCCGCGGAAAACATCACCGCAGCCGGTCTGGAAGACTTCATCGGACTTTCCCGACAGGACTTCTTTCACTCCCGCCGGCCGGAGGAAGGCGCCTGGACCCTGCTGTTCAACCCTCCGTACGGGCAACGCCTGGAGGTGGACGAACGGGAGTTTTACAAACGCATCGGCGATACGCTCAAGACGGCCTACCCCGACACCATAGCCTGGATGATCACCGGATCGAAAGAGGGACTGAAATCCCTCGGGCTGCGCACCAGCCGTTCCATCCCGCTGATGAATGCCAACCTCGAATCCCGCCTGGTGAAATACGAGCTCTACACCGGTTCGCGCAAAGCCTCGAAAACATCTTCGCCGCAGAGGCCGGAAGCCGGGACGCAAGCGTAATCATTCCCCTTTCTCTCCCAAAGCGGGCAAGCGCCAGTGC
>DCEW01000094.1 GCA_002314265.1 Flavobacteriales bacterium UBA1820
TGCACCCCCTTCGGGGTGCCGCCTGCCCGCTTTCTGCGCCTGCGTACCGCTTATCGCAGCAGCATCTGCGTCCGGCCTATTTCCTTGCCGTCCGCATAGACGTACACTTGGTATTTGCCCTCGACGAAATCGCCGGGAACACCTTCCACAAAGACACTCACGTCGAGGTCCTGGTTTTCATACAATACTTCCTTCGCGCCGCTGAACTGCATCCGTTCCTCGCCCACGACAAAGAAGTTGTTGCCCTTCTCGATGCCGATGAGCTTGTCGGGCGAAACGACCCGGACGTAAACTACCTTGTTCCCGTTCTGGGCAAACTGGTTTTTGGCCAAGGTAAACGAAACGCGGATCTGGTCCGTGCGGCGGGCCCGGTCGGTATCGGTCACGCGGCCCGAATTGGACACACTGATGGCTTGCGCCTTGACATTGCGGGCGTCGAGGGTGGCGGCCGTCTTGATGTCCTGCTGCATCCGCACGTTTTCCTGCACCAGTTGCTGGTTGCGGGACGAGGTCTTGCGCAGGGAGTCCTCTGCCTTGTCGCGCTGGGCGATCAGGACTTTGTTCAGGCGGTTGAGCGAGTCGGCCACGTGGAAAAGTTCCTTCTTTTCCTCGCGCAGACGTTTGATCTGTGCCTGGTAGGAACGCAACAGGCTCAGGTTGGCCTTGTAATTGACCATCGAATCGCGAAGCAGGGCGATATGCTGCTGGGCTTCGTCGATCTCGATCTTCAACTTGGAATCCTGCACGTACAGGGTGTCGTATTCGGCCTGCAAAGCCGACAATTCGGCAATGGCCTGCTGGCGGTTGTTCTCGATGATCTCGTTGTACTCCGAACGCGAATAAAAGATATACACGATAGCGGCTACCAGTAAAACGATCAACAGGATCAACACGGCGGCAGGACGACGGCGCGGTGCCTGCTCCTCTCCCGAGGAGCCGTAAGGCGTATGGGTTGCTTTTTCTTCCATAACGATGTTTTCGGTTTGTTTTTCGGTTTTCTTATGCAATAATACGTTTTTTATACGGGTCCGGCATACGGGAATCGGTTTTTAAATTTATTTTAACATCGGAAATCTGTCCTCGGCTCCCTGCCCACCTGTACCTGCCGCCGCGATAACACACGCCGAAAACAACGGCTCTACCCATAACCCACACATCGTTTGCACTTGTGTAAAAGGAGAAGAACCCCGGTATGCTTTTCCTTTCCTCTTTACAAAAATCTTCGTCTTCCCCCGAGGCTTTGTGCTCGGCTTTCCGTATTTTTGTATCATATCTAATTTAATATCACACAATTTAATATGACAATTATAAATAGACTTTCATTTCTCCTTATCACTTTTTTATTAGGGTATAGTTCTGTTTATTCACAAACACAGGCCGATGTGAAAATGGGGGAAATTCTGAACAGCGGAGATTTGTTCCAATTGAGAAATGAATATCCGAAATTAAGAGACTCTGTGAGTATAAAAATGCTTAATCTTATAGCAGACATACAGTTAGGCATTGGATTCAACAAGTTGGATAATGCTGCTGTTGCCCTTGACAGTTTGTTGTTGCATCACCAAAATGAAATGGATGGACAAACCTCAATAGGTATGGTAGCTTTGCAAGGCATGAACTTTTTAAATTTGGGCATGTATGAGCAAGCTGGAAAAGTTGGGGAAAGCCTTGTAAATGCACTCAAAAATTCTGTGCCGTTTGAGGCTCTTTATAGTTTTGTGTTTATAGAAAAGGTTGGCAAGGCACTCACCAATGTGCCAAAGCCTTATCTTGAACGTCCTGATTTGGACATTGCAGTACCAATGAGTGTTGAAACCGTGGGAAGAGGTAAGCATATTTATATCCCCGTAGAAGTAAATGGCATAACGAAAAACTATATTTTCGACACAGGCTGTTCTTTCGGCAATTTCGTTTCAGAGAAATATGCGAAAGAAGCCGGTTTGAAAATTGTGGCAGATTCTATTCCCGTATCAGGTATGGAGATTGGTTTTGTGAGACTCGCCACGGCAGATTCTATGAAAATCGGAGAACTGGTATATCATAACCCTATTTTTATGGTTGCCCCTCCCGACAATGAACTAGATTCTGTATTTACATTTGACGGAGTGCTTGGTTATAACTTTATAAGGGACGCACGGGAAATAATCATAGACAATGAAGCTGGCAAGTATGTTTTTCCCCACAAAGTGTCAGACGGAGAGCCGAATATGTATCTGTCTTCAAACACACCACAGGTACGGATAAATTATGACGAGAAACCTATTGATCTGATTTTTGATACCGGAAACGTAAAGTCCGATTTGGGGAACAAATTCGCAGAAATGTTTCCTCATGCCATTGAGGGGCTTGCAGAACATACAACTTCCCGTGGAGGATTTGGTGGAATATCGCAGACAACAGCAGTCACATTGCCAAAGTTCTGTTTTAAGGCAGCAGGTACTACTGTAACATTATATGATACGGAAGTCGTTAAGGATACAGAATCTAGCAGCCAACTGTTTTCAGGTTCATTGGGAGCAGACTTCGTATTGTCATTCAAACGGCTTGTGATTAACTATCAGAATATGTTTATACGTGGAGAATAATATTAACATTACTAATTAAAAAACAGGATATTATTGTCAAATATATTATCCTATTTTTCTTTTGTTTCTCTCAATAAACACCCAATTTTACATTTTGGGGTGTAAAAAAGGCTGATGCCTGGCTATAAAAGCCAGTCGGGCCCCGTCAGGGCGGAACACAGGAAAACCTGCCCGATCATCACGACCGGACAGGCAAAAGGTTAAATCAATGAATCACGGTCAGGCTGCCCTGACTGTATTTTCAAGGAATACACAATCAAGAGATTGAAGCCAAAGACAGGGAAATATCCCGGCTGAACACTTTGCTCGAAAAAGCACACAAATGGTTTTCCCATGTTCAAAGAGCAGTTTGATAAATTACAGCATAGTTTACGAAGACCGACAGAAGAGCCAAGAAAAAACAGAGGATTGAAGTTTTAATTTAATATTTTTTGTCTTATCATCTGAAAAAGTTATAATTTTGTTGCCGTATTTGTTTGGAGGACAGGAAATAATATTTCGCTATTTTTGGATAAAACAGGATGCGCCTCGGCCAATCCTTCGGGGAAAAACTTCGTCTTCCCCCGAGGCTTTGCAGTCGGCTTTGCGTATCTTTGCTATACTGTAAAAACACAAAAGTATCCGCCATGGAAAAAGATTTTCTGCACCTGATCCAAACGCGGCGCAGCTGCCGCAGCTACCGTCCCGAACAGATCGCAGACGAACAACTGGAGGCTATCCTCCAGGCCGGAACATATGCTCCGTCGGCCATGGGTGCCCAATCGCCCTATATCGTAGCCGTGCAAAACCCCGGGCAGATCGCACAGCTCTCGGCCATGAACGCCCGCGTGATGAATACTTCGGCCGACCCGTACTACGGCGCGCCGACCCTCGTGCTGGTCTTCGCTCCCCAAGAGGCGAAAAATGCCGTCCAGGATGCCAACTGCGTATTGGAAAACATGATGCTGGCGGCCCATGCGCTGGGAGTGGGCAGCTGCTGGATCAACCGCGAACGGGAAATGTTCGCTACCGAGGAAGGGGTTGCCCTGATGAAACAATGGGGACTTCCCGAGGGCCTCTGCGGGGTCGGTGCCCTGTCCTTGGGTTATCCGGCAGCGGAACCCTCGCCGCGCAAACCCCGCAAGGAGGACTACGTGCGGGTTATCCGCTAAGTGAAGGTCGGCATACGAAAGGGATCCTTCCTCAAACAGCGCGACAGACGTATCCGAGGGGGTGTGCTTTCTTTTTTGCGGGCAAATCCTTAACTTTGCCATCAAGAAATCAACAAAAATTCGAATCGACGATGAAAAAACGATTTTTCCTCTCTGCCCTGCTGGCTGCCTGCCTGCTCCTTCCGAGCCAGGTGCGCGCCGACGAGGGCATGTGGCTGCCGATCTTTATCAAGCGGCTCAACTATGTGGACATGCAGAAACATGGCCTGCAACTGACTCCGGAAGAGATCTACAGCGTCAATAACTCCTCGCTCAAGGATGCGGTGCCTATCTTCGGCAACGGCTGCTCCTCGGAAATGGTGTCGGCCAACGGTCTGGTGCTGACCAACCACCACTGCGGTTTCAGTGCCATCGCCGACCTCTCTACCCCGGAACACGACTACCTGCACGACGGGTTTTACGCTCCCTCGATGAAAGAGGAACTCCCGGCCAAAGGGCTGACCGTTACTTTCTTCGTACGGATGGAAGACGTGACCAACCGTATCCAGGAAGTCATTACCCCCAACATGACCGAGGACGAACGGTACGAAGCCATCGAGAAGATCGCCACCGAGATCGAACAGCAAGCCAGCGAAGACGGCAAATACCGCGCCGAGGTCAAGAGCTTCTACAAGGGCAACGAATACTACCTGTTCGTTTACCAAGTGTTCCGCGACATTCGCCTGGTGTGCACTCCGCCCTATTCCATCGGTAAGTTCGGCGGCGAAACGGACAACTGGATGTGGCCCCGCCATACCTGCGACTTTTCCATGTTCCGCATCTATGCCGACAAGGACAACAACCCGGCCGACTACTCCGAAGACAACGTACCCTACCGCCCGAAAGAATACTTTACGATCAATATCGGCGACAAGAAAGAAGGGGACTTCTGCTTCATCATGGGGTACCCCGGCACCACGCAGCGCTACCTCACCTCGTGGGGCATCGATTTTCTGGTAAATACCGAATACCCGGCCTTCGTGGATGCCCGCGACGCCAAACTGAACATCATGCGCGAGGCGATGGCCGCCAACGACACGGTGCGCTTGAACTACGCGTCGTCCTTCGCTTCGACGTCCAACTACTGGAAAAACCGCATCGGGATGATCGATGCGCTGACCAAGAACAAGACGGCCGATAAGAAACGGGGCATCGAAGCCGAAGTGGCTGCCTGGATCGAAGCCGATCCGGTGCGCAAGGCCGTTTACGGAGATATTTTCCAGACCATGCAGCATTACTATGCGGCCACCGCTGCTTCGACGGCTGCCCTGCAGTACCTCTCGCAGGCCGGCCTTTCGGGTTCGACGGTATCCTCGGTGGGCTGGCAGTTGGGAACGATCTTCTCCTCGCCGCAGTACTCGGATTCGCTGCGCGGAGCCTTCATCGAACGCCTGCCCAAATACTACGAGCGTCTGGACATGAACTTGGAGAAGCGTCTGTCTACCGAGCTGATGAAACACATCGTCAAGAATGTTCCCGACAGCCTGTTGCCTGCGGTTCTCTCGGCCCGCATCCAAGAGATCGGCGTCGATTCGCTGGCCGCTGCGATGGAGACTTCGCTGCTGTTCCGTCCCGAGGAGTTGCAGGCTGCCCTGAAGGACGATCCGGAAGCTGTCCTGAAAGATCCGGCCGTCGAGGTATTCAAATCCTACTACGACCAGTATCTGGCCCTCAACAAAAAGAACCGGGAGATCGTCAACTCCTTCAACCGGGCCGACCGCCTGTTCCATGCGGCGCTGCAGAAGGCATTCGAGGGCCGTCGGGTATTCTATCCGGATGCCAACTTCACCATGCGCCTTACCTACGGGAACATCCTGCCCTACGATCCGAAAGACGGGGTTACGTACCACTACGAAACGACCTTGGACGGTGTGGCCCAGAAGTACAAGAAGGGCGATCCGGAATTTGACGCTCCGCAAAAACTGCTCGATCTCAATGCTGCGCGCGACTACGGTCCGTACGCCAATTCCAAGGGCCAACTGATCACCTGCTTCCTTTCCAACCTCGACATCACGGGAGGCAACTCCGGCTCGCCGGTGATCAACGGACGGGGAGAACTCATCGGTATCGCCTTCGACGGCAACTGGGAAGCCATGAGCGGCGACATCGAATTCGAGCCCAACCTCCAGCGTACCATCAGCGTGGATATCCGCTACGTGCTGTTCGTCATCGACAAGGTGATGGGGGCTCAGAACATCCTCGACGAACTGACCATCGTCAATGTTCCGCAGGATGCCAAACTGAAAAACGCCAAAGCTGAAAAACCGGAAAAGGTGAAGAAAGCGAAAAACAAACGCTCCAAAGAGGCTTGATCTCCTCAATCCGGGAGCGGGCAAAAAGAAAGCGGCGCTGCGCGCCGCTTTCTTTTTGCCC
>DCEW01000096.1:0-28042 GCA_002314265.1 Flavobacteriales bacterium UBA1820
AAAAAAAGCCGGGGCTTTCGCCCCGGCTTTTTTTGATTGAACGGCACCCTTGGGAAGAGAACCTATTCCAGTTCCTTCATCGCCGCATCCATCTTGGCCACGATCAGATCGTTGCGCAGGTTGCCCAGCGAACCGATGTGCGTATGGTTCAACTTCTTGTCCGGCGTAAAAGTCCCCTCGGCGATCTCGCGGCCCACTTTTTTGTACGCATCGCGGAACGGCATCCCCGAAAGCACCAGACGATTCACCTCCTCCACGCTGAAGATGTAGCGGTAGCGCGGATCGTCCAGCAGGTCGCGGCTCACGCGGATATTGGCCAACATGAAATCGGCCATGTCCAGACAGCTGTTCAACATGGACACCGCCGGGACAAAACACTCCTTGAGCAGTTGCAGGTCGCGCTGATAACCCGAAGGCAGGTTGTTCTGGATCAGGATCAATTCGTTGGGCAGCGCCTGGATGCGGTTGCATTTGGCCCGGATCAACTCGAACACATCGGGATTTTTCTTGTGCGGCATGATGCTCGACCCGGTGGTCAGTTCGTCTGGGAAGGACACGAAACCGAAGTTCTGGCTCATGTACAGGCAAATATCCATCGCCATCTTGGACAGAGTACCCGCCACGGAAGCCATGGCAAAAGCCGAAGTCTTTTCCAGTTTTCCGCGACTCATCTGTGCCGCCACGGAATTGACCTTCATCTGCGAAAAACCCAGCTCGCGCGTGGTTATCTCGCGATCGATGGGAAACGACGAACCGTATCCGGCCGCCGAACCCAAGGGATTCTGGTCGGCAATGCGGTACGCCGCGTTGAGCAGGTACACGTCGTCCACCAGGCTCTCGGCATACGCCCCGAACCACAACCCGAACGAAGAAGGCATCGCCACCTGAAGATGGGTGTAACCCGGCAGCAGGACCTCCTTGTACTGCTCCGAGAGGGCAATGAGCCGATCGAAAAGCGTGCGCACCCCCCGACGGATATGCAGCAATTCGTCCCGTACATACAGGTGCATATCGACCAGCACCTGGTCATTGCGCGAGCGGGCCGTATGGATCTTCTTGCCCGTATCGCCCAAACGCTCGGTGAGCATAAATTCGATCTTGGAGTGTACGTCCTCGAACTCGTCCTCGATCTTGAAATCGCCTTTTTCGATCTCCGCCCCGATGGCGTCCAATTCCCGGAGCATACCCTTGAGTTCCTCGTCGGTCAACACCCCGATGCGGTTCAGCATCACGGCCTGGGCCTTGTTGCCCTGCACGTCGTAGCGCGCCAACACCTGATCCAGCACGCGGTCGTTCCCGACGGTAAACACATCTATCTTTTGATCGATGGAATATCCCTTGTCCCAGAGTTTCATATTTTTCCTCGTTTTTATCTTTTGTATTTCCTGTTACTGCACCTGGTATCTTCTTTGCCAAAAGAAAGTTGCGGTCGTACCATCATCCCACGAGCAAGCGTTCCAGCAGCTGCCCGTACACCCGTATCCCCCGCTCCAATTCAGCCACCTCCACGTATTCGTCCGCCGTATGGGAACGTTCGGAAAGCCCCGGACCTATCTTCAGGCACGGGCACGGCAGCAAAGCCGCATCCGACATCGTCGGCGAGCCGAATGAATCCAAGCCCAACGCACGCCCCGCCTCGACCAAGGGATGGTCCGAAGCAATGGCCCACGCCCTGCGCCGCAACGAGCGCGCCTGCGCCTGCGCACCGATGAGTCCTTGCAAAGTGTCCATGATCTCCCGGTTGGTATAGGCATCGGTGGTGCGTATATCCACCGTGAAGGTGCATTTGTCCGGGATCACGTTGTGCTGGGTGCCGGCCTGGATCATCGTAACGGTCATCTTTACCTTTCCCAACGTGGGCGACACCCGCGGGAACTCATACCGGCGGATCGCCTCGATGTCCTGCACCGCTTTGTAGATCGCGTTGTCCCCCTCCTCGCGCGCCGCATGACCGCTGCGCCCCTGCGCCGTACAATCCACCACGATCAGCGACTTCTCGGCCACCGCCATCCGCATCCCGGTCGGTTCCCCGACGATCGCACAGTCGATCGGAGGCAAATGCTCCCACAGTGCCGACACACCATCGGCCCCCGAGCACTCTTCTTCGGCTACCGCAGCCAAAGCCAGGTTGTACCGCAAGCCCTCCCGGGGATAAAAGCGTGCAAAAGCCTCGATCAAGCTCACCAACGGAGCGCCCGCATCGTTGCTGCCCAGCCCGTACAACCGCCCCTGCTCCAACGAAGCCCGGTACGGATTGCGCGTATAACCGGCCGCCGGACGCACCGTATCGTGATGCGAGCACAGCAAAAGCGTAGGGAGTTTCGGGTCGAAATGGCGGTTGAGAGCCCACACGTTGTTCTTGACCCTTTGCGCCGCGATACCCCGTCCCGAGAGGTGGGAGAGGAGATACTCGGCCGTACCGTCTTCCTGCCGCGAGCAGGACGGTATCTCCACCAGATGGGCCAGATTTTCCAAGGCCGTAGCCAAGGCTTTTTCGATCGAGTACTCCATGAGCGCAAAAATAGTGAAAGGCGAGCGCAGCGGCAAACCGGAAACGAAGTTTTCGGCTTGGACGAATGCCGAGCCGCCTCCTGTTTTTATCTCAGAAAAACATCAGAAATACGTAGGCTTGTCCCGCTCGGCCAGACTGTCGTCGGAAAAGCGGCGGATCTTTTCGTTGAGCCGGCGGAAAAATTCCGGCAGGCGNNAGGCGCGCCAAAGGCGCGCCCCCCCGCCACAGTTCTCCCGGCACGAACACCGTCAAGGCGTGTTCCGTATGGTTTCCTATCCGGATCGCATCCTCGTCGGTCAATTCCTCCGGATAGTCGGCCAGCAGCACCAGTTGCACATCCGTCAGGCGAAGGGTGGACAGATCCGGACAAGCGCTGCCGCGCGGGATATCCCCATAGATATTTTCCAGACGGTTGCGCCGAAGCAATTCTCCAACCAAACTCCGCCCCCCGGCCGCCGTATAAGGTTCCCGGGAAAAAAAGAAAGCCGTGCGCAACGCATCGACCCCCCGCACCTGATCGGCCAACAGGGAAAACCCGTATTCGGTCTTGGTAACGATCTTCTCGGCTTCGGCCGCCCGCCCCAGAACGTTTCCGATCCGGCGGAGGTTGTCGTACGCCTGCTCCAGAGTATCGCCTCCTACCGGGATCACCTCAACCCCCTCCCGAGCCAGACTTTCGCTCCGTCGGGAGTCGTAATCCACCGGGACCAGCACCACATCGGGACGAAATTCCAGCACCTGCTCCACCGACGATTCAGCGTCTATCTTCGGCAACAAGGCATACAGCGGGTCGGTGGGGCGTTTCTGCACCGCGCATCCGGCCAACATCCTCCCGGCCGAAAGGGCGAACACCGTATCGGTACCCTCGGCACAAAGACTCACTACGATCTTGTCGTTACGCATATCCGGTTGTTTTTATGCTCCAAAGGTAGGCATTCCGTCCCGGGAAGAAAAAAAATATCGCCCCTGGCTCGAAATTTGTTTGGATGTTTCGTTTTTGTGCGTATCTTTGCAACCGCTATCCAGAGAGGTTCGGTAGTTCAGCTGGTTAGAATACATGCCTGTCACGCATGGGGTCGCGGGTTCGAGTCCCGTCCGGACCGCGAAAAATCCTCCACAAATCCTTGTGGAGGATTTTTCATTTTCTCCCTTCCCCTCGACTTCTCGAAGGACGCTTCTTTTTTCTTACCGGCAAAGCCGCCGCAGCGTCCCCGACCGCAAAGCAAGACCCCTGACAAAATTTTTCGCACATCACCCGGACTTTCCATACTTTTGCACAAAGCACCCCGGATGAAAACCCTGCATATACTCCTTCCCCTTCTCGCCCTGGCCGCCTGCCAAGGATGCGGAAACCAAAACGGAATAGACCCCCGCTCTATCGAATACAACAACCGGGCGGAGGAGGCTTTGCAGCGTTTTCTCCACGAAGAGATGCCCGATACTACCGCCTGGGCGCAGGCGGAAACCTTTTCCGATTCTGTGCGCGTCCTCTTCCGGGACGTGGTGGACAGTTGCCAGACGCTGCTCGACTCGGCGGTAATGTATTCCCCGCAATCCCATCTCTACTACGCCCGGAAAGCAACCCTCTACCTGTACTGCCTGGACTACGGGAACGCCCTTGTCTGGATGAAAAAAGCCCTCGAAAAAAAGGACCTCCCCTCGCTTCGGCTCAGCATCGGGATGCTGCTGCAAAAAACAGGGGACGAACCCCAAGCCCGGACCTGGTACCATCAGGCGGCCGACCAGTACCGCGCGCTCGATACCTTGTCGCAAGCCGACAAGGTAAATTATGCACTGGCCCTGGCTTTGGCCGGAGAAAAAGAACAGGCCCGCAAGGCCATCGACAGCCTGATAAAGGACACCCCGGCGCGGGAACAACTCCTGCGGACGCTGGAAAATCCACAGGGGACCCTCGACGATTTCCTCCCCTGACGCTTTCCTTTCACTCCGCGATCCCGTCTTTCCTTTCATTCCTGCGACCCTGTTTTTCAGCCGAGGCATCCAAAACCCCTAAAACCCACATCGGAAGGGCTCGCTCTGCACTTCTTTTTTCAAAGAAAAGCCGATCTTTCGATAAAATCCTTACTTTTGCTTTCGTCTAACCAATACTAATCTTTTTCAAATTCCATGAAAAGTAAATTTTTAGCAGTGGCACTGCTGTGCCTGGCTTTGGCCGTATCGCTCCCCTCCCAGGCAAAAGGCCTGAAAAAAGCCTCTCCGGAATCCGCCGGTATGGACTCCGAACGATTGGAAAAAGTGGATCAACTCATCTACGATGCCATCGACCAGGGCGAAATGCCGGGAGCCGTATTGGCCGTGGTAAGGGGCAACAAACTGGTCTATCTCAAAGCCTACGGCAACAAAAGCGTCTATCCCGACACCGTAGCCATGACCACCAACACGGTCTTCGACTTGGCCTCGTGCAGCAAGGTCGTGGGGACCACCATGTCGATGATGCACCTGCTCGAATCGGGCGGGTACCGCCTGTCCGACCCCGTGAGCCAGTACATCCCCGGCTTCCAACCGTACGTCGATCCGGAAACGGGCGAGGAAACTCCGATCCGCATCATCGACCTGCTCACGCACACTTCGGGGCTTCCCGCCTACGCTTCGGTGGACAAAGTGATCGAAACCTACGGGAAAGCCGACCCCGATTCGCTGATGGCCTACATCTGTACGATGCCGCGCGGTTTCAAGCCCACGACCGACTACCGGTACAGTTGCCTGAACTTCATCACCCTGCAAAACATCCTGCAAAACATCACCGGCGAGCGTCTGTGCGACTACGCGCAACGTCATGTCTTTGACGTTCTGGGCATGGAACACACCACCTACTGCCCGAAAGCATTCGGGAAGACGGAAATCATGAAACTGGTTGCTCCCACTACCGTATCGGCCGACGGGACTGTCCTGCTGGGCGAGACCCACGACCCGCTGGCACGCCTGCTCAACTTCGGCAACTCGGGCAATGCTGGCGTATTCTCCAGTGCGGAAGACCTGGCCATTCTCTGTGCCGCCCTGCTCAACGGTGGCGAGATCAACGGCCGCCGCGTATTGGGCAAACTGACCGTCGAGGCCATGCTCCGCGAACCGGAAACCACCAAAGGCATCGGACACGCCCTCGGCTGGGTGTCCTACAGCCAGAACAGCATGAACCTGCTCGACCCGGAACTCACCGTGGGACATACCGGCTACACTGGTACGCAGATCATCCTCGATCCGGTGAACGACGTGGCCATCATCCTGCTCGCCCATCGCGTACACCCGGTCGATAAAGGCAACCTGGCTCCCCTGCGCGGGAAAGTAGCCAACGTGGTAGCCGGATCGATCGTAAAATAACCGGTCGCCCTACGGGCGCGGCCTTGACAGAAGACATCCCTTCCCCCTCCCCGCAAAAAAATCCCGCCGAACATTCGCTTCGGCGGGATTTTCGTGTTTTTTCATTCGTCCGTTGTTCTCTCTTCCTGCGGAGGTTCCTCTTGCCGGGGCGAGCGAAGACGTCCGATCCACTGGCTCACCATCCGGTAACCCGACACCGCCGCCTCGATCACTCCGCAAAACGAAGCCACCTTAGCCGAGGCCGCTTCGACCAGATAGTCGAAGTCGAACAACCGGGCCGCCTGGCGGTAATCCTCCTTCAAACGCCCCTCCACACGCTCCAACTGCGTATCCACACGGACCCGCGCCGCCTTCACGTCGGACAGGGTTTTCAACTGTCGGTAGTCAATCCTCTCCATCGCGCTTTCCCTCCGTCGAATATTTCACCTTCGTCGCGTCGTGTACCATCCGCCCCAGCATCCGTACCGCCCGGTCCACGATGAGCCGATCCCGGCGCAGATACACCGCCCAAGCTGCCAGCAGGAACACCCCGCCGATGATCAGCAGCGCATAGAGCAGCGAACCGATCCACAAAGCCAAAGCCCAGGTAAGGGCCATCGCCAAAAATACCGTAGCGATCCCCGCCAGGACGATGAGCACCGCAACGGCAAAAAGCGTGTTGAACAACCGGGCCAGGTTGTCGATCAGCGCCAGACGCGCGCTGTCGGCACGGCACCAGGCGTAGTCTTTCAGGTCTGCCAGCGTCCGTTCGCTCCAAGTGGAGTCCGTGCGGGCGTCTTCGGAAGTTCTATACCCGTCCATCGGTTATTCCTTGGCGGATTTGGCGGCCTTCCGACTGACCTGATGCGCCGTTTCCTCCAGGCATTCCCCCACGCGTTCGAGGGCTTTTTCCTTTTCCTGACGGATCGTGCGGGCAATCTTCTTGCGCGTGTTTACCCCCGAATCGGGAGCGACCAGCAAGGCCACCGCTGCGCCTACTGCCGCGCCGGCCAAAAATGCGAACAAACTCTGTGCTTTCATCATCATTAGGTTTTAGGTGGGACATTTCCCGGACACACCCGGGGTTCTTTACAAATGTAGGAAATCCTTTTTTAGGATGGACCTCCCCGGAACAAAATATTTGCCCCCCCTTTTTTCTCACTCCCTGCCTATCGTGCGCAAAAGATCGTGTACCGCCGCCTCGGGAGTCGGGTTTCGCTCCAGAGCCTGGATAAACAGGCTGCCGATGATCGCCCCGCTGCTGTAACGGCACGCCGCCCGAAAAGTCTGCGGGTTGGAAATCCCGAAACCGATCAAACGATGGTTGTCCAACCCCATCGCATCGATCCGGCGGAAATAGTCGAGCTGCTCCGGCGAGAAATCCTCGCGCGTACCCGTAGTGGCTGCCGCAGAGACCATGTAGATAAACCCTCCGCAGTGCTGGTCGATCTGCCGGATCCGCTCGGGAGAAGTCTCCGGGGTGATGAGCATGATCATGGGCAATCCGTACCGATCGCACAAAGGCTTGTAATGCTCCATGTACTCTCCGAAGGGAAGGTCGGGGACGATCAGCGCATCGATCCCCACCTGCTTGCAGCGTTGGAACAAGCGCTCGATCCCGTACTGCATCATCGGGTTCAGATAGCCCATCAGCACCAGCGGAATCTCGCACTGGCTGCGCGCCTGCTCCACCTGATCGAGTAACAAGCCGAGGGTCATCCCGTTGCGCAGAGCCACCGTGCTGCTGCCCTGGATCGTCTTTCCGTCGGCCATCGGATCGGAAAACGGTACGCCCACTTCGATCATGTCCACGCCGGAGTCGGCCAGCGCACGAATGATCTCCACCGTATCGTCCCGATGAGGGAAACCCGCGGTAAAATACACCGAAAGGATGTCCTTTCCCTTGTTTTCAAATAGTTTTTCCAGTCTGTTCATCGTCTTGGTATTTTTTATCGTTCTTTCTTGTTTTTCCTGTCCTGTCTATTCTGTCTTTCATTTCTTCCTCCCGGGAGGTCTGCCGACCTCCCGCCTTTCCCCGCACCACCGCCATGAACTCGCGCAGCGCCGCCACGTCCTTTACCCCCGGAGCCGTCTCGAAACGACTGTTCAGGTCTATCCCCAGGCACGCTGGATGTTCCACCACCCGAGCCAGGCGGGAAGCGTCCCCCGGCCCGAGCCCTCCGGCGAGCAGAAAGGGCAACGTCCCCCGGTATTCCGCGAGGATCTCCCAATCGAAGCGCTGCCCCGTCCCGCCCCGCAAAGGGCTTTTCGTATCGAACAACAAAGCATCGCACACCTCCCGGTAGGCCGCCGCAGCCGACAAATCCTCCCGCGTTTCCACCCCGCAAGCCTTGATCACCCGCAGGCCCGCCTCGCGCAACGCAGCGCATACCGCGGGGGATTCCTCCCCGTGGAGCTGCACCGTGTCCAGAGCATACCGCCGAGCGGTCTCGAACACCTCCTCGCACGGCGCATCGACGAACACTCCGACGCGGCACGTCCCCGGCGGCAGATTCCGTACCACCTGCGGGTCCAACCCGCCGGCATAGCGGGGAGAGGCCGGAGAAAAGATAAACCCCAGTGCCTGCGGGGCCAGCGCCGCCACCTCCCGGATGTTTTCCGGGTCCTTCAATCCGCAGACTTTAATCCACATGGCGCAAAAAATCCCGCAAGGCTTCTCCCGGGCGGTCTTCCCGCATGAAACGTTCACCGATCAAGAATCCGGCGTATCCGGCCTTTTTCAATTCGGACACCGCCTGCGGGGAGTCGATCCCGCTCTCCGACACACGCACCTTGTCCGCAGGCAATTCCCCGGCGAGTTGCAGGGACGCGCGGATGTCGGTACGGAAGGTGCGCAGGTCGCGGTTGTTCACCCCCACCATGTCCACCTCGGGGCACAGGTGGGTCAGTTCCTGCGGGCCATGTACTTCCAAGAGTACCTCCAAGCCCAACTCATGCGCCTGACAAGCCAACTCCCGGCATTGCTGCGGGGAGAGGACCGCCGCGATGAGCAGCACCGCATCGGCTCCCCACGAAGCAGCCTGGTGCAGCTGGTATCCATCGACCGTAAAGTCCTTGCGCAACAGCGGCAGGTCCGTTGCCTTGCGCGCCGCCGCCAGATCGCCCGCCCCGCCGGAAAAGAACATCCGGTCGGTGAGCACCGAGCAAGCCGCTGCGCCGGCCGCCGCATACTCGGCCACCGTACGGGCCGCATCGGCTCCCTGACGGATGAACCCCTTGGAGGGCGAACGCCGCTTGAACTCGGCAATGATCCCCACCGGACGGCTCCCCGCCAAAGAGCGCGCCATCGAAACACGCTCGCGGGCATAGTACAGGCTCTCCCGCAGCCGCTCTACCGGCACTGTCTTTTTCTCTACGGCTACCTCGCGCCGTTTTTCCTCCACGATCCGCTTGAGTATATCTTCCATCTCTTTCTGCGTTTTTTTCGTTCAACGATTCAGTTCCACAAAACAACGGAAACGCTCCGCCGCCCGCCCGCTTTCGAGGGATTCCCGCGCCTTGGCCCGTGCCTCCTCCCACGAAAGCGCCGGATCGAGCGTACGGATGGCAAAAGCCGCATTGGCCTGCACACAATCGCTCTGCCCGGGACTCGCCGTGCCTTCGAGCACTGCGTCGAAGATACGGGCAGCCTGTTCGACCGTCTCACCCCCCCACAGCTCGGAAGGGTCGTGCGTGGGAAATCCCAACTCGCCCGGCGTATAAACGCTTTCCCCCCACGGCGAAGCGACTTTTACGTCCGAGGTGAGCGACACTTCGTCGTAGCCGTCCAGCGAATGGACGATCGTACAGTCGATGCCATTCTGCTGGCAGATGTAGTGGTACAGGCGGAGCAGCTTGAGGTTGTACACCCCGAGCAACTGATGGCGGGGCATCACCGGATTGACCAGCGGTCCCAGCATGTTGAAAAACGTCCGCACGCCCAGCGCCCGCCGCACGCCGCCCACGCTCTTGAGCGCCGGGCTGAAAAACGGCGCGTGGAGGTAGCATACCCCGCTTCGGTCGAAACTGCGACGCAGACGGTCGATGTCGTCGGTAAAACGCACCCCGTGCGCTTCGAGGACATTGGAAGCCCCGCTGACCGAACTGGCTCCGTAGTTCCCGTGCTTGATCACGCGGTATCCCGCCCCGGCCACCACGAAACACGTCGCAGTCGATATGTTGAACGTATTTTTCCCGTCGCCGCCCGTGCCGACGATGTCGATGGCCTGCGAAGCGTCCAGGTCGACCGCCACACGGCGTTCCAGAAGGGCGTCCCGAAACCCGGAAAGTTCCTCGGTAGTGATGCTGCGCATCAGGAACACGGTCATGAAGGCCGAGAGCTGGCAGTCGTTGTACTTTCCGTCGGAAATATTGAGCAATACCTCCCGCGCCTGCGCCCGGGTGAGATTGCGGTGGTCGAACATCTGATAAAGTATTTCTTTCATGGACTTGTCTGATTTTCTATTGGATTCTTCTGCTTGTCTGTTTGCTTGCCCGTCCGCTTTTTCTTCTATTTCCCGGCCGGGTATTTCTCAAGCCAATTTTTCAGGATGAGCCCCCCCTTGGGGGTCAGCACGCTCTCCGGATGGAACTGTACGCCCCGCACGTCGTACCGACGGTGCCGCAAAGCCATCACCTGACCCATCGGATCGCGCGCCGTTACCTCCAGTTCGGCAGGAAACCCTTCTTCATCCACCACCCACGAGTGGTAACGCCCGGCCAAAAACTCCTCGCCCAGTCCCTCGAAGATCGGATCGGGAGCCACCACCCGCACCGGGGTGGCCACGCCGTGATAGACATTCTCCAGATTGCGCAGCCGCGCTCCGAAACGTTCCCCGATGGCCTGCTCGCCCAGGCAAATCCCGAGAATGCTCCTGCAGTGGGCATAGCGGGCCAAATATTCGGGAAGAATGCCCGATTCGCACGGCAATCCCGGACCGGGGGAAATGATGACCCGGGGATATTCTCCGGCTTGTTCGGGCGTGATCTCATCGTTGCGCCGTACCTCGACCGGATACCCCAACGAACGCACCAGCGAGGCGATGTTGTAGGTAAACGAATCGTAATTGTCCAGTATCAGTATCTTTTCCATCTTTGTTGTCTCGTTTTATCATTTGGCATATTCTTCGGCGCGATCGACAGCCGCCATCAGCGCACCGAGTTTGTTGTTGACCTCGGAAAGCTCGCTGCGGGGATCCGAATGCGCCACGATCCCGGCTCCCCCCTGGCAATACAAACGCTGGCCGAGGGAAAGAAAACTCCGGATGGTGATGGCCTGGTTGAGCGACCCGTCCAGACCGATGTACCCGATGCACCCTCCGTAGAGGCCCCGCGGATGGGGTTCCATCTCGTCGATCAGTTGGATGGCGCGTACCTTCGGCGCGCCGCTGAGCGTCCCGGCAGGAAACGTATCGGCCAGCAGGCGGATCGGGTCCGTCCCTTCCGGCACGTGCGCCGACACCCGGGACACCATGTGGATCACGTGCGAATAGAACTGCACCTGGCGGAAAAACTCCACACGCACATCGGTACAGTTGCGTCCCAGGTCGTTGCGCGCCAGATCGACCAGCATCACGTGCTCGGCATTTTCCTTTTCGTCGCTCAGCAGACGATCGGCCAGCGCGCGGTCGGCTTCGTCGTTGCCCGTGCGGCGGAACGTGCCCGCAATCGGGTCGATGTACGCCCGATCGCCGGATACCCGCAGGTGCGTCTCGGGCGAAGAACCGAAGATGCGCATCGAGCCAAAATCGAAGTAAAACAGATAAGGCGAAGGGTTGATGCTGCGCAGGGCGCGGTACACATTGAATTCGTCCCCGTAAAACGCCCGGCTGAAACGCCGCGAAGGCACGATCTGGAAAACATCGCCGCGCAGAGTGTGGCGAATGCCCCGGCGCACCATCTCCATGTATTGCTCGTCGCTTACGCTGGATTCGACCGCACCGGCGGCCTGAAACGGATACTGAGCCACGTTTTGATTGTCCAGCACGGCTTTCAGTTCGTCCATGCGGGAGGTCTGGGAAGGCAGGAGGTTTTCCACGATGGTGAGCGTATTCTTGAAATGGTTCACCACGATCACAAAACGGAACAGCACCTGCACGATGTCCGGAAGATGGGCGAAGTCCCCTTCCGCCGGGCGGATCTTCACCTTCTCAAAATACCGCACCGCATCGTAAGCCGTGTAACCGAAAAAACCGTTGATACCCGTCGGATTGTCCTGCGCCGAAAATTGACGGATGTAGGCGGACAATTCGGCCGGAACGTCCGTATCGTCCTCCACCGGACGCACATCGCGCGTACCGTCGGGATACGTGCGCAGGATGTGCCCTCCCGAGAGGGTAAACGAAGCGATGGGTTCCACCCCGATGAACGAAAAACTGTTTTGGGTGGTGTGGTAGTCCGAACTCTCCAGCAGCACCGACTGGGGATACAGGTCGCGTACCTTCAGGTAAATGCCCACCGGGGTTTGAAGGTCGGCCGGGAGGACCCGATAACGGGTCTGGAATGCATATTCTTTCATGGTTTCTTCTTTTTCTTTCTTTGTGCTCTTTACTTTTTGTTTTCAAAACGGCGACGCTCCCGGATGTAGGTCTCCATGTCCTTGTCCCCGCGTCCCGAAACATTGACCACCACGATGTCCGTCGGGGCGAAATGCATCTGCTCCAGCACCGCCAGTGCATGGGCCGATTCCAGCGCCGGAATGATCCCCTCGGTACGGGTGAGGCGATAGGCTGCCTCGAGAGCCTGATCGTCGTCAATGGCTACGACCTCCTCGCGCCCCTCTTCGGCCAGGTAGGCATGCAGCGGTCCTATTCCCGGATAGTCCAGCCCGGCAGAGATCGAATACGGCTCCAGGATCTGCCCGTCCTCGGTCTGCATCACCAACGTGCGCGCCCCGTGAATGATCCCTTCGCGTCCCAGACGGATCGTCGCCGCGGAACGTCCGCTGTCGATCCCCTCCCCGCCGGCTTCGGCCGCGATCAGCCGCACCGAAGGACTGTTGATGAAATGGTAGAAAGCCCCCGCCGCGTTGCTCCCGCCACCTACGCAGGCGATGACATAATCGGGCTCCTCCCGGCCTTCCTTCTCCAGCAGCTGGCGGCGTATCTCCTGGGAGATGACCGACTGGAAACGCGCCACCATATCGGGATAAGGATGCGGGCCGACCGTCGAACCGATGATGTAATACGTATCCCGAGGATTGCAGCACCAGTCGCGGATGGCCTCGTTGGTAGCATCCTTGAGCGTCTTGTTGCCGCTCTCCACCGAAACGACCTTAGCCCCGAGCATCTCCATCTTTTCGACATTGGGTCTCTGCCGGGCAATGTCCGTCGCACCCATGTACACCACGCATTCCATGTCCATCAGCGCGCAGACGGTAGCCGCCGCCACGCCATGCTGCCCGGCGCCCGTCTCGGCGATGATGCGGGTCTTGCCCATCCGGCGGGCCAGCAGGATCTGTCCGATGGTGTTGTTGATCTTGTGGGCACCGGTATGGTTGAGGTCTTCGCGCTTGAGGTAGATCTTCGCCCCGTAACGCTCGGACAAACGCTTGGCCAGATACAAGGGTGAAGGACGGCCTACATAGTCCCGCAAGAGCGATTCGAATTCCTGCTGGAACCCCGGGTCGGCCATCTCCCGCAGGTAGGCCCGGCGGAGGTTTTCCACATTGGCGTAAAGCACTTCCGGGATAAACGCTCCCCCGAAACGTCCGTAATATCCCTCGAGAGTTACATCGTACTTTTTCATCTTTTTCTTTCCTTATGTTTTTCGTTGGTTTTTTCCGTGATTTTTCCGCATAAAAAAACGGGCTATCGGTGTGTCCGATAGCCCGTTGATATATTTACTTTGTTTTTCTCTGTCCTATATCTGCAAAGCCTGAGCGCCACACCGTCTCTCCGTCGGTATGCGCCACCACCAAATCATATTTGCAATGCTATGGTTCATTTGCTTTGTTTGTTGCGGACAAAGATGAGGATTATTCCGAACTGTTCAAAGAAATTTTTCATTTTTTTTCATCCTCGCATTTCCTCCTGGGGAAAAAAGGCCCGACAAAGCCCCTGTCATCCATTTTCCAGGGAGAAAATGCGCCGCGAGGAGCAGCCATTGCGCCACCGCCCGTCGCTACTTGGCGTGATGACGCTCCTTGAGCACCTCGATCACCTCCTGCAAGGTATGCCCCTTGGCCACCAGCAGGACGATGTAATGGTACATCAGGTCGGCACACTCGTTCAGGAACAGGTCGCGGTTGTCGTCCTTGGCCTCGATGACCACTTCGACCGCCTCCTCGCCTACCTTTTGGGCCACCTTGTTGATGCCCCGGGCGATCAGGCGCGCCGTGTAGGACTCCTTGGGATCGTCGTCCTTGCGGCGGTACAGGAAGTCCTGAAGATAAAACAGAAAATCGGCCGGAGTATTCTTCTCGCCCCAGCACGTATCGCTGCCCGTGTGGCAGGTAGGCCCTACGGGAATCGCCTTGACCAGCAGGCTGTCCTGGTCGCAGTCCGAGAGGATGTCCTGCACCAGCAGGAAATGCCCGCTTTCCTCGCCCTTGGTCCACAACCGTCCCCGCGAACGGCTAAAAAAACAAGCCTTGCCCGTTTCGAGCGTTTTCTGCAGCGACTCGGCATTCATGTATCCCTGCATGAGCACCACCCGCGTGGCAGCATCCTGTACGATCGCCGGGATGAGCCCCTTGGCATCGTACTTCAGATTTTCGATGTCCGCACTTACTTTCATTTCGTCTGTCTTTTTATGTATCGTTTCTTTCTTTCCGTATTTTTGGTTTTAACCCCTCTCTCTTTCTGCGTCTGAGTGCTCTTTTATTGCACACCTGCCCTCCAACTCTTTCCTGCCCGGCAAAAGCCGGCCGCCTCCTCCCGTCACAAGCGCACCGGAATGCCCCGCGAGGACAGATACCGCTTCACCTGCCCGATGGTCAGTTGCCCGAAATGGAATACCCCGGCCGCCAAAGCCGCATCGGCGCACCCCTTGTCGAAAGCATCGTAGAACGTCTCCAGCGAGCCTGCCCCGCCCGAAGCGATGACCGGGATGGAGAGTTGCCGGGAAATCTGCGCCGTCGCCTGACAAGCGAACCCCGCATGGGTCCCGTCGTGATCCATCGAAGTAAACAGGATCTCTCCCGCCCCGCGCTGCTCGGCCTCTCGCGCCCAGGAGAAGAGTTCCAACGGCGTACGTTCCCTTCCTCCCTTGACATAGACCGCCCACTGGCCGTCCACGCAATGGGCATCGATGGCCACCACCACGCATTGGCTGCCGAACCGGCGGGCCAGCCGGTCAATGAGCCCCGGATCGGACACCGCCGAAGAGTTGATCGACACCTTGTCCGCCCCGCGGGCCAGCAGCGCCTCCACGTCCTTTTCGCTGGAGATACCCCCGCCCACCGTAAACGGGATGTCGATGGCCCGCGCCACGCTTTCCACCCAACGGGTCATCGTCCCGCGGCGGTCAGCACTGGCCGTAATGTCCAGAAACACCAGTTCGTCCGCGCCTTCGATGCTGTAACGCGAAGCCAGTTCCACGATATCGCCCGCATCGCGCAGCCCGACGAAATTCGTTCCCTTTACCGTGCGCCCGTCCTTGACATCCAGACAGGGTATGATCCTTTTTGCCAGCATCGCTTTATTTCCCGTTTTTGCAAGACACTTCTCCGGAGGCTTCCGCCCGCGTTTGGTAACGCGCCAATACATCCAGGGCGATCCGCCCCTCGTAAATGGCTTTCCCGACGATCACCGAAGGCACGCCCGAGCGTTGCAACTGGTCCAGATCGTCCGTGGAGCTCACTCCCCCGGAGGCGATCAGGTGCACCTGCGGAAGGCGTTTGAGGAGCTCTCGGTACAGTCCCATCGAAGGTCCGCCCAGCATCCCGTCGCACGCTATGTCGGTACACATCAGGTATTTCAAAAAAGGAGCGTACTGCTCCGCCAGCTGGTAAACCGTCGTATCGGTTACCGTTTTCCATCCGTGGATGCACACCCGCTCGTCCTTGACATCCGCTCCCAGGATGATCCTGTCGCCCCCGTAGCGCTGCAACCACCCGCGCACCCGCGGCACATCGGTTACCGCCAGGCTGCCCACGCAGGCCATCGCCGCTCCGGCGGCAAACACCTGCTCGATGTCCCCATCCGTGTGGATGCCTCCGCCGAAATCCACCGCCAGGGTCGTCTCCCGGCAGATGCGCTGCAAGACCGCCAGATTGACCGAACGGCCGGCCCGGGCACCGTCCAAGTCCACCACATGCAAACGGGTGAAGCCGGCCCGGTCATACCCGCGGGCTATCTCCACCGGATCGTCGCCATAGACCTTGCACGCCGAGTAATCCCCTTGCGTCAGACGGACACAACGCCCGTCGATGATGTCGATAGCCGGAACGATCGTCATTGCTCTCTTCTGTATTTTTCGATGTTCTTCGATAAGAAATTCTCCAGCACCCGCCGTCCTCCCACCGAGGACTTTTCGGGATGGAACTGGCAGCCGAAAAAGTTTTCATGCTCCAGTGCCGCCGCAAAGCGCAGCCCGTAGCAGGTGCAAGCCGCCGCCCGGTCGTTTTCGGGCACGTAGTACGAATGGACGAAATACATCCACGCCTCCTCGGGCAGTCCCTCGAAAAGGGGGCCTCGAAGCTCCGAGAGCGTATTCCATCCCATGTGCGGGACTTTCATCCCGGCGGGAAACCTCCGCACCTCCAGCGGAAAGATACCCAACCCGTCCACCTGGCCTTCCTCGCTGTGGCGGCACATCAGCTGCATGCCCAGGCATATCCCCAAGACCGGCTGCCCGAGCGTCGGGATCACCTCCTTGAGTCCGGTTTCAGCCAAGCGGTGCATCGCCGCCTCGGCCTGCCCCACCCCGGGGAAGATCACCCGGTCGGCCCGGCGGATCGTCTTTTCCTCCCGAGTGATGCACACCCGCGCACCGAGACGTTCGAGCGCCGTGGCCACCGAAAAGACATTGCCCGCTCCGTAATCGATAATCGCTACTTCCATCCTTTCCCGTTTTTTTTTCAGATCACTCCTTTGGACGAGGGGATCCCCTGTCCTGCGGTACGGTTTACGGCCATCTTCACCGCGCGGGCAAAGGCCTTGAACACCCCCTCGATCACGTGGTGGGTATTTTCGCCCGAAGCCTTCACGTGCAGATTGGCCCGCGCCGCCTGCGCGAAGGAATCGAAGAAATGCCGGGTCATCTCCGTGGGGAAATCGCCCACATACTCCCGCGAGAGCGGAACATCCCACTGCAAGGCGTACCGGCCGCCGAAATCCAGCAGAACCTCGGCCCGCGCCTCGTCCATCGGCAAGGCGAAACCGTAACGCTCGATGCCTTTCTTGCTGCCCAACGCCCGGGCAAAACACTCGCCCAGCACGATGCCCGTATCCTCGATCGTATGGTGCTCGTCCACATAAAGATCTCCCTTGACCTCGACCGTGAGATCCACCCCGCCGTGGCGGGCGATCTGCTGGAGCATGTGGTCGAAAAAGCCGATGCCGGTGTCGATCCGCTCCTGCCCGCTCCCGTTGAGGTCCAAACGGACGAACACGTCGGTCTCCGACGTCTTGCGGTGTACCTCGGCGCGGCGCGCGCCGCGGATCACCGCCTGGGCGATCTGCCGCCACCCTTCCACCGCCTCGGCCTGCGGCAGATCGGCCACCTGCTGCGCCTGACCGAGGAAGAACCCCCGAAGGCCCATGTTGGCCGCCAACTCCATGTCGCTGCGGCGGTCGCCGATCACATAGCTGTTCTTGGTATCCAGGTATTCGTTCAGGTAGCGCTCCACCATGCCCGTGCGGGGTTTGCGGCCGGGCGAATCGTCCTGCGGGAAACTCCGGTCGATGAGCACCTGGTCAAACCGCACCCCCTCGCCTTCGAACGTATCCAGCATCAGGCGGTGCGCCGGCCAGAAGGTTTCTTCCGGAAACGCCTCGGTACCCAAGCCATCCTGGTTGGTTACCATCACCAGACGATAATCCGTCTCGGACACGATGCGGGAAAGCGCACCGATCGCTCCCGGGACGAACGACAGTTTGGACAGATCGTCCACCTGCTCGTCCTCCGGTTCACGGATCAACGTCCCGTCGCGGTCGATAAAAAGGATCTTCTTCTTTTCCATCGTATCTGTTTTCGTTTCTTCTCTTTTGCCGGAAGGATCCTTCGGACCCTCCCGTCCGCGCCTTTCAATCCTCCGGGCGGAAATCGGCGAGCAACTGCTCCAAGCAGTCGTTTTGCTCGGGCGTACCCACCGTGATCCGCAGCGCGGAGGGGATCCGCGGCGGAATGTCGCGCACGCGCACCACCACCTTGTGCTCGGTAAGGTAACGGTACAACGAACGGAAATACGGACTGGAAGCCAGCACGAAATTGGCCTGCGAAGGCCACACGCGCTCGAACCAGGGGCAGGCGCGCAGCATCGCTTCCAAACGGTCCCGCTGGGCTTTTATCACTTCCAGTTTTTCCCGGTAGCCTGACAGGTCGGAGAGTGTTTCGAGTGCCGTGCGCTGGGTGAGCCCGCCCACGTTGTACGGCGCCTTGACCTTGGAGAACACCCCGGCCAGGTACTCGTGCGAAAAACACATTCCCAAGCGCAGGGACGCCATCCCCCACGACTTGGAAAGGGTCTGCAGAATGATCAGATTGGGATATTTCTCCAACAAACCCACCGCCGAAGGTTCATTTGAAAAATCGACATACGCCTCGTCCACCACCACGAAAGCCGGGAAACGGGCGCAAAACGCTTCGATGTCCGCCAGCGGAACGGGCGTACCCACCGGATTGTTGGGACTGACCACGAACACCGCCTTGGTGCAGGCATCCGAAACAGCTTCGGCCCCCTGCCAGTCGGGCTGGAAATCGGGCGTGAGGTCCAACCGCCGCACCTCCACCTCGTTGATGTGCGCCGCCACCTCGTACATGGAATACCCCGGGGAGAAAACCACGATGTTGTCCTGCCCCGGCCGGCAAAGGCTCCGGATGACGATGTCGATGATCTCGTCGCTGCCGTTGCCCAGCACCATCCGCTCCACCGGCACACCCTTAAGGGCGGAAAGCGCTTTCTTGAGCGCGCGCTGGTGCGGGTCGGGATAGCGGTTCAGGCCGGTATCGAACGGATTTTCATTGGCATCGAGGAACAGGGCCTGGTCCCCTTCGTATTCGTCGCGCGCACAGGAGTACGGCTCCAGCGCCCGGATATTGGGGCGCACCAGGTGTTCGAGAGGGAAACTCATTTCTTCAACGCATTTAGTCGTATCGTTACCGCCCGGCTGTGCGCATCGAGCTGCTCGGCCTGCGCCATCGCTTGGATGACCGGTCCCAAAGCCTGCAAAGCCGACGGAGTTACTTTCTGGAAGGTGATCTTCTTGACGAACGCATCGACGTTCACCCCGCTGTACGCGCGGGCATAAGCGCTGGTGGGCAAAGTATGGTTGGTACCTGAAGCATAGTCCCCGGCACTCTCCGGCGAATAGTTGCCCAGAAAAACCGAACCGGCATTCTCTACCGCCCGGGCGTATTTCTCGCTCTGCCGCACGCTCAGGATCAAGTGTTCGGGAGCATAGGCGTTGGAAAACTCCAGACAACGCTCGATGCTCTCCAGGACGATGATCCGGGAATGCGACAAGGCCTTTTCGGCTATGTCCCTGCGGGGCAGCTCGGCCAACTGACGCTCCAGTTCGGCCAGTACCCGCTCGGGAAAATCCTTCCGGTCGGTCAGCAGCACCACCTGGCTGTCCGGACCGTGCTCGGCCTGGGAAAGCAGGTCGGCCGCCACGAAATCGGCCCGCGCCCCGCCGTCGGCCACCACCAGCACCTCGGAAGGCCCGGCCGGCATGTCGATAGCCACCCCAAAACGTTGCGCCAGTTGTTTGGCTGCCATCACGTATCCGTTGCCCGGACCGAACAGCTTGTACACCGCCGGAATGCTTTCCGTGCCAAAGGTCATCCCGGCGATGGCCTGGATACCTCCCACGCGGAATACCTTCTCGACCCCGCACAGGCGCGCCGTCCACAGCACCGCAGGATTCACCCGGCCGTCCTTGCCGGGAGGGGTGCACATCACCACCTCGGGGCAGCCGGCGATCGCGGCCGGCACCGCCAGCATAAGTACCGTGGAAAAGAGCGGAGCGCTCCCACCCGGCACGTAGATCCCCACGCGGCGGATCGGACGCGCCTGTTGGCGGCACACCACCCCTTGGGGGCTCTTCCAACGCAGCGACCGGGGAACCTCACGCAGGTGAAAGCCCTCGATATTTTCCCGTGCCGTGCGGATGGCCTGCTGGAGCGACGGAGGGACCAACTCCTGGGCGCGGTCGAATTCCTCGGCGGAGACCGCCAAATCCGACACCTTCACCCGGTCGAAACGCTCGGTGTAGCGGCGCAAGGCTGCATCGCCCTCCGTGCGTACCTGGTCAAATATCTCCCGGCACACGGCCTCCAGGGCGGAAGTATCCGTTCTGGGACGTGCGCACAACTCCTCCCAGCGGGATTCTTCAGGATAGAAAATCGTTTCCATGGTCATCAACAATACCTCCTTACAGGATCATTTTTTCGATCGGCGCGATCAGGATACCCTCCGCACCGGCCTCTTTCAGTTTTCCGATCACTTCCCAGAACTTTTCCTCGCTCACCACCGAGTGGATCGATACCCAACCTTTTTCCCGCAAGGGGATGATCGTCGGACTCTTCATTCCCGGAAGCAGCGAGCAGATCTTCTCCAGGGACGCTTCCGGTGCATTGAGCAGGATGTACTTGCAGTTGCGGGCGGTAAGCACGGCCTTGATCCGGAAGACCAACTGGTCGAGCAGCGCCTGCTTCTCGGGAGAAAGGTCGGGATTGGCCAACAGGACAGCCTGCGAGTCCAGCACCTTGTACACCTCCTTCAGCCCGTTCTTGAACAACGTGCTCCCCGAGCTGACAATATCGAAGATAGCGTGCGCCAAGCCGATGCCCGGAGCGATCTCGACCGAACCGGAGATCTCGTGAATCTCGGCCTGGATGCCCTCCCGTTTCAGAAAATCGGACAGGGTGTTGGGGTACGACGTAGCGATCTTCTTCCCCTGGAAATAGGACAAACCCTCGTAGGGGACATCCCGGGGAACAGCCATCGACACCCGGCAGCGGGAAAAGCCAAGCGGGAGCACCCGCCGGTTGCCCGTACGTTTTTCGATCTCGGTATTCTCCCCCAGGATAGCGACGTCCGCCACCCCGTCGCGCACGTACTGCGGAATATCGGAATTGCGCAGGTACAGCACTTCCAAGGGGAAGTTCGATGCCTGGGCCATCAACTGGTCCGCACCGTTGTTGATCGAGATACCGCACTCTTTGAGCAGGTTCAGGGAGTCTTCGTTCAGACGTCCCGACTTTTGGATAGCGATCTTCAGATAAGTCATTTTGCGTTCGTTTATAAGATTTCACCGGTCTTTCCCCGGGCGGCCGACTACGAAAAAACCCGCCACGGAAACCGGCGGGTTGTAGGGTACTTGTCGTATTCGGATACAGCATAACCTTCCTCCTGCCCGGCTTCAGGCGGTGCAATGGTGGACAGGATGCAGAATGCCGTATTTCATTGTCTTCATCTAATGCGGGACAAATGTAAGGATTTTTTTCGGCTCTCCAAACTTTTTTGGACAAAATACGAAAAATCCCGGCCTTCGGTTCAAAAATCCTCACCGGCGAGACCTCCCCGCGGGATATTGGAAATATTTTTTGACCCACTGCACAAAAAAACTTGTTTGATGAAAAGAAAAACGCGTATATTTGCACCCGCAAGCCCCGATGGTGGAATGGTAGACACGCATGTTTCAGGTACATGTGCCGCAAGGTGTGCTGGTTCGAGTCCGGTTCGGGGCACAGAAAGCCTTCACAGAATACTGTGAAGGCTTTCTTTGTATCCTGCATTTTTTGCGGCCTACCTCAACACTTTTACCCCCCCTTTCCTGCAACGCCCACAAAAAAAGACGCCCCTCCTTTACCGAGAAGCGCCTTTTTATAGCAAAAGCGAAAGGCTAAATAAAGGCTCAATGCTTGAACAAATGATCGCTCAGGCACTTGAGCACGTCTTTCTTGGCTGCAGAGTCGATCAGGATCGAGATGTTGTTCCGGCTGCCTCCGTAGGAAATCATCCGCACGGGCTTCCCTTTGAGGGCCGCAAAAATCTCCATGCTGCGGGGATCTTCCACGATGTCGTGTCCTACTACCGAAACGATGGTCTGGTCCTTGTCCACCGACACGATTCCGAATTCGCGCAACTCGGAGACGATCCTCGACAGGTAATTGTCGTCGTCGATGGTCAGCGAAACAGCCACCTCGGAAGTGGTGATCATGTCGATCGGGGTACGGTAACGTTCGAATATCTCGAAAATCCGGCGAAGGAAACCGTAAGCCATCATCATCCGCCCGGACTGGATCTTGATGGCAATGATACCGTCCTTGGCCGCGATGGCTTTCACCCCACCCTTCCCATAATCGGAGCAGATGAGCGTGCCGTGCGCCTTGGGATCGAGCGTGTTCTTCAACCAAACGGGCACCCCTGCGTTGTGCGCCGGGATCACACAAAGCGGATGGAGGATCTTGGCACCGAAATACGCCAGCTCCTCGGCTTCGGTGTACGAGAGCATCTCCACCGGAGCGGTATTCTCCACCACGCGCGGATCATTGTCGTGCAACCCGTCGATGTCGGTCCATATCTGCACCTCGGACGCCTTGATCGCCGCTCCGATGATCGTGGCGGTATAGTCGCTGCCCCCGCGCCGCAGGTTGTCCACCTCGCCCCAGGCGTTCAGACAGATGTACCCCTGGGTGATGAACAGTTCCGTATCCGGATTGGCCTCGAGTTTGGCCTGGAGGTTCTGCGCGATGTAGTACATGTCGGGTTCGCCCAGACGGTCGGTCCGCATGAACGAGAGCGCCGGGATCAGGACACTGCCCACACCGTTTTCCCGCAGGTACATGTGGAACAACTCCGTGGACAGAAGCTCGCCAAAGGACAACACTGACTTTTCGTCCTGAATGACGAAATAATCGGTCAGGTATCCCTCCAGGGCATCGAATTTCCCCTGAACGAAGTCCCGGGCCTGCTGCTTGGTCTCCCCTTTGCGGTACAGTTCCTCGACTACCTCGAGGTACTTCCGGCGCAGTCCGGCCGCGATCTCCCGAGCTTTCGGAGCCTTTTCGGCATAGCACAAGTCGCACATCTCCACCAGAGTGTTGGTCGTGCCGGCCATGGCCGAGAGTACGACGATTTTCGGCGCAGGATCGGAGCCGATGATCCGGGCCACTTCGGCCATGCGTTTGGCCGTCCCTACCGACGTGCCGCCAAACTTGTACACTTTCATTTTCTTCGCATCCATTTTCCGGAGTGTTTTGCCGCAAAGTTAAAACAAATAAATAATGCGCGTATCCCTTTAACTTATTTGTATAATATTTTGTATCTTTGTTGTAAATTAAACAAAACATTCCGCCATGAAATCCATTTCCTCCGTCGTAGAAAGCCTGATCAAGGAAAAACCCTACCTGGAAGAAGCCCTCGCCCAGGACCTGATCAACATTTCCTCGCTGGCGCGCGCCCTGCAGCCCGAGATCGAAGCCGAACTGAAGAAAGAAGTCCGGGAAGGAGCCATCATCATGGCCATCAAACGCATCCACCCCATCCTGCAATTCGAACTGGAAAACAAGATCCGCCAGATCGTCCGGGCGCTGGGCGACATCACCGTCCGTTCGAACCTGGTGAAATACACCTTCCGTAACTCCTCTACCCTCATCCTGCGCCAAGGACAGCTGCTGGACAAGATCGGCCATGCCAAGGAGATCTTCTACACCTACTCCCAAGGGGTGTACGAGACGACCATCATCCTGTCCAACTCGGTCGAAGAATACGTCGAAACATGTTTCCGGGGGGAACAACTGGTCTCCAAAGCCCCGAACCTGGCTTCGATCACCGTCAAACTCCCGGAGGAAAACTCCAATTGCTCCGGCCTGTACTACTACATCTTCAAAAAGATCGCCTGGGAGGGCATCAACCTGCTGGAAGTCGTCTCCACCACCAACGAATTCACCCTGATCGTATCGCAGGACGACATCGACAAAGCCTTCTCGGTGGTCAAACGCCTGAACATTGCCTGAAGCCATGGCCAAAGCCAAAACCGTATACGTATGCAGCCATTGCGGGATGGAATATCCCAAATGGTACGGGCAGTGCCCCTCGTGCCGCCAGTGGAATACCCTGACCGAAACGACCCTCGCCCCTTCGTCCGACACCCGCCACGCTCCGGCCTGGAGCCTGGGACAGGACGGGAAAAAACGCCCGACCAAACCCCTGAACATCCGCGAAGTGGAATACGCTTCGCAGCGCCGGATCACCAGCGGCAATGCGGAATTCGACCGGATCCTCGGCGGAGGTATCGTACCCGGGTCGCTCATGCTGCTGGGCGGGGAACCCGGCATCGGCAAATCGACCCTCATGCTCCAACTCGCCCTGCGGGCGCGCGGAGTGCGCACGCTCTACGTCTCGGGCGAAGAATCGGCCGAGCAGATCCGCATGCGCGCCGAACGCATCGGGATCGACAACGAAGAATGCTACATCCTGCCTGAAACCAACACGGATGCCATCTTCTCCCACGCCGCCACGGTCGCCCCGCAACTGGTGGTGATCGACTCGATCCAGACCCTGTACACCCCCCGGGCGGAGGCTTCCCCCGGCAGCGTCGCCCAGATCCGCGAATGCGCCGCCGAACTGCTGCGCTACGCCAAGGAAAGCGGCGTCCCGGTAGTGCTCATCGGCCACATCACCAAGGACGGTTCGCTGGCAGGGCCCAAAATCCTGGAACACATGGTAGATGCCGTATTGCAATTCGAAGGCGACCGCAACCACCTCTACCGCATCGTCCGGGTGCAGAAAAACCGCTTCGGCTCCACCGACGAGATCGGCATCTACCGCATGGGGGCCGCCGGGCTGGAAACGGTGGAAAACCCCTCGGCCGCCCTCATCTCGGGACACAACGCCCACCTCTCGGGCAACGCCGTGGCCGTCACCCTGGAAGGAGTACGCCCCATCCTGATCGAAGTACAGGCCCTAGTCTCTTCCGCCGTGTACGGCACCCCGCAGCGCACCGCCACCGGTTTCGACACCCGACGGCTGAACATGCTGCTGGCCGTGCTGGAAAAACGCGCCGGTTTCCGTCTGGCCGCCAAGGACGTCTTTCTGAACATCACCGGCGGACTGCGGGTGGACGACCCGGCCTTCGACCTAGCCGTGGTAGCCGCCGTCTTGTCTTCGGACCAAGACATCCCGCTGGGCGAAAAGACCTGCTTTGCCGCCGAAGTAGGACTCTCGGGCGAAATTCGCCCCGTCACCCGCATCGAACAGCGCATCGGCGAGGCGCAGCGCCTGGGCTTCGACATCGTCTTCGTCTCGGCCTACAACCAAGTGCGCCCGGCCGCCTGGCCGGCCATTCGGGTCATCCCCATCGAACGCATCGAGCAGCTGATCAAATTCTGCTTCGCATAACCCCGCCCGGGGAGCCCCTCCCTTCGCCCCAGGGAAAACGACGTTCTCCCACCCCGCCCGCACGAAACGACCACCGCAAAGCCATTCCCGCCCGGCCCGTCGATGCCGAGAAATCTCCCACGAGGCCTTTTTACTGGTAAAAATCTCGTTTTTCCCTGCACCTCTCACCCATGAGCGCGGGCAAATCCTTATCTTTACCCCCGGATTCATTCCCCAAAACCGAAACATCCCATGCGACTTTTCCCCGTCCTGTTACTATTGTGCTTGCTTCCTGGCATTTCTACGTCCCTCCAGGGAGCGACTCCACAGGATACCCTCCGTCAGGGTGATCGGCTGAAAGTCGGGCTGGTCCTTTCGGGAGGCGGCGCTAAAGGCTTCGCGCACTTGGGCGCCATCAAGGTGATCGAACGCGCCGGAGTACACATCGACTACATCGGAGGGACCTCCATCGGAGCGATCGTCGGCGGGCTGTACGCCACCGGATGGAGCACCGAACAGATCGATTCGTTGATCCAAGGCTTCGACATTCTGGAAACCGTACAGGACAAAACCCCGCGCCGCTACCGCCTCTACTACGACAAGCAACGGGAAGGACGAGTGGGTTTCCGCCTGGGAATGAACCGTTTCAAGCTGCAATTCCCCTCGGCCATCTCGCACGGGCAGAACCTGATCAACCAATTTGCCGACTGGACCATCCCCGTCCACACGATCGACGACTTCGACAGCCTCTCCATCCCCTATTTTGCCAAAGCCACCGACCTGGAGCACGGCACCTCCGTCAAGTTGGATCGGGGTTACCTGCCGGAAGCCATGCGCGCCAGCGGCACGTTCCCTTCGCTGCTCACCCCCTTTTCCATCGACTCCACCCTGCTGGTGGACGGCGGCGTGCTGGACAACTATCCCGTGGACCAGATGCGCGCCATGGGTGCCGACATCGTCATCGGTATCAACATCAACTCGGGACTCTCCTCCCCCGAAAAACTCGGCTCGATCGTCGGCATTCTGGATCAACTCATCGGCTTTCAGATCGTCGAAAACGTCGAAGCGCAGCGAGGACACGTGGACCTGGAGATAAAACCCGACATCGCCCAATACAACGTCATGAGTTTCAGCGATGCCGACAGCATTTACCAGCGAGGCGTCATCGCCGCCGAACGGCAAATGGAAACCCTGCAGGCCATCGCCCGCGCCCAACGGGCCTCCGGTGTTACCCCTGCACCCCGACCGAAGATCGTCCCCCGGAACGAGTTTCGCATCGAGGACATCCGGGTTTCGGGCTCCCGGGACTACCCCCGGGAATACTTCCTGGGACGTCTGGACAAAGAACTCCCGAGTCTTTTCTCCCTCGAGGACATCCATCAGGCCATCGCGCGGCTGTATGCCACCGGCAACTTCCACAACGTGTATTACCGCCTGCAAAAAAGCTCGCAGACGGACAGCTACCTGCTGGTATTCATCGTGGTCGAAAACCCCACCCGGCAATACATCGGCATCGGCTGGGCCTACGACCGACTGTTCGGCACCAACATCCTGCTCAACCTGCGCATCAACAACATCCTGCCCCGCACCATCTTCGAGGCGGACGTCATCCTGGGCAAGAGTTCTTCGCTGGGCCTGTCCCTGTTTCGCGACAACGGAAAACGCCCCTCGCTGGGCATCAACTTCCGCATGGGACGGTTTACCCCCCAGACGTTTTTCACCGATTTCGGCGACAACACCGATCCTGTTCCCTTGACTCTGCGCACCGATATTTCCAACGGGTATGTCCAGGCCAACGGATATATCCAGACCACCGTCAATCAAAAGTTCACCGCAGGGATCGGCCTGGAGTACCTCTACCTGAAATCCTCCATCGACAACATCCGCATCGCGGGGGAAGGCTCGCTGGATTTTGAAAACACGTATTTCTTCGCCCCGAACCTCTACCTTTCGGCCGACACGCGCGACGACCGTTTCTTCCCCACCCGAGGTTTTTATTTCAACGCCCAGTATAAAGCCCTGTTTTCACCCGGAAACTCGGGCGACCGTTCCCTGGTCGAACCCCCGCGCGGAGACTTCCTCTCGTTCATCACGGCCCACGTAGAACAATCGATTCCCCTGAGCCGGCATTTTTCCGCCACGCTGGACGGATACGCCGGACTGGCTCTCTGTGAAAAACTGCCCTTCGCCTACCGCTTCTTCCCGGGAGGAGTCCGCGCCGAGATGCCGTTCAACTACGTCTCGTTCTACGGTCTTCCCTTCACATGGAACAGCGACGAAAGCACCACCGACCTCGGCCAGAACAATCTGCTCAAAGCCGGGATCAAGCTGCAGTACACCCCCGCCCGCAACCACTACCTGATCGCCGCCTACAACTACGGCCTGACCAGCACCGAAAAATCCGCCTTCCGGGCCAGCTATCGGACCATCCAGGGAGCCGGTCTCGGGTACTGTTTCCGCACCCCTTTCGGCAAACTGGAACTCATCGGCACCTATTCTCCCGACAAGACCAGCGGATCGTCCTTCTCCCTTTTCTTCTCCACCGGCATGACCTTCTGACGTCAGCCCTCACCCTCCCCGTCGTTTTTCCCCTTCGCCGTACGACACCCCGCCCGCTCATGCAGCAGGCTCCTTCGCCAACGGTTGCCCCCTCCCCTGTCTTTGGATAAGACAGGATGCGCCTCGACATACCCCGCGAGAAAAAACTTCCCTCCTCCTCGGCT
>DCEW01000096.1:28097-39376 GCA_002314265.1 Flavobacteriales bacterium UBA1820
CATACCCCGCGAGGAAAAACTTCGTTTTCCCTCGCGGCTTTGCCCTCGGCTTTCACTATCTTTGCACAGACTGCGTGCCGCGCCTTCTTCGCGACACCCGCGCACCCTGTGGAAAAAACGTTCCGTGAAAAATATCCGCTGCTCTTTTCGGTGAACTCCCCCGCCGACCTGCGCACCCTTGCGGTGAACGTACTGCCCCAACTGGCCGAAGAGTTGCGCAACTACATCCTCGACATCGTTTCGGTCAAACAAGGCCACCTGGGTTCCAACCTGGGAGTGGTAGAACTGGCCATCGCCCTGCATTACGTCTTCGACACCCCGCACGACGCCCTCATCTGGGACGTCGGACACCAGAGCTACCCGCACAAGATCCTCACCGGCCGCCGCGACGCCTTTCTCCACCTGCGCGAACAGGGTGGTCTTTCAGGCTTTCCCTCCCGCGCTGAAAGCCCTTACGACACCTTCGGCACCGGACACAGTTCCACCTCGATTTCCGCCGCCCTGGGCATGGCCCTTGCCGACCAGTTCCGGGGCGACTCCCACACCCAGCACATCGCCGTGATCGGCGATGCTTCGATCGCCTCGGGCATGGCCTTCGAAGCCTTGAACCACGCCGGGAGCACCCGCGCCAACCTGCTGATCGTGCTCAACGACAACGCCATCGGCATCGACCCGGTATCAGGCGCATTGGAAAAACACCTGCAGGATCTCCTCGGAGGGATCGACACCGACAACTTTTTCCGAACCCTCCACATCACCTACCGGCAGGTCTCCGACGGGCACAACATCCCGCAACTGATCGCCGCCTTGCAGCAAGTCAAACACCTGCCCGGCGTAAAACTGCTGCACGTACCCACCATCAAGGGAAAAGGATTTCCCTCGGCCGAAGCCGAACAGATCCTCTACCACTACCCCGGCCACTTCGACCGCACCACCGGCCTCCTGAAAGACTCCCCCCAGATACGCTATCAGGACATCGTCGGGGAGGAACTCCTGCACCTGGCCCGCAAGGACGAAACGCTCTACGCCCTCACCCCGGCCATGCCTACCTCCAGCGGACTGTCCATCCTGCGCACCGAATACCCCTCCCGGGTTATCGACACCGGCATTGCCGAAGCCCACACCTTGACTTTGGCCGCCGGCATGGCTTGCCGGGGACTTCGACCTTTTGTGATAGTGTACTCCACTTTCCTGCAGCGCGCCTACGACCAGATCGTCCACGACATCGCCCTGCAAAACCTTCCGGTACGCCTGCTGATAGACCGCGCCGGAATCGTAGGACCCGACGGACCGACCCATCACGGGGTATTCGACCTGTCCTACCTGCTGCCCTTGCCCAACATGACCCTCATCGCCCCCGCCAATGGCTGCGAACTGCGCGCCGCCCTGCACTTGGCCGCCCGATACGATCGCGGCCCCATTGCCATCCGGTATCCGCGCGGAGAGGCCCAGGACGACACTCCGACGGAGGAAACGATGCCTTTCGGACAAGGGCGCTGCCTCCGCCCGGAGGGAGACATCGCCATGATCTCGGTAGGAGCCATGCTCTCCGTGGCACGCCAGGCGATCGCCCGGCTCCCCGACGAGCAACGCCAGCGGGTGAGCCTGTACGACCTGCGCTTTGTCAAACCGCTCGACGCGTCCCTGCTGCGGGAAGTCTTCACCCGTTCACAAGCCGTACTGACCCTCGAGGATGGCGTGCGTCAGGGAGGTGCCGGCAGCGCCGTCGCCCTGTGGGCGGCGGACAACGGTTTCCCGCACATCCCGCTGCACATCCTCGGGGTGCCCGACCGCTTCCTTCCCGTCGGCACCCGGGAGCAACTGCAGGCCGCCTGCGGGATCGACGCCCAAGGGGTTGCCCAAACCTTGCGCCGGGTACTGGAAAAAACCCCGAGGAAATAACCGGGAAAAAACGTATTTTCGTCCGATCACAAATAACACCGGAAAAAATGAACAAAAGGGGACTGTACCTACTGGGTTGGATCGCCGCCCTGCTCTGCCTGTCCGGACAGGCGGGTTTCTCGCAGGTCGTGGTGGACAGCAAAACGGCCGATTTCCTGCGCAACTTCGACCAGCAAAAGATCAAACCGGCGCACATCGATACTTCGTACTGGTCGGTAAGCCGCGAACTGCGCTTTGAAACCGCGCTACACTCGGTCTCGAAAAACTGGTACCAGTCGGACAACCGGAGCAGCCTCCGCCTGAACATGTACTCCCTGATCAATGCCAACTACATCCGCGAATACACCCGTTGGAACAACACCCTGGACCTGCGCCTGGGATTCCTGTGGGAGGATGCCGGCAAACTGGCCGACGACGCGCGCAACCTGTCGGTCAATCAGAACTACCTGCGGCTGGAGACCGTGTACGGTGTAAAACTGGTTCGTCGCTTCGACTTCGAGGCCAACGCCAAACTCGTCACCCAGATCATGCCGAGTTACGCAAGCAACACGGCAAAAGAGTCGAACAAAACCTTCATGGCACCGGGCGTACTGGACATCGGTTTGGGTGCCTCGTACAACTATTCTACAAAACGTCTGCCCACGCTCTACATCAGTTTTTATCCGGTGAACAACAACACCACGTTTGTGCTCAACCAACGCCTGGCCGATGCCGGGACCTCGGGGGTCGACCCTGCGGTAAAGGACGACCAGGGCAACATCATCCAGCACGGAAAGCAGTACAAGATGGTATGGGGTGTCCGCACACAGTTCAAGATCAAATACTTCATCCTGGAAAACCAGAAATTCTGGGCGAGCAACGACTTCTCCATCTTCGTGGACTATGCGGAAAATCCCGGCGCCGGACAGATCGACAACAAATTCATCCTCTCCTATGAGATCACCAAAAACATCTCGCTGAGCTACAACATGACCCTTCGCTACTACGACAGCGACCGCGTTACCCGCACCGATCCCACCACCGGGCAGAGCGCCCAGTACTACGCCGGACTGGAAATGATGAACGACATGACGATCGGCCTGAAATTTAACTTTTGAGCACCTGTCAAAAAACGCACATTTCCTTAACATAAAACTAAAAAAAACGTAACTTTGCGCCGGTGTTTTCCCTCTCCCGAGGGAAACTTATTCACAGACCCCTTACTGCTACCAAATATGGAATCGACACCTAAAATTTTTGCTGCGTCCTGCACCATGCCCCTGGCCGAAAAAATAGCCCAGGAATTCGGCACCTCGCTCGGCCGGGTGGAATTGTCCCGCTTTTCGGACGGAGAATTCCAGCCCTGTTTCGAGGAAACCGTGCGGGGAAAACACGTATACCTGGTTTGCTCCACCACTCCGCCGGCGGACAACCTGATGGAACTGCTCCTGATGATCGACTGCGCCAAACGCGCCTCGGCCAGCAAGATCATCGCCGTGATGCCCTACTTCGGATGGGCGCGTCAGGACCGCAAGGACAAACCGCGCGTGCCAATCGGCGCAAAAATGGTCGCCAAGATGCTGGAGACGGCCGGCGCCACCCGCATCGTCACGATGGACCTGCACGCCGACCAGATCCAGGGATTTTTCGAGATCCCGGTAGACCACCTCTACGCTTCGTCCATCTTTGTGGAATACATCAAGCAGTTGCAAAAGGACGGCAGCATCCAAAACCTGGCGATCGCTTCCCCCGACATGGGCGGCTCGAAACGTGCCTACTCCTATGCCAAATACTTCGGCAGCGACGTGGTGATCTGCTACAAACAGCGCAAAAAAGCCAACGTCATCGAGAGCATGACCCTCATCGGCGAGGTGGAAGGCAAGGACGTCATCCTGCTGGACGACATGGCCGACACGGCCGGCACGCTGACCAAAGCCTGCGACATCATGGTCGATCGCGGTGCGCGCAGCGTCCGGGCCATGGTGACCCACCCCATCCTTTCGGGTAATGCCTACCAGCGCATCGAAGACTCCAAGATCACCGAACTGATTACTACCGACAGCATTGCGTTAAAAAATTCGTCGGACAAAATAAAAGTGCTATCTTGCGCCCCGCTTATGGCCGAGGCCATTCGGATGATCGAAGACAACGCCTCGATCAGCGCAAATTACGTGTTCTAAACGAAGAAAACATCTTATTATCAACTAAATATACCAATTTTTATGAAGTCAATTACACTTAAAGGTATCGAGAGAGAAAGCGTGGGCAAGGTAGCCACCAACGCCCTACGTAATGCTGGTCGTGTGCCTTGTGTAATCTACGGCGGTGAAAATCCGGTTCACTTTTCGGTGGATGCCAAGGATCTGAATCCTCTGGTTTACACGGCGGATGCACTCATCGTAGATTTGGAACTCACCTCGGGCAAGACGTTCAAAGCGGCTTTGCAGGACCTGCAATTCCACCCCGTCACGGAGAACATCCTGCACGTGGATTTCGTGCAGCTCTTCGACAACAAGCCTGTCACGATGGTCGTTCCGGTAAAGATCACCGGTCACTCCGAAGGCGTTCGCGCCGGTGGCGTTCTGGCGGTCAATACCCGCAAACTTCAGGTGCGCGCCCTTCCGGCCAACCTGCCCGATGCGATCGAGGTAGACGTTACCCCGCTCAAGATCGGCGAGAAAGCCTTCGTCCGCACACTCCAGAAAGAAAATTACAAAATCTTGGCGCCCGACAACTTCATCGTAGCCTACGTGCGCACCTCGCGCAACGCCGCCAAGAATGCCGCTGCCGCTACCGCTACCGCAGCCGAATAAACCTTTCGCTTCGGGCCAGTCCCGATGCACTTCCACGCGCCGCACGAAAGTGCGGCGCGTTTTTTATCCCCCGAAAAAGAAACATCGAACGCCCTCCCTCACCCGTTTCCGCACTTTTCCTTCGGAAAACTTCCCCTAAAAACCCACAAAAGCGTATCTTTGTCTCCATGAGCGCCCCGGAGGGAAAGACCGTTTCCCCTCCTCCCGGCTCCGATCACCCATCATCTCAACCCTTTGCCATGAAACCCATCTACCGGTACCTGCTTTTCTTCCTCCTGCTCCTGCCGGCCATCGCCCTTCGGGATTACACCCCGGACAACGAACTGCGCTACATCAGCCTGGTAAACGAAGCCCTGCAAAACGGCACCTGGTTTACCTTCTACGACCACGGCACGGTATATGCCGACAAACCACCCCTATACTTTTGGTACATCGCCCTGATGCACTTTCTGCTGGGCGCCCACCACATGTGGGCCATCGCCTTGGCCAGCCTCCTGCCGGCCATCGGCATCATTGCTCTGATGGACCGGTGGATGCGGGAAGAATCCGTCCCGTGCGACACCGCCCTGGCCGGGAGCATGCTGATGATCACCGCCATGTACATCGGCACCGCCCTGGTGTTGCGCATGGACATGCTCATGGCGCTCTTTATCCTGCTGGCCTTGCGGGCATTCTACCGCCTTTACCAAGGCAAAGCCTCCCGATCCACCCGCTGGATGATCCCGGTGTACATCTTCCTGGCCATCTTTACCAAAGGCCCGGTCGGGTTTCTGATGCCGATGGTCTCCATCGTCGCTTTCCTGGCGATCAAAAAAGACCTCCGACATTTCGGACGCTACTTCGGATGGGGACAATGGGGCGTACTCATCGGCCTGTGCGTCCTCTGGTTTTCGGCCGTCTATGCCGAAGGCGGCAGTGAATACCTCAACAACATCCTGTTCAAACAAACCGTAGGCCGGGGGGTAAACTCCTTCCACCACGCCGAACCGTTCTACTATTACCTCACCCATTTCGTTTACGCGCTGGCTCCCTGGTCGCTGCTCTACCTCGTCTCATATGTAAAAGGCGTGAAGGCCCGGCTCTGGAAGACCGATCTGGAAAAATTCCTGGTCGCCGTATCGGTCTCGACCTTCGTCATGCTGTCGCTGGTAAGCTCCAAACTGGACATCTACCTGGTACCCGCCTACCCGTTCATGGTCTATCTCTCGGCCATCTGGATAGCCCGTACCGGCGCCTCGAAATGGTACTCGGCCGCCGCTGCCCTGCCCTGCCTGGTCTTTGCACTGGCCCTGCCCGCCGTCGCCGTATTGGGCGACAAGCTTCCGTTCGGCCTGGGCGAATCCCTCCCCACTTACCTCTGTGCAGGCGTGCTGTCCCTATCCGGGATCGCCGCACTGGTACTCATCTTCCGCGCGCGCATGGCCTGTGGCATAAAGACCGCTGCGATCGGATTCCTGGCGGCTGTATTCCTCGGTTCGTGGGCCATCCCCCAGGTCAATCCGCACATCGGATTCAAATACCTCGGCGCACGTGCCTGCCAGATCGCCCAACAGCACGGCATCGAACACTTTGCCTACTACAATTTCGACGAAGGCTGGTACATGGACACCTTTACCGGCGAGTCCTTCCACCGGATCCACAACATGGACGAACTCGACTCGCTGGAATCCCTCCCCGAACCCTCGCTACTGCTGGTCCGCCAGACGGAAGCCCGCCACGACAGCACCTTCACCGCACACATCCGGGATTGGAAACCCGCCGAGGAAAAAGGCTCGTATCGCCTCTTCGTGATCGAAGGCAAGAAGGAAACCGGCGGGGCTGCCCTTCCGCCTCGCTCCGGACAAGAGCCCTAAGCCCTCCCCTATCTACCATCTACGCACAAGGCGCCTGGCAATGTTTTGCCAGCCGCCTTGCGCGTTTACCCGCCCGTGCGGGAAACTGTTCCTTTATTCCTCGAGCAGCCCCATGCAATACGCCCGGAAATCCTCCCAGCGGTAGAAGGGAAACCGGTCGGTCTCGATGGGAAGGTGCACCTCCTTTTCATTGAGCAGCACCTTGACCAGAATGTCGTCCTTCGGATCGCCTTTCTTCTTGTGGAAGAACACGATCTGCAGGTTGGCCGCCATAGGCGAAATCTTGAAATCGGCCCAATGCCGGTACAGCGTGTACGGATCGTCCACGCTCACCCCACAGTTTTCCACCCCCAGCAGCCCGGTGAGCGGAGTAATGTTCGAGTCGTGGGCAAAACGCAGTGTAGCCGCCGTGTTGCCGTCGGCGATCGCCCGATCGGCACTCTCGATGATGTTGCGCAGCAAAGGCTTGTAGCTGTCGATGATCACCCCATCGGAGCCCTTCGGGTTGGCATCGGCAAAATAGAACAAGCAGTTGAAACACTGCCAGAGGTCGAAAAGTTCCTCGGGCGTGAACAGATCGTAAAACGAAACGGGCGTCTCCACATTCTGCATATCGCTGGCCACCCAATAAAAATCCCACATCGTTTCGATCGGATCGACATTCTTGAGCACGAACTCCTGGTCGCTGAACAGCGAAGCGATAAAACGGTCGGTGTGCGTCTGGGCCCGGCGGAATTTCTCGTACTCGATCCTCCAGGGAGCCTTCGGCCCGATGTACTCCTGGGCCTGGGGCGAGCGGTAAGTCAGGTAAGCCATGTACTTCTGGCTCGACTCGTAGGTAATGGCCAAACGCGGATTGAGCTCCTTCAGACGATCGCCGAAGGCCGCCATGCTCATCGCACAGCGCAGGATCACGGACGAGCGCGCCGAAATGGTCCTTCCGTCGGCAAATACCTCGGGATATGCCTCGTACATCCGCTCGGCAATCCCACGGTGCTGCCGGATCCCCAAAGGCGAAAGGTCTCCGGCGTGTCCCTCGGCCTCCTCATAGACCCGACGAAGACGCTGGAGCGCATCCTTCCCCAGGGGGGTCAGCGCATCGGCCGCCTCGGCCTTCTCCATCAGGGCGAGCACCTCCGTATACTCCGTTTCCTCCAGCAGGAAACGCGATCCATGCCGACCGAAGTGGCTGATGTAAAACGGCACATAGCCCTTGGGGGGCGGAGTAGCGACGTACTCTTTCGGTGCCGGATAAGCGTAATACACCCCCGCTGTCTTTTCGGGAGTAGCCAACATTTCTTCCTTGGTAGCCTGTCCTGCGAGAGAGAGTCCGCCGAAAAGAGCCACGAACCACAGTGTCAAATACTTCATTCCCATATTTCCTTCGAGATTTCGGTTTTGACAAATTTAGACAAAAAACCACACGGGCTTTTCCTCCGGGGAAAATTTCCAGGAAAAAATCCGCCTCACACCCCCGCCGAAGCTCATCGGGCGGACTCGCGGCGAGCCGCCCTGCGCGAGATCATGATGTTGCGCAGGTACACCACAAAACCGGTGGACTGCCCCAGGATAAGCACCGGGTCGCGACGGATGATGGCATACGCGATGATCATCCCCGAACCCAGCAGGCTGATGAGCCAGAACGTAGTAGGCAGCAGCGACTCGCCGGCCCGGGCCGAATAGCGCCACTGATAGATAAAACGCAGGGTAAAGGTAAACTGCCCCACCGTCCCGAAAACGATGAGCCATCCCGGGATGTTCTCCTGCTGGAAAAGATGCTCGGCCGTCTCCCGCCAATCGATGGCAAACCAACACACGGCCGCCACCGGCAGGTACGACACCACCGCCCGCAAGACCGCTGGCATGGTATCCCAAGCTTTCTTGGCGCGCAGGTTCCAGATGTAGATGTAGTAAGAAATCAACTGACCGGCTATGATGGCAAAATCGTTCCGCAACCATCCGTACACGCACAGCATGAACGAAGCGGCCATGCTCATCTGCCAGAACAGGGTCGGCGAGAGCACTTTCTTGGCCCGTTCCGAAGCGATCCACTGCACCAGCAAGCGGCCCGAAAAGAGGATCTGCGCCGCGATGCCGATCAGAAAGACGAGGTACGGATTCATAAATCGGTGTCTTTCACCTTGTAATTGATGTAGCGGCTCTTCATCCAGCGGTAGGCGAAGCAGTCATTGAAAGGACCGATGAGGCGATTCCACATCGTGTACTTCGACTTGCCGGCCGTACGGGGGAAATGCCGGATGGGGACCTGCTTGACCGTACCGTTCTGCAGGGCGATCAAGGCCGGAACAAACCGGTGCAGACCGGTGAACAACGGCATCCGTTTGGCATTTTCGGTGCGGATCAACTTCAACGGGCAACCCGTATCCTTGGCATCGTCGCCGGTCATCATCCGGCGGAAAGCATTGCCGATCTTCGACTGGATGCGCTTGGCCAGGGTGTCCTTGCGGTTGGCGCGGATACCGGTTACCAACGTGTATTGGTCGGCGTATTCGGCCAGAAGATTGAAATCCTCCGGAGTGGTCTGCAGATCGGCGTCGATATAACCCACGTAGGTCGACTGGGCATAGTCGATCCCGGCCTTCATCGCAGCCGAATTGCCGCAATTCTTCTCGAAGGAAAGGTAAAACATGTCCGGATTGCGCCCGCAAATATCCCGGATCATTTCGGTCGATCCGTCGGTGGAGCCGTCGTCCACGAAAAGGATGCACGAAACCAGTTTCGCCGTAGCGAGGTATTTCTTCAGCTCCTCTTCGAGCCGTTGCATGTTGTCCCGCTCGTTGAACACGGGCACGATCACGGTCATGAAATAATCCTGGGTCTTGTTCATGGGGCCATAAAGTTTAGACGCTGACAAAGGTACGCTTTTTTTGCATCCCCGCATCCCGCCCACAGACGGTTTTCCCGCCATCGGCCTCCCTTCCCCACAGAAAATCGTCCCAAAGGACCCTTTCCCCGAAAAAAAGACGAGAAAAACACGCAAAAGCCCCGTTCTCCCGCGCTTCTTTCCTTAGGAAAGCACCTTCCGGATCGCCTCCACCGCCGCATCGATCTCCTGCGAAGTATTGAACCGGCCTATCGACACACGCAGCGACGGACACCCCGTCATCGGGTCCTGCGGTCCGTACAACTGTCCCAACACCGCCGAAGGCTCCAGTGCCCCGGCCATGCAGGCGCTTCCGGCCGAGACCTGCACCCCGGCCATATCCAGGGAGAGCAGCACGATCGAAGCATCTTTTTTCACCGGAAGGGTAATGTTGACCACCCCCGGAAGGACCTCGCTTCCACCCTGGCGGCACAAACCGTTGAAGCGAACCCCCGGCATCGTCTCCAGTCCCCGTACCAGCCGATCCCGCAAACGGGACACCTCCGCCGCATCCTGCTGCATCCGTTCCGTAGCGATCCGCAGCGCGCAGCACATCCCGGCGATCCCCGCCACGTTCTCCGTCCCGGAGCGCATCCCACGCTCCTGCCCCCCTCCGAGGATCCAGGCGGGGAGGCTTCCCTCCTGCCGGATGTAGAGCAGCCCCACGCCCTTGGGACCATGGAACTTGTGCGCTGAAGCCGAAAGGAAATCCACCGGCAACTTCCCCAGATCGAGTGCCACCCTTCCGACCGTCTGCACCGCATCCGTATGGTACAACGCCCCATAGCGATGGCAAAGCTCCCCGATGGCGCAAAGGTCGTACAGGTTGCCCGTCTCGTTGTTGGCGTGCATCAGGCTGACCAACGTAGGCGTATCCTCCCCGCAGGAGAGGATGCGTTCGAGTTCGTCCATACGCAGACGGCCGTCCTCCTCCAGCCCCACGTATTCCACCCGGACAGGATGGGGAGTATCCGCCCCGTTCTCCTGTTCGATGACCTCCAGGGTACGCGTTATCGCATGATGTTCCGCCCGGCAGGACACGATGCGCCGGATACCCTTGTGAACCGCCCCCCGCAGGACCGTATTGTCGCTTTCCGTCCCTCCGGAGGTAAAAAACACCTGGGAGCCTCGCGCGCCGAGCAGTGCCGCAATCTCCCGGCGGGAGGTCTCGACCACAACCTTGGCGTCGCGCCCGGCCGTATGGGTGGACGAGGGATTGGCAAAGGTATCGTAGAGCACTTGCCCCATGGTGAGGATCACTTCGGGCAAGGGACGGGTGGTGGCGGCATTGTCCAGATAAATGGGCTGCGGGCCTTGGTGAGGTTTGTCCATGATCGTTACAAGAATGTTTCCGAGAGGCAAAGTTCCGAGATTTCCCCCGGATTGTACAAGAATTTTGTTTTTTTATTTGTTTTCAGCAGAAGTATTTATAACTTTGCGCTCTCCGTGCAAGACCCTGCCCTTGCCGGTTCCGTCCGCGGGAAACGAAAGGCCCGACCAACCTTTCTATCTCAGGCAAAACACAGAATATCAGGAATAAAAAGAATTCGAAAATACGATGAAAAAAGGTATCCATCCCGAAAATTACAGACTTTGCGCATTCCGCGACATGTCCAACGGCGAAACGTTCATCACTCACTCCACCGCCGACACCCGCGACACGGTAGAGATCGACGGAGTAACTTACCCGCTGGTAAAACTGGAAATCTCCGCCGCTTCGCACCCCTTCTACACCGGCAAGGTAAAACTGGTCGATACCGCCGGCCGTGTGGACAAGTTCCGCAAGAAATACGGCGTGAAGTAATCTTCCGCAAAGTACATCCCCTTCAGCGAGTGGGGGCAAGCAAA
>DCEW01000074.1 GCA_002314265.1 Flavobacteriales bacterium UBA1820
ACCCTCCGTATCGTAAGGATGCGGCACAGCGTCACATCACCTGTTCGATATTCCAGACGAAGGCGCGCGAACCCTGCATCTTCGTCTGCGAATCCAGTTTGCGGAAGGCGTCGAGCAGCGGGGCTACCTTCTCGTCCTCGACGATCATCAGCATCGAAGAGTTCATCGAAGGCCACGCATGGGTTCCGTAATGCGGTTCGCCGTCGAACGACCCGCGGCCCATCGTGAGTTCCCATTTGGTGAACCCGCGTACGCCGAGATCGTCCAGAATCTCCTGCATGGGATCGGTCAATGCCTGGTTGTAAGATACAAATACGGCTTTCATAATTTTTCGTATGGTTTATGCGTTCAACGATACTTGTCTGGCAGCGGCCTGCTTCTGCTGCGCCTTGCGAATCCGACGGTTGACGAAAACCGAGTAGAGAACCGGCACGACGAGCAACGTCAGCAGCGTCGAGCAGGTGAGACCGCCGATCACGGCGATACCCATCGGCTGCCAGGTCTCCGAACCCTCGCCTGTACCGAGCGCCAGCGGCAACATGCCGAGGATGGTGGTGAACGACGTCATCAGCACCGGACGCAGACGGCTCTTGCCGCCGGCCACTACCGCATCGAAGACGCTCGATCCGCGTTCGACGAGCAGGTTGGTATAGTCCACCAGCACGATACCGTTCTTCGTCACGATACCCACGAGCATGATCGCACCGATCAGCGCGATGATCGACAGCGGCGTCCCGGTCAGCCACAACGCGAGGAACGTCCCCGTGAAGGCCAGCGGAATGGTGAACATGATGATGAAGGGAAACACCAGCGACTCGAACTGCGTGGCCATGACGATGTAGACCAGAATCACGATCAACACGAACAGCGTCAGCAGGTCGCCGAACGCATCGCCCTGATCCTCGACCGTACCGCCCAGATCGAGACTCATGCCGTCGGGCAGCGGATATTCGTCCAGAATGGCGTTGATCTGCGGAACGACCGTACCCAGCGCCACGCCGTCGCCCAGCGAAGCCTTGACGTAGATCACACGCTGGCGGTTCTCGCGTTCGATCGACGGCGAGGCGAACTCCTCGACCACCGTCGCCACCTCCTTCAACTTCACGGGCTGCCCGTCGGCCCCGTAGAGTACGATGTTCTCCACATCCTGAATACTCGTCCGGAACGGTTCGCCGTAGCGCACCACGATGTCGTACTCGTCGCCGTCCTCGCGGTATTTCGACGCATCCAGACCGTTGATCCGGTTACGCACCGCCTGCGAGGCCGTCGCGGAATTCATGCCGTAGTAGGCCAGCTTGTCGCGGTCGAAAACCACGTTATACTCCGGACGCAGGTCGTCGCGCGAAAGCTGCGCATCGCGCAGACCGGGTATCTGCGAAAGTTTGGATTTCAGATCGTTGGCCACGTCGTTGGTCTGGTTTATATCATGTCCGTAGACTTTGACCTGAACGTAGGACGAACCGCTCATCGAGCCCTGATTGCCGCCCGGCGTGACCTCGTAGCGGTCGATTTCGGGAATCCGGTCGAAATCCTGACGCAGCAGGTCGGAAATCTGGTAGATCGAACGATCGCGCTCGCCCGAACGCGGCAGACGCAGATTGTAGTTGATGATGTGCGACCCCGTGGTCTGCATGGCCGAGAAGGCGTCGTCGCCCGAACTTGCGCCGGCCGAAGCCGAAATCAGGAGCACTTCGGGATACTTCGTCCGGATGACGCTGTCGATCTCGCGGGCGATCCGCGCCGTATACTCCACGCTCACGTTCTGTTGCAGACGCACCGTAGCTGCAATACGCCCGTTGTCCGCAGGCGGGAAGAACTCGAACGGCACCCGCGACAGCAGCAGCAACGAGGCGCAGAAGACGACGAGCACCGCCCCCAGCGTCCAGCGACGGTGGTTCAGCACCGTAGCCAGCATACGTGCATAGGCGCTGTCGAGCCACGTGAGCGCCCGATCGATCGGCTNNTAGACGATGCCGAGACCCTTGTAGTCGTGTTCGCCGCCCTCCTTGTGCAGGATGTAGGCCGACAACATCGGGGTCAGCGAAATGGCCGCCGCCGTCGAAACGCTCACCACGATCGACACGATCCAGCCCAACTCGCGGAACATGATGCCCGAAAGGCCCGACACCAGCGTCAGCGGCAGGAACACGGCCACCGTCACCAGCGTGGTGGCGATTACCGACAGCCACACCTCGTTGGTGGCGTAGATCGCGGCCTCTTTCGGCTGCGAACCGCGTTCGATATGGGTCGTGATATTTTCCAGCACCACGATGGCNNGCATCGTCCACCACCATACCGATGGCGATCGACAGCGACGACAGCGAAATGATGTTGAGCGTCGATCCGACGGCATAGAGGTAGATGAACGAACAGATCAGCGAGACGGGAATCGTCAGACAGATGATGAACGTCGCCCGCCAGCGGCCCAAAAAGATCATCACCACGAGCACCACGAAGATAAAGGCGTACATGATCGTCTCCGACAGCGACCCGATCGCGTCGGTGATCTCCTGCGAACCCTCGTAGATCAGCTCGATGTCGACGTCGCCCGGCAGCGAGGCGGCGATCGCCGGCAGACGCCTCTGCACCTCGTGCACGATGTCGACGGTATTGGCGCCCGACTGTTTCTGGATGATTACGCGCACGCCCAGCTGGCCGTTCACGCGCTCGTCCATCGTCGCCTTTTCGAGCGTATCGCGGATCTCGGCCACGTCGTTCAGCAGCACCTTGCGGCCGTTGCGGTTCGAAAGCACCACCTTGCCCAACTGCGTCGAGGCGTCGGAGAACTCGCCGTCTGCCTTGATATTGAAGGTGTTGTTGCCGATATCGATCGTACCGCTCGGGATGTTGACGTTCTCGGCGGCGATGATGCTGCCGATCTGCTCGACCGACAACCCGTAGGCTTCGATCTTCTTGGGATCGACATTGACCTGCACCTCGCGTTCGGGAACGCCCATGACCGACACCGATCCCACGCCGTTGATGCGGTTGAGGTCGTTGACCAGCTTGTCGTCGAGAATCTTGTTCAGCGCCGGATAGCTCTCATCGGCCGTGACGGCNNTGACCGGAATCATCGACGACGAGAACTTGAATATCGTCGGGTAATCCACGTCGTCGGGCAGCAGCGACTGCGTGCGGCTCACGGCATCGCGGATGTCATTGGCCGCCTCCGTCAGATCGGAGCCGTACTCGAATTCGAGCGTAATCATCGAGAAGTTGTCCGACGACTTCGAAGTCATCTTCTTGAGGTTCTCCACCGTGTTGAGGTTGTCCTCCAACACACGGGTGATATTGGTCTCGATATCGGCCGCATTGGCCCCCGCATAGGACGTAATGACGGCGATCTGCGGGATCTCGATATCGGGATATTGATCGACGGCGAGGTTGTTCAGCGAAAATAGGCCGAAGACGATGACGCCGACGAAGATCAGAATGGTCGAAATCGGTTTTCGAACCGCTGTTTCGTATATTTTCATGTTCGATTCGTGCTAAAATTACTCTTTCACCTCCACTTCGACGCCGTCGGCCAGTCGAGAAAGCGCCGTCACGGCGATCTGCTCGCCATCGGCGACACCCGACAGAATGTCCACGTCGCTGCCGATCTGGCGGCCGACCTTCACGCTGCGGCGTTCGGCCTTGCCGTCCTTGACCACATAGAGGTAACGCTCGGACGAACCCACCTGTTTCAGCACGGCCACGTCGGGCACCATGATCCCCTCCTTATCGCCCATGTTGAAGGTCGAACGGGCGAACATGCCCGGACGCAGCTTCTCGTTCCCGTTGGGAACGGTCACCTCGACGGTGAAGGTCCGCGTCGAAGCGTCGAGCGCCGGATAGATCAGCGACACCTTGCCCGCGAACACTTCACCGGGGAAAATATCGGTGCGGATCTCGACAGGCATCCCCAGCTTCACGGCGGGATAGTACTGCTCCTGAATGTTGGCGATGATCTTCAACGGATTGATCTGCATGACGTGCAGCACCGGCGTCCCCGTGAACAGGTTGCCCGCTTCGTAGTTGCGCGCCGTCACGACGCCCGCAATGGGCGAACGCATCTCGATGTTCTTTTTCAGGTTGTCGAGCACCTCCTTCTGCACGTCGAGCGCAGCCTTGGTCTGTTCGAGCTGCTGTGCCGAGATGCCGCCGGCCTCATAGACCGGAACCAGCCGNNGGTTGTAGTCGTCGAGCGCAGTCTGGTACTGCAACCGCTGCTGGTTGTACTGCGTCGGATCGAGCGTCACGAGCAGCTGCCCCGCCTTCACGCGCGAACCCACGTCGACCAGAATCCGGTCGATATGCACGCCCGAAACCGCAGGGGTAATATCGTTCTCCTTATAAGGCTCGATCTCGGAGGTATAGACCTCGTTCTGTTTGATCACCCGAAGCGCGGCGGGCACCGTCTTCGTCAACACTTTCTCGTCGGAGGCCGTCGATTCGGCCTGTTTCTTGCCCGTGCAGGATGCAGCCATAGCCGCCGCAACCAACATCACCAAAACTCTTTTCATACTTCTCTATCCGTTATATTCTTATTTTCAACTTTCGAACCGTCAGTTTCCGCCTACCTCCCTGCCAACGATCCGATCGTAGTCGGCCTGCGCGGAGAGGTAGTCGTAGATCGCCTGCGAATAATTCAAATGCGCCTGCGTACGGTTGAGCTGCGCCGAATTGAGTTCGAGAATCGTGCCTGCGCCCGCACGGAACCGCGTGTCGGAGATGTGGTAGGCTTTGTCGGCCTGTGCCATCGTCCGCGCCTGCGCCAGCATCGTCTCGCGCGCTGTCAGCAGGTTGTTGATCGCCGACTCCACGGCGACCGTCGTCTGGCGCTGCGCATAGTCGCGCTGCAAATCGAGCTGCTCGATCTGATTCTTCACCTGACGGGACTTATAGCTGTTCTTCAACCCTGAAAAGATCGGAATCGAGATCTGGACGCCGACCGAAATCGGATGCGTCCAGAAATACTTGCTGCTGTTCAGATCGGCCACGGCCTCGCCCGTACCCGCTTCGGCACCCCCGCTCACCATTTTGCGGAAATCCTCCATGTCGTTACCGGTAATGGTCGCCGAACCGAACGCCGCGACGGTCGGGATACGGGCGGCATTGGTCGTTTTCAACTGGTAGCGGAGCATTTCGGCCTGAATATCCAATGCGCGCAGATCGCTGTTCCGCGACACGTCGGTCGAGAGCGTTTCGCCGCCCGCGAGAACGACGTCTTTCATCTCGTCGAGGTTGCCGACCAGCTCGATCGACAACGCCTCGGGAACCGACAGGTACATTTTGAGTTGCAGCATGGCCACCCGAATCGAATTCTTCGTCTGCGTAATGGTCGGAAGCAGATTGCTCAGCTCCACCTGCGCCGTCAGGTAGTCGTACTCCGAGGCCACGCCCTGTTCGAACTTCACCTTCGTATCGTCCACCGTGCGCTGGATCGTCGCACGCGACTCTTCGAGCGTCGCCAGCGACTGTTCGGCCAGCAGGATATTGTAGAAGGCCTTTTTCACCTCGGCCACCAGCGTAATACGCGACGACCGCGCCGCCTCGACGGCCGATGCGATCTGCGTGCGGTTCAGCTTCAACGTCCGATAGACTGCCGGCGCGAAGAGCGGCACCGAGAGGCTGGCCGTACCGGTAAAGGTATTGTCGGCGCCGAACGAGATACCGCCGCGCATCGTCGACTTTTCGATCGCGCGGGTGTACTCCCCGCTCGCCGACAGCGACGGCAGCAGATTGCCGCGCGTCTCCTTCTTCACGTAATCGTAGCGCTCCACGTCGAGATCGGCCACCTTGATCGTGGGGTTCTCGCTGAGGGCCATCTGGATCGCGTCGTCCAGCGTCAACCGGAGCTGCGCCGAGGCGCTTCCCGCTGCAAACGCACCGAAAGTCAGTGCTAAAATCAATCGCTTCATACCCGTTCTTCTCATCTGTAAGTTATTTCTTTCCGTTCTGTTTTTCGAGGAAATCGTCGATCAGGCGCATCCCCTTTTCGGTCGAAATACCTCGCAGGAAATTCACGACCAGAAACACCAGCGCCTCGTTCGTCGACATGTTGTGCGACAGCAACACGTCCTTGCGCACGATCAACCCCTCGACCGAATAACGCAGCAGCGTAATGGCCAGATCGAAGTTGACGATTCCCTGGAAATAGCCTTCTTCCACGCCGCGCGACAGTGCGATCTTGAACTGCTCCAACCCGTCCCGGTTGCGGCGTTCGGCGACGAGCCGCTCGTAGACTTTGGGATAGAAGCGCCGCAGGTTGCTTTGCAGCCGGTGGCTTATCTCCGCCTTATCCATTACGTCGCCGAAGACCAGCAGCATCGCTTCGAGCACGTTCTTCGCCTGTGCACCCAACTCGGCGTGCCGCCGGTCCTGCTCGCGCACATAATAGCTCAGACACTGGTAGAGCAACTCCTCCTTGTCGCCGAACTGTTCGTAAATCGTCCGTTTCGAGACGCCTATATGACGGGCGATATCGTCCATCCGCACCGCCTTGATGCCTTGTCCGACAAACATTTCGGCCGCCAATTGAATAATGGTCTCACGTTGCATACTCATCTCCTCACTGGTACGGCAGCAAAGGTAGACAAGAAAACTAAAAAAACAAAAATAGTTTTCTCTTTTTTTGCGATGAATTTTCCGGAAGAACTCTCCGATTCGGCTTATTTCAGGATCAATATGCTATATTTCAGATATTAAAAAAAACAGAAACCATATTTTCACGTCGCACTATCAGATATTATATCTGCGACAACTCGCTCTTCATACCACATCCGGCCGCCTAAAAGGAGCTTCTGAAAAGACACGACCCCGAACGAAAGAATTCCATCAGGCAATTCATCCCCGCCCAACCCTGTCTCCGTTATTCCGCCCCGCATACAGACACAGGCTCCGGCGGGCGGTGAAGCGTCATCCGGAACGACGATATACCGCAAAAAAGGAGTATGAAAAATCGGGAAACGGCAGCGGTCGCATCACACGCACGGCGAACCGCAGGCGAGACATCCGGCACCTCCTGTCCGACAGGCAGGTATGGCCGGAAANNCGCCGGCAACGGCTGAGGGGCTGGAAACGGCAGTGGTCACGCCTCGCGGCGAAGTTCGTCGTCGTAGAGTTCGTCGAACCGCACACGCAACTGCCGGTCGTCGCGGATAACGGCACGCAACTCGTCCAGACGGGAGGCGTTTTCCGATTCGGGCAGCCACAGACGCAAATACCCGCCTTCGCCGTACTTCGTCCGCAGATGTTCGGCAAAACGGGCGAACTGCCCCTCCCGATCGAGTTCGGGAGCGTGTTCCAACCCGTACTGCACCGTCCGCCGCAATGTCGTTTCACAGTCGATCACCCGATCGGCTTCGGCCACGATACGGCCATAGATCGTTCGGGGCGGACGTCCCGACGACGCGCGGTGATCCTCCGCCGCCTCGGCGATCGTCGCCACCTCCGCCTCCGTGAACCAGCGCCGCAGGTTCCGATCCCCGCGCACGATGCGCGCCGACGCCTCGTGGTGCCGCTCGCGCCCCTCCCGCAGCCCCGTATCGTGGTAGGCCGCCACGGCATAGACCATATCGGGATTCACCTCGTAATATCGAGCCAAACGCAGGCTCGCAGCGATCACCGTCAGCGCATGGTCGCGCCGGTGCGCCCGATCGAACGCATCGTAACGAGGCAGAATCTCGCGTTCGACATACCGGATCAACTCTTCATTCACATTCATCTCCGCAAAAGTAGAAAAAAAGAGCGTCGTTCCGCGCGGGAACGACGCAAATCCGCCGACGGAATCCGGTTACTCCGCTTTCGGAGTCTCCGGCTCCGACGGCTCGGCAGCGGCGGCAGGCGCCGCGGATTCGACCGGAGCGGCGATCTGCTTGGGGTTGGGGCCGTACTTGTTCTCGCCCGCCTGCGAATCGAAACACATCCAGACGATCATCCAGACGGCAGTGATCATCAGCACTGCGAATCCGACCCCCGTCAACGCCATTCCGCTGCCCTTTCCGCCCAGCATCAGCACGCTGCCGATCATCATCAGGATCGTACAGACGAACGCCACGCCGTAGTAGCCGGCCAGCCACCAGCCGCTGCGACCGATATCGTGCAGACGGCGTACCACCACTGTCAATGTCGGCAGAAAAACGAAGAGCCCGTAAAGCGTCGTCAGATAGCGCGGCGACGTCGGATTGTCGGGAGTCGCCCCGAAAAGCAGAATATCGAGCAGCATCGTCACGACCACGAAAACCACATTGAACAACGTGAACATCCAGTACTCCTTGCGGCGCGCACGGCCCTCGAAAGTCACATACTTCCTAATACAAGTCAACCACCATTTCATAAGCTATCGATTTTAAGTTAAACGATCCGTAACACACTCCGCATCCCCTGCGTCCGCCGCCGGAATCTCCGCCGTGGGATCGGCGCCATACCGATTCTCCCCTTTCTCGGAACCGATGCACATCGCCGCGATACCCGCCGCCGACAACAGCGCCAATGCCAGCAGCATCGGCCGCACTACGATCCAGATCGCCGCAGCCGACTGCTGTCCAGACAGACCTTCCAAAGCACCGTCCTCGGCAAATTGCATATACGATGTCGACATCCAATAAAAGCAGACCCAATAAAGCGCATAGTAGCCCAGCAGCCATTTGCCGCTCAGCCCGATGTCGTGCAGCCGACGCACCCGCACGGCCAACCCGGGCAGGAAGGTGGCGAGCATCCAGCCGTACACGAGCAGGAGCAACCCGGCGACAGCCAACGTATAGGCCGTCGCATGCTCCGCCGCATCCCCGCCTTCGGCAACGCTCTTATAGATCACCGCTCCGAGCAGGACGAGACCGACCGCCAGAAGCAACAGATAGACGAGCGTGTTGAACAGCGTAAACATCCAGAACTCCCGCCGGCGGGCGCGCCCGCGGAAATTGACGTAGTTACGCATACATTTGAGCCACCATTTCATCGCACAAGAGGATTTGTTTTCAACCGTTGCCGTCCGGCCGCCGCCCTCCGCCGCGGCCCGGAACCGTCGGGATTCATTCCCGCCATGTACAAATATAGAGAAAAAATCGCAGAACCGTCACCGCCTTCCTCGAAAAAGCAAAAAAGACCGGATTTCCGGGATTGTTCAGATTTTCGGCCGGTTACGAACGTCAGTCCGCACATCCTCAGCCCGTTCCACCCTGTACCGCCTCCCCTGCACAGCCAGACCGTCGCCCGCACGCGCACAAGGAAGTGCGACGACCGCCTGCAACAAAAACAGCAGACCCGAAGGTCTGCCGTTTTCACGGATATATCGCGTGTACCGCACGGAGTCCTATGCGTCTGTCGTGACGCTCTCGAGTTTCTTCATCATCGAGAACATAAAGACCGCAGAGAGGAGACAGAGGACGATGAATACCGTCCAGACGGCCCACAGAGGAATTCCGCCCCAAAGGAACCCGCCGACGGCTACGAGCAGATTGCCGATGGCCGTAGCACCGAACCAGCCACCCATCATCATCCCCTTATATTGGGGAGGCGCCACTTTCGAGACGAACGAAAGACCCAGCGGCGAGATGAACAGTTCGGCTACCGTCAGGATGAGGTAGGTGATCAGCAGCAGCCAGGGTGTTACGCGTTCGGCAGGGGTGAGACCTCCCTGAGCCTGTACTTCGGAGAAGGTCGGCAGACCGATCGAGCCGATGGCCATGATCACGTAGGCCAGGGCGGCGATGCCCATACCGATGGCGATCTTCTTGGGCGTGGAAGGTTCGCGGTCTTTTTTGCGCAGTACGCTGAATATCCAGATGACGATCGGGGTGAGGAAGACCACGCAGAAGGGGTTCATCGACTGGAACAGTTCGGCCGAAATGGGGAATCCGAAGAGAGTAAGTCGGGTATAGTCCTGTGCGAAGAGTGTCAGGGTCAGTCCGTTCTGGTGGAAGGAGAACCAGAAGAAGATCACGATGGCAAATACGGCAAACAAGGCGTAAAGGCGCTGTTTGATCTCTTTGGCCGACTGTTGGATTTCGGCCTTGGACGGTTTGCCCTCCTTCGATACGGTTTTGGTGGCCGGGTCGGGCAGGTTGCGGCGGTTGGTTACGAAGATCACCAGGGAGATGAGCATGGCGAGGATGGCCACGCCGAATGCATAGTGGAATCCGGTGTTGAATGCCTCGAGGTAGTTCTGGGCAAAGGCGGCCATGTCGGTGGGAGCACCGTTGAGGCTTACCTGGGCGGCCAGTTCGGAAAAACGACCTTCTACCACTTCGGGAGCCATCGTTCCGTTGTTGAACTGGTGGCACAGGGCGGACAGGTCGGAGTTGTAGGCGAAGCCTTGTGTGCGCAGCCACCAGTTGCGTACTCCCACGGCTGCCATCGGGGCGAACATGCCGCCGATGTTGATGAACATGTAGAAGATCTGGAAGCCGGTGTCGCGCAGTTTTCCGTATTTCTCGTTGTCGTAGAGCTGGCCTACGAGTGCCTGCAGGTTGCCCTTGAACAACCCGTTACCGAATGCGATGACCATCAGGGCACTGACGATGATGGCTTTCGAGGTAATGGCGGGTATGGTCAGAATGACATATCCCAAGGTCATGATCAGGATACCGGCGGTGATGGTGCCTTTGTAGTTGCGGGTGCGGTCGGCGATCAGACCTCCCACTACGGCCAAAATATAGATCGATGTATAGAAGAAAGAATAGATTTTTCCGGCGCTTTCCCCGTCGATGCCGAATTTCGACATCAGGAAAAGGGTCAGGATCGCCATCATGGTGTAAAATCCGAAACGTTCGCCCATGTTCGCCAACGCGGCGGCGATAAGGCCTTTGGGTTGTCCTCTCATAAGTCGTGTAGTTGTTAGTGTTGATAGATTGGTTGCAAATATAACAATCTTTTCGAGCTGTACAACGTTTTTTGACGACATGGCGGCATTTCCGGGCAAGGGAATGTTTTTTCTCATCGTGCCGTTTCTTTGGATGAGGGTACGATATTTTTCCCTCGGAAGAAAAAATAATGTCCTGTTTTGGTGGAAGCTAACCCGGTTTATTGATATATTTGCAGGGCGGCGGATTGTTTTTATGTCCGTTGCCGGAAAAAGAAAACCTTAAAACGCTTAAAATAAAACTATTATGGCAAGAAAACTCCTTATCCGCGATCTGACGCTGCGCGACGGCCAGCAGTCTGCTTTCGCTACGCGAATGAGCCAGCAACAGATCAATCGGGTCATCGGCTACTACAAAGACGCCAAATTTTACGCCATGGAGGTTTGGGGCGGTGCCGTTCCCGACTCGGTGATGCGTTATTTGAGCGAAAACCCCTGGACCCGTCTGGAATCCATCAAGAAAGAAATCGGCGATGTGTCCAAACTCACCGCTCTTTCGCGTGGACGCAACCTGTTCGGTTATGCTCCGTACACCGACGAGATCATCGAAGGTTTCTGCCGCAATGCCATCGAATCCGGTCTGGGCATCATGCGTATCTTCGACGCGCTCAATGACGTGGACAACGTAAAATCGACGGTGAAATACGTCCGCAAGTACGGCGGTATCGCCGATTGCGCCGTTTGCTACACCATCGACCCGCAGTATCCCCCGCAGACCTTCGGCCAGAAGATCAAAGCGCTCTTCGGAGGACCGAAACCGCCGAAAAAGGTCTTCACCAACGAATATTTCCTGGGCAAGGCCAAGCAGATGGAAGCTCTGGGTGCCAACATGATCACCATCAAGGACATGAGCGGCCTGATCCCTCCGCACCGGGCTTACGAACTGGTAAAACTGTTCAAGGAGAACCTGTCGGTGCCGGTGGACTTCCACACGCACTCCACTCCGGGTTACGGTTTGTCGTCGGTAGTAGCAGCCATTGCAGCCGGCGTGGACATCGTGGACACCAACATCTGGAACTTTGCCGGCGGTCCTGCCGCTCCGGCCGTGGAGTTGATCTACGTCTTCGCCAAAAAGATGGGTGTGGAGATAGACATCAACATGGAGGCTGTAGCCAAGATCAACGAAGGTCTCTACGAGATCCGCAAGGAACTCGAGGCTTACGATGCCGTCAAGAAGTTCCCCAAACCGTTCTCGGTGAACGACGTCCCGGCCGAAGTCGATGCCATGATCGACCAGGCGGTAGCGGCCGTAAATGCCAAAGACTTTGAGAAACTCAACGAAGTTTGCCAGAAGATCGAGGCTTATTTCGGTTTTGCTGCTCCCAACCTGCTGGTCAAGGAAGCCGAAATCCCCGGCGGTATGTACACCAACATGGTAGCTCAGCTCAAGGCACTCAAGAGCGAAGACATCCTCGAAGATGCCATGAAACTCATTCCCGAGGTGCGTCTGGCAGCCGGTCTGCCTCCGTTGGTAACGCCTACCAGCCAGATCGTCGGCGCTCAGGCTGTGAACTGCGCTTTGGATGTGCGTGCCGGAAAACCGAAATACACGCATACGTCCAACCAGTTTGTCGCGCTGGTAAAAGGCGAGTACGGAAAGACCCCCGTGCCGGTAGATCCCGAGTTCCGTCGCAAGATCACTGGTTCGCCCGAAGAAAAACCCTACGACACGTCCAAATATCAGATGCAGCCCAATCCTACGCTGGAGGAATACGGCGGAGTTCGCTTGGCTGCCAATGAAAAAGAAGTGCTCCTGCTCGAACTCTTCCCGCTGGTAGCCAAAGACTTCCTGACCAAAGTACGCAAGGCCGAATGGGAAGCCCGTCCGAAAGAGACGGCAGCCGAGGTGAAAGCCGAGGAAAAGAAGGTCGAGGAGAAGAAAGTCGAGGAGAAGATCACCGGCGAGGTGGTTGAATGCCCGATGCCCGGTCGTGTGTTGAGCATTGATGTCAAGGTGGGTGACAGCGTAACCAGCGGTCAGCAGGTGATGGTGCTGGAAGCCATGAAGATGGAAAACAGCATCGAAAGCCCGGTAAGCGGCCGTGTAAAACGCATCTTTGTCGAAGTCGGCCAGAGCTTGCAGCAGGACGACAAGATCATGGAGATCGAAAAGTAATCTTTCACCCGATGCCCCTGGAGGAGGTTCTCCGGGAGGAAAGGAAAAACAGCGCGCCACACAATCCTGTGGGGCGCGTTTTATTTGCATTCCTTTTGTGAAAGGTTCTATCCTCCCTTGCCAGTAAAAGAAAGGGAAGGGGGGTGTAAATCAATCCTTGTTGTGCAGCCGGATCATCGCCCGCGCCACAAGGAACGCGCAGTACCCCGCACAAGCTACCGCCGGCACGCCATGGAACCAGTCCACGCCAGCCCCACCGCCGGGGAACAGTGCCGAGAAACCCGCTCCTACGGCCACTACCGTAGCCACGAGAAGAACCATCAGTCCCAGCATCTTCGCATCTTTGTGTTTTACCGTTTCGTTTTCCATCTTTTTGTTTGTTTTTAAGGTTTTTATTAAAGTGAACTATTCGGATTCCGTCTTGTAGGAAGCCCCTCCGGAAACATTTCCCACCAGATACCCTGCGGTAAGGCTCTGCACACTGGCCGATGCGCTATCCAGTGGCTTGTCCTCGCGGTAAGGGATGGACGATACGATGCGCCCGCTTTCCGAGAGCGTCCCCTCGAAAGCCTCGAAGTCCCCGTCGGAGAAGTGAAGCTCGAACTGGAAGGCGAACTGCGCCGCCCCGGAAGGGTTGGGGTTCATCACCACATCCGCCCGGTAGCAGCCGCTTTCGGGGTCAAAGACGATGGAATAGGTCATATCCACCATAACGGTAGCTACGGAGAAGGAAGCCGTACCCGTGAGGTTTTGGGAAATGCCGCTCTTGACCGTCTTGGCCTGTGCGGAAGTCGTACCGTCGGAGAACGACCAGCGCACGAATTTGTACCCTGCGTTCGGCGTGGCCGTCCAGGTAGCCGAGCCGCCCGTCTGTACGCTCGTCGGGGAGACCTTCGCCGTACCCATCGCCCCTTGCCCGGAAGCCACAAGGGCTTTGAGAGTAAAGGTGCGCGGGGTGAAGTAGGCCGTATCGGTGTAGTGTTCCCGGATGCCGGAGAGGGTAAAGGTGGCCTCCGCAGGAGTATGTACCGCCCAACGGGAGAAGACGTATCCGCTCGCGGGGGTAGCCTTGACGAGGCTCGTGCCGTTTCTCGGGACGAGGTCGGGCGTAGCCGAAGCCGAGCCTTGTGCGGGATCGGCGGAGTTTACCTCAATGGCGTATTGGTTCATATCCGTCATGATCTCCAGTTCGCCTGTTACAAAATCCCCCGGAGGCGTTACCTCCACGTCTTCCGCACTCGGGGCAAGGATTTCCGCCGCGCCCGAGGTCTGGTCGAGGACGAAAAGATGATCCTGCCCGTCCACCACTACCTCGAAGGTGTAGCCGGTAAGGGTATGCTCCGCCCCCGTCCCGTCCAGATAGGTAAGGTCGAGGGATAGCGTGGCAAAGGCTTCTGCGGACTTGTTTTGCAGGCTTCGCGCCTCGATGCACACCTGGGACGAAGCGTCGATGTAGAAGATGAGCGAGAAGTCGATGACCTTCTCCAGGCTGGCGAACACCGCCGTATCGGACAGATCGCCGAAGGCTTGGATGGCGTAGGAACGCGAGGTGCGCCCCGAAGCCCAGCGGGTGAACTTGTACCCGTTCCCGTCCGTAGCGAGGAACGTAACCACCTGCCCGTAGAGAGGATCGGACGGCGTGGCCGAGGCATATCCTGAACCAAGGGGGCTGACAGCGGCATAGGCCGTGAAACGGCGCGGGGTCGTTTCCACCGGCACATCCCCCTGCCGGTACGCCCAGCCGTCCAGCCCTTCGGAGGAAAAGAGTACTTCCACGTCATAGATGTCCACCTGGTAGAGTTCTTTCCCGGGGGTTGAAGAAGTGGTATCCGAGAAGGAATGCTTCGCTCCGTCGCAGGGGAGCGGATCGGTGGTGTACTGATAAGCGTCCCGGCTGTCGTCGGTAAAGCGCATCTGCCCCGAGAAGCGAAGTCGTACCTCAAGGGTGTTTTTATTGATCAAGTACAGCCCTTCGGGGCGGAACGGTGCGCTGGGAAGGGTCTGGAAGGTGAAGTCGATCTGCGAGGCGGAGGCTACCGCGAGGGATACCTGCGCGTTGAGGGGTTCATCATAGACGTACCACTGGCCGTTCTGGTACACGGCGGTGCCTCCCTTGAGGGTACGATAGGCTCCGGCGGCGTACATCTGCTGCCCGATGAGGCTATGAGATGCGCCTGAGGCGAATACTTTGAGGTCGGTTGCTCGTGCCATGTTTTTATCCGAGAGATTGACTTTTCGATTTATATTGCTTACATTTGGGTCGGTTACAAGTGATGTATTTACCTTCTTATGGTACTATGCTATAGCTTTTCATGTTTCATCATAGTTTTTAGGTAGTTTTTAAGTGAGTTCTTTCTATTTTCGACAAGTAGTAGTAGTTTCAGTCTTTTCATGTTTTTGTAGCTATTGTTAATTTTTTTCCATCCGCCCGGTAATCTCCCCGCTCCGGGCGGTTTTTTAGTCGGTGGTGGTGATCAGGATGTCCCCGTCTTTGGGGTTGGTGGGTACGGTGTCCACGTACACGTCCGGGAGTTCCTCTTTCGTGGCGTAGGTAGAGGGGATGTCCTTTCCGTTCCCATCCTTCCGTGCGCGCTCCACCTCGACGTTCACCGAAGGGTTCGACACCGAGGCATTGGTAAGTCCGAGGTCGGCATAATTGCCCGATACGGCCTCGATGGATACGTCCAAATCCCCGGTGGTATTACCCAACGAGCCGAGGACTATCTTGGAAAGGGAGATAAAGCCATAAGGCCCCCAAGCAAAGCCATCGCCTCCGATCATGATGTAACGTCGCCCGGTGGTGTTGTCCTTGGCAAAGCGCACGGTGGGCATAGGTGCGTCGAGGCTCCCGCGAATGCCGTATTTCGGACCGTACCAGTTGTTTGCCGTAGGGTTGGATGAGCTGACGTAGGTGTAACCGGAAAAGTCGATGGAGATGCCGCCTTTGCCGTAGACGATCAGGTCGATCACCCCGAGCAGTTCGGCTCCCAGCAATCCGAAGTCTATCCGCACCCACCCGGTATGGTTGTCCGGCATCCGGTAGGAGGCTACGTCGGTGTGGATGGAGCAGTTACTTTTTTTCTGTACCAGTGTGCCGGTCATTACCCCGCCGATACGCTTTAGGTAGGTATCGGCGATTTCATTCCCGTCCCCGTCATTAGTTGCATTTCCTTGCAGATTACCTATAAATTTTTCTGCTGCTACACCATCCCTATTGATGGTAAGCGTTTTACCTGCTCCTACAAAATGCAACCCCAAATAACTTTGTATCCAAGTCCCTCTAATGGATACGGGAGTGGATGATCCGAAAGAAGTGATGCCGTAAATCAATGCTCCGTTGCTGTCTTTCTCGTTGTTGCCGAAAAATGACAATTCTCCTCCGGGATCGGTGCCGGAATACATCCTCAAACTCAACATCCCTTCCATCTGACCTCCGCTGCGCTTGAGGTAGGTCGAGGAAATGTTGTTCCCCTCGCCGTCGGAAGTAGCCTTGTCTGCCTCCTGCGCATGAACGGCGTAGGAAGCATTGGTAGCGGAGTTGGCGTAGTCCGCGTTGGTGGCTTGCGTGGCGGTGTCGGCAGTGGTGGCGTGGTTGGCTTCCAAGGCGGTGTCTGCCGAAGATGCAGCTGCCACCTTCAAGCCTCCGTCGAGGATATTCGACACTTTCGTTTCCAGCGTTACGCCCCGGTCGCCGGGGAAGGCCGTAGAAGACGTGCCGCCCAAGGCAAGCGAGGGGCTTATCTCCACGTAGCCCGTGCCGCTCCAGCGGTAGGTGAGGTTGGTCTGGGTGGCGACGTATATCTTCCCGGCTTCCCCTTGCGCAGGGAAGGCACTCACGGTGGTGTATTCCAATACGTCGTCCACGTAGGAGGGAAGCTGTGCGGCGGGGACGCGCCCGTTCTCGTCGAGCGAGGCTACGCCCGAGGCGGCTCCCTTGGCACTGGTGGGGAGAAAGTCCGAGGCGTGCTTGCCGTCCACCGTGTCGGCGTTTCCTCCGTTGGCCGGGAGGCTGGTGGGGCGTCCGTCCAAGTCGGAGTACTTCCCGGTGAAGGCTACCGTTTTCAAGTCCGCAAGCCACCGGGCGATCTTCCCGAAGGCGACCGACAGTTTCTCCCCGGTGGAGATATTCACCCGGGTACCGGCCATCGAGAAGGATACGGTGTTGTTCGAGGCATCCGTTCCGGCTTCGCCTTGGATGCTGATCCCTTGGTCGTTAATAGTCAGGGAGTATTCCCCGTTGGGCGAGGTGAGGGTGATGCCGCTGCGCAGGCTGAAGCCTTCGTCCTTGGAGAAGTACAGGTATTGCCGGGGCGACCAGAAGGAAAACAGCCCGTCCGTGCCGATGCGGGTGGAGGGGGTGTTGGCCTGATAGGAAAGGGTGTCCGCGCCTTCGTATCCGACGATGGCTACGCTGGCCGATACTTCGAGGATGGGGAACTGCGTTTCCCCTTCGGGACGCTCCAACCAATCTACGGTAAACGTAGCCCCGTAGCTCGTGCGGATGCGGTAGGAGGCGGGGGAGTTGATGAAGGTAAGGTGGTTGTTACGCCCTGCCAGCAGGGAAAAGCGGTCGATGACCGTTTCCTGTCCCGAGGCTTCCACCTGTAAGACTTCGCACGTGGCGGTGGGCGATTCTCCGGTGAGGATGCCCATTTCGGGAAGGAGGGTGTCCACTTGGAAGTCCACCGCAAAACGCAATACGCCGGCGTGGGTAGTGTAGTCGGACAGCGGCACGTCGGTCGTGGCGGTGATGGTGTCCACCGTGATGATGTTGCTCTGCCCGTCCGATGCTTTTTCTGCCGAGGCGGTGGCTCCACTGCCGATGGGGATGGAGTAGGTGTCTTCTTCCCCCGAGAGCAAGGCGGAGAGGGACGTGAGAAGGTCGTTTTGCAGGACGATCGTTCCGTCGCGGCCTACGATTTCCTTCCCTTGGATGGTGAAGTCGGCGATGTGGCCGTCGGAGGCTTCGATGTGGCGGGCGACGAGGCGGTCGGTGTCGATAAGGCGGGTGTTGAGTTTTCCTCCTTCGAGGATCGTCTCGCCGGCTTCGGTGCTCGAGTGGTCCGAGAAGACGATCCGCCCGCCGATCTGCCCGCGGTCCAGGTCGAAGTACGTCGCCCCGTCGCTCGAAGCGATCCGGCCCGTGGTGATCTCCCGCCCGTTGATCGTACTCGATCCATAGGTCAGGCAGATACGGCGAAAACCCTCCTCGACACGCGAAAGGATGCCGATGGAGAAATAGTAGAACCCTTCCTGCTGGTCGTAACGCAGCGCCTGTGTGTCCAAAACGATGGTTCCGGAGGCCCCGTCCTTTTCACAGCGCGCATACAGGTAATAGGCCGTTTGGTCCTCCAGTCCGTTTACCTGCCCGGGCAAGAGCGTCCACCGCCGTATCTGTTCCCGATCCAGTCCCAAGTGGGTCAGTACCCCTTGCGAGAAAGCGATCTGCGAGGGGTCTGCATTCCAATTGGGTGAAAAGACGACTCCCTCCAGCAGGAATTGCTGGGAGAGGGCGCCCACGGCGATCATCTTGGTTTCGATCGTTTCGGGGCGGATACGGCCGTCGCGGAAATACCCGTCGGTGTCGAAGGTCATCTCCAGCAGCTGGGCGGTGGTGCGCAGGTTGCGCCGGGCCCGGGCCGGGTCGGCCAGGTCGTTGATCTGGACGATCTTTTCGATCTCTTTTTCGCTCCGTACGATCTGCGTAATGACCGATGCGGCAGCGCTCTCGGACAACTCCACCGTGTAGTGGTACGGTTGGTACAGGTCGATCGACACCGAGGAGATCTTCACGGCCGCTGTACCTGCCTGGCCCGTAGTGGCGTCCGTGCCGTCCACCAGGTCCGCATCCTCGATGTAGAGGTAGTCCCCGGCCGAGAAAGCCGGCGCAAACCGGGCGTTGGGGAAGTATTCTTTCATGAAAAACGGGTCGATCTCCAGCGAATAGGCATACCGTCCTTGTGCGAGGCGGGTGTATTTCTCGAGGGCCTTTTCTGCTAGACGCTCTTCGGCCTGAGCCACGTACGTCTCGGGCAGGGCAATGCCCAGCAGCACGTAGCGGTCGCCGGGGGCGATGCGAAAAGCCGCGTCGTCGGCCGACGGGTAGCGGTATTCGTTCTCGTCGGTAAACGGGACCAGGGTAAAGGTCTTGGTGGTGGAATTGTACCCGGCAATGGAAAATTCGTATCCTCCCAGATTGCCCGTGTTGAAGTGCACCACCGGCGAAGACGTCCCCAGCAGGTATTTGGAGTCGCCCTGCTCGTCCGTTTCGTTGAGGTCGAACATCTCCAGATCGGTAAATTTCAGTTCGTCCTGCGGATCGACAGAGCTGACCGTCCCTTCGCGGGAAGGGTACACCTGGTCGAAGATCACCGCCCCTTCGATCAGGCCGAAACGTTCGACCAGGGCGTCGTCCTGCACGTAGAGCCCTTCGCGGATCAGCGGCGAAGGGTGTTCCAGCGGCAGTGCCAGCCGCCGCCTGCGTTCGCGGTAGGCCGTTCCCAGGTTTTGGCTCGACCCGTAGGCGTAGAGCCGGGTGGGAGCGGAGGATTCGCTTGCGTTGCTGCGGGTCAGGGAGTAGAGCCCCCGGCCTTTCCCATAGGCGAAACGGTATTCGTATACTTGCCGGCCGATCTGTCCCACGCTGATGGTCCGCCGTCCGTCCACCGTCTCGATGCGGTATTCCACTCCCCATTCGGTGCAGATGGTGTTGAGTGCTGAAAGGACATTCTCGCAGGAGAAGGTCAGCGTTTTGCATTCCTGGTACTGCGGGTCGAAATCCGGATCGGCGCCGGTATCTACCTTTCTCCATTGCCAACTGTCCGCCCCTTGGGTGCGGTTGAGGTTGATTACAGCCAAGTCCATCAGCTGGTCGAACTCGCCGGTGTAGCTGAATTCCGTTTCGTTGACCGTCTCCTTTCCCCCGGCAAATTCATTGACCAGGATCGTTTTCGCGAGGTCGTATTTGGCACTTTCCAGCACCACGGTATAGGTCAGATGCCTTCGCGCGGAGCGTTGCACTCCGGGCAAGGTGTTGAGGTAGTAGGTCTTTCCCAAGGCTTGGAGGGTATCACCCACGGTGAAATCGATGGGCAAGGTCGCCTCCACCACCAGGGTCAGAGTGTCTTCGCCCATCCGTTCTTCTTTCATCACGGCACTTTTGACCTGCCGCAAGGGTTCTTTGCTGTTCAAGGGGAGGAGGCTTCCATCCGCCTTTACAAGGGTTATCTCGGTCATCTTTTCGGAAATATTACGTTTTCGCCTGTCCCTCTGCCGCGCGGGGAGGAAGGGTCTCCTACAAATATAATAATCAAAAAGGAAATAAACAAGACTTTTCCCCTTCTCCCGCTCGCGACATCCCGGCAACATTCCGTTTTTTTTCGACAGGGAGGCCGCAGGGTAAGCCAAAGGCCGAGGAAATTTTGAAAGGGGAGTGAAACTTTTTCCCGGCTTCGGTGGTCTAATGCAGTAGAGAGATGGGACAGATCGGGCAGGTCGGTTTGGGATAAAAGACTGACAAATAGCGCGAGTTCTGTCCGGATCCTGTAAGGAACTTCGTCGTCATGGCGGGAGTGATAGCGGGAGAAGGAAAATACAATGTTAAAAACAGAGGGAAGTCGTCATTTCGGATAATTTTTTATACATTTATTGCCATTATCACGACTGAAACTCACTAAATACGATTTTTGACCATGAAAGCGCACTCGTTTTTGCCGGGCTTTGCCCTTCTGCTTTTTCTGGTTGCCTGCGGCGGAGAGAAAGATGAAAAGGAACAGAATGTCTCCCAGGTGCTTAAATCCGAAGACCCCACGGTCGATGTGATGGTGTTGCACCGGGGCGATTTTCTGCGGGAGTTGATCGCCAACGGCAACGTGGTGGCCGCCCGCAAGGCCGACCTGCGCTTCTCGTCCGCCGAGCCCATTACCGATATCTATGTCTCCAACGGCGACCGGGTGAAGAAAGGCCAGAAATTGGCCCGGATCGATACCTACAAGTTGGAAGCCGACCTTCTGGCCAAAAAGTCGGCTCTGGACAGGGCTTACCTCGACCTTCAGGACGAGTTGATCGGCCGGGGGTACAACATCCGCGATACGGCTTCCGTACCGCAGCAGGAGATGCAGCTCTTGCGGGTCAAGAGCGGCTACGACACGGCCGAGAGCAGCTACCAACTGGCTTTGCGCGCCTACCGCGATGCTACGCTCTATGCGCCTTTCGACGGGACGGTGGCCAACCTGTTTTCCAAGGTACACAACACGGCGTCCACCTCCGAGGCTTTCTGCACCATCGTGGGCGACGGGGCGATGTCCGTCGATTTTTCCGTCCTAGAAGGCGAACTGCCGATGGTCGAAAAAGGTCGGGAGGTCTCCGTGTCGCCTTTTGCCGACATGAGCAAGACGTTCAAAGGCCGGATCACCCAAGTGAACCCTATCGTGGACAAAACGGGGCTGGTCAAGGTGTCGGCCACGGTACCCGACAGCCGGGGCGAACTTTACGACGGGATGAATGTCCGGGTGGCCATCGAAGACCCGGTGCCCGACAAGCTGGTCGTGCCCAAGACGTCCATGGTATTGCGTTCGGGTGGGCGCAGCGTGATCTTCACATATAAAAAAGGGCGGTCGTACTGGAACTACATCGAGGCCGGCGAGGAAAACAGCCGCCAGATGGTGGTCGAGGACGGCCTTCACGAGGGCGATACGGTCATCGTGAGCGGCAACATGAACCTGGCGCACGATGTCCCGGTCAAGATAGACCGCGTGATCGAATGACCGTCCGCACGCTCGTCCCGAGGGTGCTTTCAGGGATCCGTTGAACCGAAAAATCCAACAAAAGCGTGATAAAGTTTCTCATCCACAAGCCGGTGGCGGTGATGATGTCGTTCCTGGCGGCCGTGATACTCGGGGTGATCACGTATTTTACCCTGCCGGTATCGCTCCTGCCCGACATCTCCATCCCGGAGATCACCGTGCAGATATCTTCGCCCAGCACTTCGGCGCGCCAGCTCGAAAACAACGTCGTGCGCCGCATCCGTTCCCAACTCTTGCAGGTGGCCCACTTGAGCAGCATCGAAAGCCGCACCCGCGACGGACAGGCGGTGATCCGGATGCGCTTCGGCTACGGCACCGATACCGACTACACGTTCATCGAGGTGAACGAGAAGATCGACGCGGCGATGAATTCCCTGCCCAAGGACCTGGAGCGTCCCCGCGTGATCAAGGCTTCGGCCACCGACCTGCCGGTGTTCAATCTCAACCTCACGCTCAAGGAAGACCTTCCCTTTGAGGATACGGACAGCGAGAAATTCCTCGAACTGTCGGATTTTGCCACCAACGTGATCAAACGCCGCCTGGAGCAGTTGCCCGAAGTGGCGATGGTGGACGTTACCGGTACCGAATCCCGCCAGTTGTCGGTCATACCGGACGAATCCCGCATGACCTCGATCGGGCTCACGATCGACGAACTGGAGCAAATCCTCGTCCGCAACAACGCCGAACCCAGCCCGATGACCATCCAGGACGGGTATTACGAGTACAACGTCAAGTTTTCCTCGGTGTTGCGTACCCGGGAGGATGTCGAGAATATCTATTTCGAGAAAAACGGCCGGATGTACCGCCTCTCCGACGTGGCGCAGGTGGTCATTTCTCCGGAAAAGGTGGTAGGCTATTCGTATTTCAACGGCAAGCGTTCCATCGTCTTTTCGGTGATCAAGCAGTCCGACGCCAGCATGGAGGGTTTGAAGAAGTCCGTCAACCAAGCCATCTCTCGGCTCGAAAAGCAATACCCGACCATCTCGTTCGACGTGTCGCAAAACCAGACGGAACTGCTGGATTTTACCCTGAGCAACCTCCAAAGCAACCTCTGGCAGGGCTTGCTCTTGATCTGCATCATTTCCGTCCTGTTCTTCAAGGATGTGCGCACCCCGCTGATCATCTCCCTGGGGTTGGTCGTAGCGCTGGTGATCAGCATGTTGTTTTACTACCTGTGCGGGCTTTCGCTCAACATCATTTCCCTCTCGGGGCTCATCCTGGCCTTGGGTATGATGATAGACAGTTCGATCATCGTTACGGACAATATCTCCCAGTACCGGGAAAAGGACGGACTGCTCGACCAGGCCTGCATCCGGGGTACCAACGAGATCATCACGCCGCTCTTGTCCTCGATCCTGACGACCATTGCGGTATTTGTGCCCTTGGTCTTTGTCAGCGGCATAGCCGGCGCGTTGTTTTACGACCAGGCCGTTTCGGTCAGTCTGGGTCTGGCCGCTTCGTACATCGTGGGTATTTTCTTCCTGCCGGTGGCTTACCGGATCATCTACGGGAGCAAAAAGATTGCATCCATCCGCACTCCCGGTATAGTCAAACGCTTTTTCGACCGGGTCAATCTCGACTTCCTGTTCCGCTGGTACGACAAGGGCTTCGTCTGGATTTTCTCCAACCGGCGGTGGATCACCCCGTCGTTGCTGCTGGTATTCCCGCTGATCTTCTTTTTGTTCCAGGTGATCGAAAAGCGCAAGATGCCGTACCTGGACCACAGCGAGAACATCGTAACGGTCGAATGGAACGAGAACATCCATGTGGATGAAAACCGGGCCCGCACCCTCGACCTGTTGGCGGCGGTGCAGAGCGACTCGGTATTGCAGAGTTCGGCTTTGGTGGGCGAACAGCAGTTCCTCCTGCAGGGCGACGGGCAGTTGATGGCCTCCGAGACGAGCATCTATCTCAAGAGTTTCGATACGAAAGCCATCGAGGCGGTTACCGGCCGCGTGGTGGACTACATCGAGCGGAAATACCCGAAAGCCAAAGTGAGCGTTTCTCCGCCGGAAAACGTGTTCGAGAAGGTATTCGATACTTCAGAGGCCGAATTTACCGCGCAGATCCTCCGTCGGGAAAATGAAATGGAACCCCATGTGGATTCGCTGCTGGCCTTTATCGACACGCTGGCTCTGCGTACGGGCGGGAAGGCGCAGCTGCCCCTGTCCAACCAGATCAACGTAACGGTGGATTCGCGTGCACTGATCCTCTACGGGGTGTCGTTCGACCAGATCGCCGGGACGCTCAGCACCCTTTTCGGGGAAAATACCGTTTCCACCCTGCGTTCGAACCAACAGTACCTGCCCATCGTCATTTCCAGCCGGGAGAGGGACCTCGAGGAGGTTTTCTCGCGCACGATGGTGTCGATCCCCGGTTCGGCCCAGGACGGAGGGTTGCCGGTGCAGGTGCCTCTGTCCAGTTTTATCCGCGTAACCCAAGGGGTGGACTTCAAGACGATCCATGCCGGAAAGAACGGCGAGTACGTCCCGGTGAACTACACCGGGGTGGAACATCCCGACCGACTGGTGGCGCAGATCCGGGAACAGACCCTGCAGAGCGGCCAGTACGATGCCGATTTTACGGGCAGCGTGTTTACCAACCGGGATCTGTTTCTCGAGATGGCGATCGTGCTGGGGATCTCGCTGCTGCTGTTGTACTTTATCCTGGCGGCGCAGTTCGAGTCGCTGGCCCAGCCGCTGATCGTCCTGCTCGAGATCCCGATCGATATCGCCGCTGCGCTGCTCATGCTGTGGGCGTGCGGCAATTCGATCAACGTAATGTCGGTCATCGGCATGGTGGTGGCTTGCGGTATCGTGATCAACGACTCGATCCTCAAGATCGATATCATCAACCAGTTGCGTAAAGGGGGGATGCCCATCCTCCAGGCCATCCACGTGGCCGGGCACCGGCGTTTGCGAGCCATCGTCATGACCAGCCTGACGACCATCCTGGCCATGGTGCCGCTGTTGTTCAGTCGGGATATGGGTAGCGAGCTCCAGGCGCCTTTGTCCCTTTCCATCATCGGCGGCATGTTGGTGGGAACGCCCATCAGCCTGTATGTCATTCCGTTGATCTACTGGTTCATTTACAGCAAGGGCGACCGCAAGGAAAAGGAAGCGGAGGCGGCCCTCATTTCTGGTAAAAGCATCGAAAAAGCAACGGACTTATGAGAAAGCATCGTTTTTCCGTCTCCCGGATAGGAATCGTCCTTCTGCTGGCTATTGGTTCGCTCCCGGTGGAGGCTCAGCAGGAGTCCTCCGAAGCTCCCCGTCAACTTACCCTTCGGCAGGCCATCTCGCTGGCTACGGATAGTTCCTTGGCCTCGTTCCGGGCGCGGCATTCGTATCTGTCCTCCTATTGGCAGTACCGCACCTACAAGGCGCAAAACTTGCCGCAGCTCAACCTGACTTCGACCCCGATCAGTTACAACCAGAATTTCGTGCTGCGTTACAATTCGGATACCAATACCGACGAATACCGTCCGCAGCAGAACATTTCTTCTTCCCTCGGGTTGAGCATCCAGCAGAACGTCGGGCCGCTGGGCGGTACGTTTTACATCGAGAGCGACCTGGCCTTTTACAGAAACTATGGCGACGCGGACCAGCAGCAGTTTTCCGCCACCCCGTTCCGCATCGGGTACTACCAGCCACTGTTCGGTTACAACCAGTACCGGTGGGACAAGCGCATCGAACCGATCAAATACGAAGCGGCCAAACGTACCTTGCTCTACAACATGGAGGACATCGCCCAGCAGGTGACCGACTTGTTCTTTGCCTTGGTGATGGCCCAGGAAAACTACAAGATGGGGCAGGCCAACCTGGCCAATGCCGATACCCTGTATGCCATCGGACAACAGAAGTACGACATCGCCTCGATCTCCAAGTCGGACTTGCTTTCCCTCAAACTCGATGTGGTCGATGCCCGCAATTCGCTGGAAAATTACCGGCTGGAGCTCAAGCGTGCCAAGTTCAGCCTGACTTCGTACCTGAATCTGCCCGAGGATGTGGACATCGAACTGGAGATACCCGATCTGCCGGTCGAGAGTTTTATCGATCCGGAAAAGGCGCTTTCCTACGCCGCGACCAACAATCCTCAGATCATGGAATTCCGCCGCCGGGAACTCGAAGTGGAATCCGCCATGCAGAAAGCCAAGGTGGAGAGCCGGTTTTCGGCGACCCTGCGTGCCAGCGTAGGCTTCAACCAGGCGGCCGAAACCCTCGGTTCGGCGTACCGAAACCTCCAGCGCCAGGATCAGGTGTCGGTGGGTTTGAGCATCCCCATTGTCGATTGGGGCATTGCCAAAGGGCGGTACAATATCGCCAAGAGCAACTACGACATGGAGATGGTCTCCATCGAGCAGGATCGCATCTCGCTCGAGCAGGACGTGATCATGACCGTGAGCGAATTCAACATCCAGCTCGATCTGGCCAAGTCTTCCCTCGAGGCGCTCGAACTGGCCCGGCAGGTGTATCGCAACACCATGGAGCGCTTTATCATCGGCAAGGCCAACGTAACCGACCTCACCTCCGCCTTCTCCCGGCAGAATACGGCGCAGACCAACTACATCACGGCCTTGCGAAACTACTGGAACAGCTATGCCAAGATAAAGAAACTGACGCTCTTCGACTTCGAGAACGGGATGTCCCTTTCCGAAAATTTCGACCTCATGTATTCGATGCTCACTTCCCGGCGGTGATCCCGCGGGGAAAGCCTCCCGGACTTTGAATCCCTCTACCCTTTGACCGTGCTATGAACAAGCGTTTTCCATCATTTACCATCATCATCCTGGCCGTGGCCCTGTCGATCATGGGAATCGCTCTGGTGCCCTTGCTGCCGGTCAAGCTCAGTTCGTCGCGCGTATTGCCCCAGATTACGGTTTCGTACAACCTGCGCAATGCTTCGGGGGTCGTACTCGAGAGCGAGGTAACCTCCAAACTCGAAGCCGTACTGGCCCGTATTCAGGGGGTGAAAAACATCTCGTCGGTTTCGTCTTCGGGCAGCGGCTATATTTCCCTGGAGTTCGACAAGTCGGTCGATATGGACATCGCCCGCTTCGAGGTGTCCACCGCCGTGCGGCAGGTATGGCCGCAACTCCCCGAGGGGCTTTCTTATCCGTCCGTTTCGGCGCGCAGCGCCGAAACCAGCGGTTCGGACCGCACGCCGTTTATCGTCTATACGATCAATGCCCCGGAACTGCCCTACAAGATCCAGCAGTATGCCGAGGAAAACTTTCAGCTGGAGTTGGCACGCATCGAGGGGATCAGTCAGGTGGATATTTCCGGCGCTACGCCCATGGAGTGGATCCTGGAATACGACCTGGAACAGCTCCGCGCCTTGGGCATCACCACCTCCGACATTACCGGGGCGGTGAACGAATACGTTCAGACCAATTACCTGGGGATGGCCCATACGATCGACCTGTCGGGCAACGTGGCACTGATGCGGCTGGCCATCCTGCCGCAAGGGGAGTTCGATGTGGACAACCTTTCGCAAATCCCGGTCAAGAAGGTGGACGGGACGATCATTACCCTCGACAAACTGGTGCGCGCGAGCCATCAGCAGCAAAAGCCTTCGTCGTATTACCGCATCAACGGACTGAATACCGTTTCGATGCGCCTGTTTGCCGAGAAGAGTGCCAACCAACTGGAACTGAGCCGACAGGTGCGGGAGACGATGGACCGTCTTACCGAGGCGATGCCTCCGGGGTTCGAGGTGAGCTTGTCGAACGATACGACCGAGTATATCCGCGCCGAGCTGGACAAGATCTATTTCCGCAGTGGACTCACGGTGGCTATCCTGCTGCTTTTCGTGCTGATGGTAAGCCGGAGTTTTCGCTACCTGGCGATGATCTTTTTTTCGATGGTCTCCACGCTGGCCATCTCGGCGATCTTCTATTATCTGGCCGGGGTGGAGATACACATCACTTCGCTGGCGGGGATCACCATCTCCTTGTGCCTGATCATCGACAATACGATCGTGATGGCCGACCAGTTGAAACACCGGCACAATTTCAAGGCCTTCCTGGCCATCCTGGCGGCTACGCTGACCACCATCTCGGCCATTGTGGTGGTCTTTTTCCTGCCGGACGACGTGAAGGTAACCCTCGAGGACTTTTCGATGGTGATCATCATCAATCTGGCGGTGTCGCTCTTCGTAGCGCTGTTCCTGGTGCCAGCCTTGATGGACAAGTTCGGGATCTACGACCAGAAGCGCAACGTATTCGCCGTGTCGCGTTTTCTGCCCGGGTGGTGGACCCGTTCCCGCTTCCGGGGCAAGCGTTCGGTGGTGTACCTCAACCGTTTCTTCGAGCGGCAGATCCGTTTTATCTACCGGCATCGGGCTTGGGCGATCCTCGTGCTCATTCTGGCTTTCGGCCTTCCGGTGTTCAAGCTCCCCGAGAAGGTCGAGGGCGAGGGCTTCTGGGCGACGGCCTACAACAAGACCCTGGGTTCGTCCACCTACAAGGAAAAGGTAAAACCCATCGTGGACAAGGCCTTGGGCGGTACGCTCCGTCTGTTTGCCGACAAGGTGTCCACCGGGACGTATTACAGCAGCGACCGGCAGGAGACGGTCCTGTACATGTCGGGCTACATGCCTACCGGGACGACCCTCGAGCAGATGAATGCCGTGGTGATGGAGATGGAGAGTTATCTTTCGGAGTTTCCCGAGATCCGCCAGTTCCAAACCTCGGTGTATAAGAACAGTGCAAGCATCCGGGTATTTTTTACCAAGGAGGCACTGAAGACTTCCTTTCCCCTTTCGTTGGATGAAGAGGTCAAATCCAAAGCCAATGCCTTGGGAGGGGCGCAGTGGTCGGTTTCGGGCGTGGGCGACTATTTCTCCAACCGCACCTACGAGTCGGCCGGGAACAATTCCATCACGGTGCGGGGTTACAACTACGACCAACTCTGGGGCATCGCCCTGGCGATGAAAGAACGCCTGCTCACCAACCAGCGTATCCGCGAGGTGTCGATCAATTCCCAGTATTCGTACCAGAAACAGGACTATACCGAATACACTTTCTCCTACGACCGTGAGCAAATGACCAATTCGGGTATTGCACCCGGACAGGTCAATACGAACATTTACGACATCCTCGGCGAACCGTCCGTAGCCCGGGTTCAGGGCGACGGGTACATGGAGCAGGTAAAACTCCGCTCGCGTCAGCGGGATGCCTACGACGTGTGGAATGTGCGCAATACGGCGGAGCAGGAAGACTCCACCCAGTATCGTTTGGCGCAGTTCGGCGATGTGGTCAAGACCCAGGCTCCGCAGGAGGTGCGCAAGTCCAATCAGCAGTACACCCTGGTGCTTCAGTACGACTACATCGGTTCGTCCGTCTCGGCGGAAAAGGTGCTCAAGAACTTCAAGAAGGAGTTCGAAGAGACGATCCCTGTGGGTTATTCCATCGATACCGACCGCCGCTGGGGGTGGGGAAGCTCCTCCGGAGAGTTGTATTTCGTGCTGGGGATCATCGCGGTGATCATCTTTTTCCTTTGTTCCATTCTGTTCAATTCGCTCCGTCAGCCTTTTGCCGTGATCATGGGGATTCCGATATCCCTCATCGGGTTGTTCCTGACGTATTATCTGTTCGAGGTGCGGGTGGACGAAGGGTGCTTTGCGGCCATGATCCTGCTGAGTGGTATTACGGTCAATGCCTCCATTTACATCATCAACGACTACAACAACGTAGCCAAGTCCTGCCACCGCAGCAAGATGGGCACGTACAAGAAGGCCTTCAACTCGAAGATAACCTCCATCATGCTCACCGTGCTGTCCACCGTGCTGGGGTTTGTGCCGTTTTTGGTCGGTGCACGGGAAGGCTTCTGGTATCCGATGGCCATGGGAACCATCGGGGGGCTGGTCATGTCGCTGGCGGGGATCTATTTCTTCCTGCCGCTCTTTATGGGGATAGGCCGTCGGGAAGCGGGCGATGCTCCGCCTAAAGCGCGAATCCCGTTCCGGGAGCGTTTGTCCCGCTGGAAGAACCTGCTCGGGCGTTTCTTTGCGTGGGTGCGTGCGAAGGTTTTCCGCTGGGGACGCAGGGCTTCGGCTTGAGATAGGCTTGTAGCGGGCAAGCGTTTTTTTTGGCGGGCAAGCGAAGCG
>DCEW01000104.1 GCA_002314265.1 Flavobacteriales bacterium UBA1820
CTTGCCCGCCCAACGAGGTTTTGAACAGACGCTTTACTTCACCTTCGGAAAAGCCTCCCGCAAAGCCGCCTCGATCTCGGCCGGATGCCCGCGATAGACGATCTTTCCCTCGGGGTCGAGGAGCAAAGTCGTGGGCACGGAACGGATGGCATAAGTGTCCCCTACGTTGTCCTGGCCTTTGACTTTCTCGCCCGCATTGACATTGGCCCAGGGGAGCGCATCCTCGGCCACAGCCCGGCGCCAGTCGTCCTGCTGGTCCCACACGGCTACTCCTACCACCTCGAGGCCTGCCGGGTGGTACTTTTCATAGAGTGCGACCATATGGGGATTGTACTTGCGGCACGGGTTGCACCACGAAGCCCAGAAATCCACGACCGTCCACTTGCCACGCAGATCCGAAAGACGAAGCGTATCGCCCTCGAGCGTGGTCAAGGTAAAATCGGGAGCGGTAGCTCCGACGGCCGAATGGCGTACATTGTCCACCAGTTTCCTTACCTGGCGGCCATAAAGGCATTTTTGCGCCTGTTCGGAAAGCCCTTGATAGAGGCTGTCGATTACGGCAATCTCCTCCGCATCGTACGAGTAGCCCAGATCAGCCAACACCCACGCGGCAAAACGATGGTCCGGATAACGGCGGACAACGGCCTGCTGAGCCGCGAGGATGCTGTCGGCCACGGCCTGCCAGCGGGCAGAGAAACGTCCCAGGGCGGCTGTATCCGTCCGGTCGAGTGCCGCATACTCCTGCCGCAGACCTACTTGCAGGATCCCCAGAGAATCGATCTGACGCACTTCGGGATATTCGTACACTCCGCCCGATATTTTAGCGGAGGAGAAATCGGAAGCCTCGCCGGTAAGAGTATATTCTCCCAGACCTTCGACAAAAAGCTGCAGATAAGGCCTCTGGCTGTCACTCACCGAGACCGTATCACCTTGGGGAACCAGGAACAAGCGCAAGGCTTCGTCCTTGTCGTAGGTTTTCAAGGTAAACTCTCCGGGTTTTTTGACCGTTACCGAGTCGTCGGCCACCCAGCGGTCCTGGGAGGCATGCCAGGATGCCAGCACGATCCTGTCACCGGCCTGCAGTCCCTCGATATGGCCTGTAATGGTGTTTTTACGTACCTGCGTGCAGGAAAAGAAAAAACACAACACGAGAAAAACAATGGCGAACCATTTTGCGTAATGTTTCATCGGGTAGATATGTGTTTAAGGTTATTTTGCGTTTCTATTCGGTCTGCGGGGTGGCAAAAACCTCCTCCAACTTGGCAAACAACCCTGCAGGTCGGCCTCGGAAGGCGATCTTTCCTTCGGGGTCGATGAGTATGGCCGTCGGAAAAGAGTACAGGGCAAAGAGCGAAACGACATCCGGGCTGCCGTCGAGCGTCCGGGACACGTACGCCTGAGCCCAGGGAAGGCTGTCCTGCGGTTCTGCCTGATGCGTCTGGTACGTCTGGGGATGGCACACGGCAATGGAAATGACTTCCAGCCCCTTGTCCCGATACTGCTCATAGGCGCGCTCCCACTGCGGAAGGTCCCTTCGGGAAGAAGGCTCATCCGGCGACCAGAAGTCCAAGGCCACCCACTTGCCCCGGTAGTGCGAGGGAGAGACCGGTTCGCCCTGCGGAGAAGTAAAGGTGAGCCGCGGGACGGAGGCCCCTTCCGAGGCTGCGAGAGAAGCATAGATCTCTTCGTTGGCCACTTCGCCGGCATGAGTATTGCGCGCCCCACCGTTGAGGCTGTTGTACAACCTGCGGACACGCTCCAGCGAGGTCTCCTCGGGAATGCGGCGCAGCAATTCGCTCACCAAATACGCAGAAAACCCATTCTCGGGATGGTACACGATGAAACGCTCCTGAGCATATACCAACTCGCGCCGCGTCTTTTCCCAAAGCGACACCAACGTATCCTCCTGTCCGCCCGAGAGCCGTATCCGGTTACCCAAGCGGCTCAAGGAGTCTTCCAGCGCCACGATGGAACGCATCTCGGACGAATCGTACAATCCGCCGGAAAGCCCCGCACGAAGTGCGGCTGCTTGCGGTTCGAGATCGATGGTATATTCCACCCCCTCTTCGGAAAATACCGCCACATCGCCCTGGCGCCCATCCTTCGTACGGAAAGACACACCGAAGAGCCGTCCTGTCCGATCGATCGGCAAGGCAAACGTATCGACCTGCTGCGGTAAAACTACCAGAGTGTCCTCTTGGGCCACCACACCGATCCGGTCGATTTCCGTCAGGATCAGAGTATCTCCGGCCTCTGCACCGACGATCCGAATACGGGAAACGCCCTCCGTCTGCGCCATCACCGGGCACATTCCCCCGAAGGCAAGCAGCAAGACGGCGATCTTTTTTACCAATTTCATAACACAACACGATTACTGTTTTCTTGTCGCCAAGGGATCTTCTGCACCCCTTGAAAAGGTGGTTTTCAGGGAGAAAACACCTCGCCCGGCAAAAAAACGACCATGAATCCAAAGACAAATATAGCGAAAATAGGCAAAGGCAAACGCAACGAACGTAGGGGGAAAACGAAGTTTTCACCCGGGGCGATTGCCCAGGCACATCCGTATATTGTGAAAACATACCAAAAGCCAAGCGCAGCGGGAAAAGGGAAATGAAGTTTTCTTCGCGGGATTTATCAATAGACATTCTATCTTTGTTCAAAGACGTCAAGCATTTAGAAAGCAATCGGGATGTCTGTCCGCAATGCGTTTAAAAATAATCCCCCTTCTGTGGACTCGTAAATCATAAATCCATATGGGAAATGTAAAATCCATTGCCTTCTGTTTGATCCTGCTGTTTTTGGGGGTGAATGCAGGAAATCTGCATGGACAAAATAAATCCCAGATACAGCCATATCGAATAGAACGCATTAAAAAAAAGAACAACTGGTACTTTATCTATGCGAGCCGAAACGATTCGCTTTTCAAAATAGTATCCAAAAAACCTGCTGATAAAGATAAATATACTCTTTATAACAAGATCCGGAGACATAAAAGGTATGATCTGGTCTTGGAAGCTTATTCCGACCATGCACCCATAATCAATGGAGTAAAAGCCGTAATACCTGGATATACAGGAGGATTTTGTCTTGATCGTTGTACTACTGTCATGTCGGAGCCTCGAAACGGGATATGGGATTTATATTATTCTCCCAATTTGAAGGGGATACATTATCTCCCCCCAAAAAAGTAAGGGGCAATATCTCCTTCCGAGACCGTCAAACAGTCTTATATTTGGCAGAATAGCATTAAAGCCCCTACAAACCGCAACCTGTATCGTGAAAATACATACATTTGTAGAAAGACTATCGCAAGGAACATGCCGTTAAAACACTGGGACGATCCCGCCCTGACGGTAGCCGGCACCGACGAAGCCGGCCGAGGATGTCTGGCCGGGCCGGTAACGGCCGCCGCTGTCATCCTGCCGACGGACTACTTCCATCCGCTGCTCAACGACTCGAAACAACTCTCCGAGCGGCAGCGGGAGACTGTGCGCCAGGACATCGAGCGCCGAGCCGTCTCCTGGGCCATTACCCACGTGTGGCCCGAGCGCATCGACCAGATCAACATCCTCTGGGCCGCGGTGGAAGCGATGCAACAAAGCGTCGCCCAGCTTTCCCCCCGCCCCGACCTGCTGCTGGTGGATGGCAACCGCTTCCGCAGCCGGGATGAGATCCCGTACCGCTGCATCGTCAAAGGCGACGCGACCTACGCCTGCATCGCCGCCGCTTCCATCCTGGCCAAAACCGAGCGCGACCGCCTGATGAAGCAGCTCGCCGAACAATACCCCCAGTACGGCTGGGAAAAGAACAAAGGCTACCCCAGTCCCGCACACCGCGCCGCGATCGCCGCTTGGGGACCCTCGCCCCTGCACCGGCGCACTTTCCGCCTGCTGGACGATCAGACGCGACTGGCCTTCCCCGAGAAATAAGGTTATTCACTTAAGTAAGTGATCTAAAATATTTTTATATTCAGCACAAAATATTAATATTGTATCATGTTATTGCAAAATGTAAATCATGAAACATATAAAAGTGCTTTCATTAAGTGAGGCTGATCGCCTCAAACTAGAGAAAGGCTATCAATGGCCCTACTCATAACTATCGTATCAGATGTAAATCCATATTGTTGAAGTCATCAGGAAAATCAGCTTCAGAAATAGCTGAAATATTCGATGTGACAATACCAACAGTATGCGAATGGATAAAACGTTATAAAGAAAATGGTATCAAAGGCTTGGAAACCCGTCCTGGCCAAGGTCGTAAACCTATAATGGATTGTTCCGATGAAGAAGCAGCCCGTAAGGCTATAGAGGAAGATCGCCAAAGTGTATCAAAAGCACGAGAGGCCTGGGAAAAGGCTTCGGGTAAAAAAGCCAGAGACATTACCTTCAAACGTTTTTTAGGAGCATTGGTGCAAGATATAGGCGAATAAGAAAACGCCCAAGGGGTATACCCTCACCGCAACTCTACACATACAAGAAAGAGAAGTTGCAAGAACTTGAAAGCCTTGATTCCAAAGGTAAAATAGAACTTTATTATGCTGATGAAAGTCATGTATGTACCGATGGTTATGTATCTTACGGATGGCTGTTCAAAGATGAGAATGTCTATATTCCATCCGAGAAAGCTGCAAGACTTAATATCTTTGGCATGATTACCAGAAGGAATCAATAGAAAGGTTTTACAACACAGGAAGCCATCAATGCAGACAGGATTGTGGATTATCTTGACAGGTTCTCTTTTGAGGTAAAGAAGAAAACGGTGGTTGTACTTGATAATGCTTCTGTCCATAGGAACCGGAAGGTAAAGGAAATGAGAAAGATATGGGAGGATAGAGGATTATTCCTTTTCTATCTTCCACCATACTCTCCGGAACTTAATCCTGCCGAGACACTATGGCGTATATTGAAAGGCAAATGGATAAGACCTGCTGATTACAATACTAAGGACTCTCTTTTCTATTGTACAAACAGGGCACTTGCATCTGTCGGCACGAACTTATTTGTGAATTACTCATATGTATAAAGTTAATTTTGAATAGTTACTTATGAAAATTTTTATATCTCTAATTGCGCTATTTAATGTGCTTCTATCATGTTCTTGTTCATCACGTATTTCATATGAAAATTATGAAAATAAAATATACAAAGTTACGCTCAAACAAAAGTCCAATATCATTGTAGGTTTCATTATTTCAAATAAAGAGACAAACTCTAAACTGGCTTTTACTCCGTCATTAATTATGATTGATGGAGAAATACCTGAAGGAAGTCTCAGGTCTGATTATAATAGTACAGATGAAACAGTGCTTTATCAATGCGATTCTACATATTGTATAGATACAGATTCTATTTCAATTGCCTTTGCATTGGAGGTCTTAAATCATAAAAGACTGGATTTGTTAATATACAATTCCCAGCTACAAGATTATAAAGATGAAAACTGTACATTACTGAAACAGTCTAAATAAATCAACTGGAATATATTCTTATCTATCTTTACCCACCCGTAAAAACTCTTTGCCATGAAAAAATTCCTGTTTATCGGCGCTCCGCTTCCCCCCAAAGCCTATGGCTGGGTAGCACTCTTCCTGCGCCTGTTTGTCGGGATCCTCATGCTGACGCATGCCTTCCCGAAGATCGCCAACTACCCGACCCTGTCGCTCACTTTTCCCGATCCGCTGGGCATCGGAAGCCAGCTCTCGCTGCTGCTCACCCTGCTGGCCGAAGGGCTTTGCTCGCTGCTGGTGATCGCCGGAGCCCTTACGCGACTGGCCGTGCTCCCGCTGGTGTTCAACATGTGCATCGCCGCTTTCGTGGTGCACGCAGGACAAGGCTTTGCCCAGAAAGAACTGGCGGTGCTGTACCTGGGCTTTTACCTGCTCATCCTCGCTCTGGGGCCGGGACGCCTGTCGGTCGACCGGTTCCTGTTCCGCGAATCGTACGAAAACGACTGACCCTGCCCTGCTTCCGTTTGTATCCCGGCCGAGGTTTGTTTACCTTTGTGGGAAAGAAACCCCGGTAGGGGAATGAATCCCTTCCCCACGACCGGAAAAAACGATATGAACGGCATGAAAGACAAGTGGTTTTTTCGCCTGCTCAAAGGCGCGGGCATCGGCTTGTGCGCGGCGATGACGGCTAGTGTTTTCTCTTGTACGGATCCGGCAGCCTCCTCCCCGGAAATATCCTTGGAAGCCATCCCCGTAGGATCGATGGCGGTGATCCGGGTGGACGATCCCTCGGCCTTGGGGCAGACCCTGGAAGGCAACCCGTGCCGCGAAGTCTTCGATTCGCTCGACCTCACCCGCCGGCTGGACGAGAGCCTGCAACTGCTCGCCCGCATCTGCGGCCGGGAAAAAGCAGACCGACCGGTGACCATCGCCGCCTCGAAAGTGGGAGCGCGGGACATCTCCCTGCTGCTGGTGTGCGATGCGGGCGGACGCACCTTGACCACCGCTTTCGGCGCAGACACCCTCACGCAAGTCCAGTCGTACGAAAAAACGGAGATAACCACCCTGAAAACCCCCTCGGGCGAATACTGCTACTACACCCGGGGCGATGCACTGATCCTCTCCGACAACCGCCTGTACCTGGAACAGTCCATCCTGCAAGGAGCCTCCGACGGAGTCTGCCTGTCGGACGACCGCTCCTTTGCACGCTCCTTCCCCGTGCTGCTGGGCGGAAAAAAAGCCTCGGTCGCCCTGCGCCTGCCCGAGATAAGCCGCTATGCAAAGTCATTCTTGGGGGTCGAAACCCACCTGCTGGGCGAACTTTCCCCTTGGGCAGCGGTCGAACTGCGCACCGACAGCACCTCCCTGCGCGCCGAGGGCATCTTCTGCACAGACGATTCGACGGCCTCGCTCGCTTCGGTACTGGCCGGACAAAAGGTCAAGGACCTCACGCTGGACAACCGCTTCCCTTCCGATACCTACCGGTATCTCTACCTGGGTATCGCCGACTGGGAAAAATATTTTACGGACTACATCCTCTACCTGAAAGCCTCCTCGCAGTTTCACCTGTACAACCAGGCCGCCCGTACCTACGGACAGTTGCCCGAGGGGGAACCCTGGCGGTTTTTCCTCCCCTGGGCCGGGACCGGCCTGGCCGTGGTACAGACCGTGGGCGAACCCGTCCCCAGCGTGCTGATCGCGACAACCGACGCGCAGGCGGCCGCACAAGCCCTGGAAACGATCGCCGATTCGGCAGCGGTGCGGCCTGAAAAGTACAGAAATACGGCCATCGTACCCATCGGCTGCAAAAACATCCTCTACGACCTGGTTACCCATGCCGCTCCGCGCCAAGGCGCCGCCTTTGCGGCGGTAGCGGGCGACGTGGTGGTTTTTTCGCCTTCGGAAGCAGCCTTGAAAAAGATTCTGGACGACATCCGCCTGGGGACGACCCTCCAGACGATCGAAGGGTATGTAAAACAAAAATCCCAACTGGCCACCTCGACCCAACTGCTGGCCCTGGTACGGGGCGACCTGTGGAGCGAGCAGGTCGCTGGGACCGCACAGGAAAAACGCCGGCAGGGCAAGGCACTGGATGCCGTCGAAAAGTACGTCCGCGCCCAGGGCAAACGCTTCGAAAACCTGCGCTACAACTTCCTGCAAGTGAGCGCCACCGGGGGGACAGCCTTCCTGAACATCCGCATGGCCTGGGACGATGCCGCCGCCCGCCAAGCGGTCAAGGAATGGTCCTTCGCGCTGGATGCCCCGGCTGCCACCGCTCCCCTGGCCTTCCCCAACCACCGCAACGGGCGTTACGACGTGCTGATCCAGGACACCGAGGGGACGTTGTATCTGATCTCGGACAAAGGCTCGCTGTTCTGGAAAAAGAAACTGGGTGCGACCATTACCTCGCCCATCGTGGTGTGCGACCTCTACGACAACCATAAATACCAGATGGCTTTCTGGACCGGGAAAAAATTCCACGTCATCGACCGCCTGGGCAACTACGTCACGGCGGCCGACAAGGTAGCGCGCGCCAAAAAACTGAAGGCGCCCACACCCCAGGCCACGGTAGTCTCGACCAACGAGATCGGCTACCAGTTGCGCTCCGGCTCGATGCGCAAAGTGAAGACCCCGCAGTCCCCGCTTTCCTCTGTGGTGTACGTCCCCTCGGTCGATGCGCTGGTTTACCGTCTGGCCGACGGGAAGGTCTATGCCATCCATCCCGACGGAAAAACGATACAGGGGTTCCCCGTGATGGCGGAAAAGGATTTTACCGCGCAGGATTTCGGACGCGACCACCGTCTGGGCATCGCCGCCCTTTCCCCCGAAGGAGTGATCACCTTCTACCGCTTGCCGCAGGACGAAAACAAATGATGCGATGAAAGCCGAACAACTGGAAGACATCCTGGTGCTCTACCGCACCAAAGGCCTCTCCCGACGGGATGCCGGGCGGTTGGTGCAACAAGTCGGCCGACCGGAAGAGGTCTTTGCCCTTTCCGCCGAAACGCTCACCGGCTGGGGGATAAAACCGGCGGTAGCCCGCGCCTTGCTGGAACGCCGCCTGGACGACGCGATCCGCCAGGAGATGGATTTCGTCCAGCGCAACGACATACGCGCCATCGGCTTTTGGGAACAGGACTACCCGCCCCTGCTGCGCGAATGCCCGGATGCACCGGTGATGCTGCTGGCCAAGGGGGCGTTCGACTTTACGGGGCTTCCCTTTGCCCTTGCCATCGTCGGTACGCGCGCCATGACCCCCTACGGAGCTGCGATGACCGACCGGATCGTCCAGGCACTCGCCCCGTACCGCCCGGCGATCGTCAGCGGGCTGGCCTACGGAGTGGATGTCCAGGCGCACCGTGCAGCCTTGAAATACGGCCTTCCGACCCTCGGCGTGCTGGGACAAGGACTGGGCACCCCGATGTACCCGGCCCAGAACCGCAATACAGCCCGCCAAATGTGCCATACGCCCGGGTGCGGCATCCTGACCGAATACCTGCACCTCCAGGAGGCTCTGCCGGGGCTTTTCCCGGCGCGCAACCGCATCGTGGCGGGCATTGCCCGCGCAACGGTGGTCATCGAGGCCAAGGCCAAAGGCGGGGCACTGATCACCGCCGAACTGGCGGGGGGATACAACCGCGAGGTTTTCGCCGTACCGGGCCGCGCAAACGACCCGTGCTCCCAGGGGTGCAACACCCTCATCCGCCGCAACAAGGCCATGATCCTGGACGACCCCCAAACGCTCATCGAGGAATTGGGCCTCTCGGACCGACGGCCGAAAGCGCAGCCGGGCCGACAAAGCGAAATGTTCCTGTCGGAAAGCCCGGCAACTGCCGCGCCCCCGGCGCCGAACCGAAACGGAGCTGCCCCGCAGTGGGAGGGGCTGACGGAGGAAGGGAAAAAAGTAGCCCGGATGCTCTCCGGGGTGGAAAAGATGCACCTGGACGAACTTTGCACCGCGCTGGAGATGCCGGTGCAGAACCTTACCGTACTGCTGCTGGAGATGGAACTCGCCGGGCTGATCAACACCCTGCCGGGGAAGTATTATGCCTTGTCGCCCCAGGCCCGAACGTGAGCTTCCCCCATGTTTTTTCGGCAAAAGTGCATCCGTATTTCATTAATTTCGTTACCTTTACCCAGACAATTATCGGTAAAGGCGTCCGAAAAAGACGGCCGCAAGGATACTGCCAAGTTCTAAAAACGACATCGCCATGCTGATAGACAAGTACATAGAAAACGCCCTCTACCTGTATCAATGCGTGATCATCCCCGGTTTCGGCGGATTCATCGCCACCGACCAGCCCCAGGATTCCGCCGGAAAAGAAGGCAAATACTCCCCGCGCAAGAAAAAGTTCGCCTTTCACCCCAACCTGAAGGTAAACGACGGCGTACTGGCCATGTACATCGCCAACATGCGCGAGATCTCATACGCCGAGGCCATGAACGAGATCGCCCACGCGGTCGATTTTTACCTCTCCACCCTCGAAAAAGGCGACCCGGTGGACATCGAAGGGGTGGGCTCCATCCGCCCGGACGGCCAAGGGGGACTTTGCTTCACGCAGTTCGGCGACAAGGACTTCAACCGAAAACAATACGGACTCTCTTCGACCTGCATCCCGCAAGAAACACCTGCAGGAGAAGCCGCTGCCGACATTCCGGACGAAAAAACCTACGCACATTCCCGCCTGCAGATCACCCCGGCCCCGCAAGAGCCCGACACCGAAAACCCGCCACAGGAGCCATCATCGAAAAAAGAAGGGATCGAGACGGTCAAGAAAGCCTTCCAGATGGTGGTCGATGCCGCTACTTCGGCCGGCATCGAGGACAACCACGTAGAAAACCGCGCCATCGGGGGAATGATCAACGCCGTGCTGATGGAGGCCGTGGAAAAAGCCACCATCGACAAATACCGGGCCGACGATCCGGAGCACCTGCGCCGACTGATCACCTCCGCGGCCGACAAAGCAAAAAAGGCTTCCGATCCGCAGGCCGAGCGTGCGATAGACAGCATCGTCAGCGTCCTGATGGAACAGTCTCCCGCTCCGGCGGAAGTTCCGCAGGAGCAAACACCCGCGGTAGAAGAGACTTCGCCGCTCCCTGAACCGACCCTGGAGGAAAATGCATCGTCCCAAGACGCGCCGGATGTGGCCGAGCAGGAAAAAGAACCGGAAAAAGTCGAATCGGCTCCCGACGAAGCCGCCGGAAACGAAGGAGAAGGGACCGGCGAAAACACCCCTGCAGACGAGCCGGAAAACGAGTTGCGAGAAAACGAAGAGGACGAGGACGAAGATCGTCCCGGTTTCAACCCCCTGCGCAGCAAGCCGGTGCGGATCGTCATCGGGGCGGTGGTCGTGCTGGCGGTGCTGGCGGGCTTGTTCTTCTTCGTATGCCGAGGCGGAGCCAACCTCTACTTCTGGAAAGATACCAAGGGAGATGCGATCCCCACGGCACAACCGGTTCTCCCGGCGGAGGATTCCCTCGCGGTGGACAGTACGGCACAAAACGATACTTTGCCCACGACGGGCCTCACCCCGGCCGTCCCTGCGGGCGATGCGCTGGATACGACCTACCTGGCCGATCTGCCTTTTTACGTGATCGCCACGTCGGTATCCGTGCGGGAAAATGCCGAGAAGGCTTTGCTCGAACTCCGCCAAGAAGGTTACCCGGCGGTCTATGCCGGGTATCAGAACGGGCTGTACCTGATCGCTTACCAGGGGTTCCGTTCCCGCTCGGAGGCGATGAAATTTTACGAAGAGATCCTCAATACCACGGACAATACGCAGGTGTGGGTCAAGGTGTACAACCGCAACGCCGACAAGAAAACCGACTGATCGCGCCAAGGGGGGGGGCTTCGGCGCGCGGGCAAGCAAAAGGCGAGC
>DCEW01000053.1:0-12802 GCA_002314265.1 Flavobacteriales bacterium UBA1820
ATCAGGCGGGCGATCCCGCCGTAGGAGAGGACCCGTCCCCGGGGGATCGCCCGTACCACTTGGTAGACTTGTCGCCGGAAATCCTCACGGTCGTATCGCGTGGGAGGGGTGTCGGGAGAAAACGGGCGTTTCATTGGAGAAAGGGGGGGCAAGTGTTTTGTCAGCCGGCCACATCGAGGATCATCATCACAACAAAGCCGAGGATCAGGCTCATCACCGCCGTATCGGCGTACTTGTCCCGCTGGGTTTCGGGGATCACTTCCTCCACCACCACGTAGATCATCGCTCCGGCGGCAAAGGCCAGGATGTAGGGCAGGGCCGGTTGGAATACCATCACCGCCGCTGCTCCTATGACGGCCGAGATCGGTTCGACCACGGCGGAAAGCTGTCCGAAGAAAAAGCTGCGCCTCCGCCGCATGCCCAGCGCGCGCAGCGGCAGGGAAACGGCCGTCCCTTCTGGAAAATTCTGGATGCCCATTCCGATGGCCAGGGCGATGGCTGCCGGGATGGTTGCCCCTTCGATACCGGCTCCCACTGCGCCGAAAGCTACCCCGACGGCCAGGCCTTCGGGAATGTTGTGCAGGGTGATGGCCAGGATGAGCAGCGTGGTGCGGTGCAGCGAGGATGGCGCCCCGTCCGGCGAACTGTCCGTCATATTGGGGTGTAGGTGCGGGGTGAGCCGGTCGAGCGCATAGAGGAACAGGGCGCCCCCCAGGAATCCCACTGCCGGGGGAAGCCATGCGTAGGCGCTGAACAGGCGCGACATTTCCACTGCCGGGGAGAGCAGCGAAAAGAAAGCGGCGGCCAACATCACTCCGCCGGCAAATCCGAGCATGATGTCCATCGTGCGGCGTTTGACTTCGCGGAAGAAAAACACCAGAGTGGCTCCCAGAGCGGTCATGCCCCAGGTAAAGAGCGTAGCGAAGAGCGCCTGTACCGGCGCGGAAAACTGGGAGAGAAATTCGGTGAGCGTCTGGTACATAAGTAAAGATTTGGGTTCGATGTCTTCTTTTTCCCCGATGGGGCGGAGGTAAAGGTACGGCTTGCTCCGCGGACTGCCGTCCGGCTTTCGACCGATGTGCCGATTTGTTCGACGGGCGGATTTACAGCCCTCTTTCGGGCTTTATCGACCGTTTGAGGGACTGTCCGTTGCGCTGGAGGGAAAGTACAACTGATGTGCGGGTGGTGTCTTGGAGCAAGTGTTCGATTTGTTCTTTGGATATGTGCTTGACCTGTGTCGTGTCGATGGCCAGCAGCACATCGCCCAACAAGACTCCTGCTTCCTCGGCCGCGCTTTCGACGCGCAATCCGGTGATGACCACTCCTTCGCAGATGTCCGTACGGTCCGTACACAGAAGACCGCTGCCGTAGTTTTCATACGGTTGTGCGTAATACGCATTGGGGCGCAGGTACAGGTAATTGTCCTTCAAGTCGAGGATCACATCGAACCGGTTCAGGATCTTGTTGCCGATAAGACCTAGGTAATCCCTGCTGGAGAGTGCTCCGGCTGTGTCGGAAGAATACGCTACGGAGAGGTCTTTCAGACGGAAGGTATCGAGAACCGCTTCTTGGGCCAAGAGATTGGTTTGTTCCGAATAGCCTCCTATTCCGCCCGGATAGAAGCGATACCGGGCTTTTTCACATGGAAGTTGTTCCAGGGCGTACTGCTGGGCTGTGGATCGAGTCAAAATGATCGAACCTCCGCATCCCGTATCCAACAGGAACGGACCTTCAATCTGTTTTCCGGAGATGGAAATGCGGGTATGGAGGAACAATTGTCCGTTGTGAAGTTCCAGGGCAATGCGGCGGTATCCGCTCGTGTCGGGCAGGGTGGAGGCTACGGCAAAGCCCCCGTGGAGGTAGTCGATCGCGAGGTATTTTCCCGCTGCTGCGCCAAAGAAATCCTTGCCCACGATGCCGTCTGCCTTTCGTCCGAGAATTTCTTTTAACTCGATCAGCGGGGTGATAGAACTTTGATATTCCCCGGAGAGGGTGTCGATAGAAAAAGCCAGGGGGATTGCCACCAGAGGGGTTATCTTCTGTTCGACGCCGGCACCTTGGAGCAGGGCTTTGCCGAGGGGATAGGCCTGGGAGGAAAAGTTTTCGGCGTAGAACAAACTGTCCAAGTAGAAACCGGTCGCTCCCGTATCGAAAACGAATTGTCCGCGGATAGAGTCGGATATGGTTACCGGAAGGTAGATGTGGCTGTGAAAAGCCGGTCGCATGCAGGCATGGAAGGCCTCTTCCTCTTTCGAGGTAGAGTTGCAGGCTCCCGTCAGAAAGCTTATGGCAAGAAAGAAGTAGAGGAGTGTTTTTTTCATGGGATTACTCGCGGATCAGTTTTTTGTAGCGGATGCGGGTAGGGGTGGTATCGCCCAAGCGCTTTTTCTTGTTCTCCTCGTATTCCGAGAAGGAGCCTTCGAAGAAGTACACTTGCGAGTTGCCTTCGAAAGCCAGGATGTGCGTGCACACCCGGTCGAGGAACCAGCGGTCGTGCGAGATGATCACGGCACATCCGGCGAAGTTGTCCAACCCTTCTTCGAGGGCGCGGAGGGTGTTGACGTCCAGGTCGTTGGTCGGCTCGTCCAGCAGCAGTACGTTGCCTTCTTCCTTCAGGGTGATGGCCAGGTGCAGGCGGTTGCGCTCCCCGCCGGACATCTCGCCCACCAGTTTGTTCTGTTCGGTACCGGAGAAGTTGAAGCGCGAGAGGTACGCCCGCGAATTGACTTGCCGCCCGCCCATCAGGATCAGTTCCTGGCCGCCGGAGAAGTTTTCCCAGATGCTCTTTTTCGGGTCGAGTCCGGCGTGGGTCTGGTCGACGTAGCCTATCTTGACCGTTTCCCCCACTTCGAAGGTACCGCTGTCGGGCTGTATCTCACCCATGATCATGCGGAAGATGGTCGTTTTTCCCGCTCCGTTCGGCCCGATGATGCCCACGATGCCGTTCTGCGGCAGGCGGAAATTCAGGTCGTCGTACAGCAGTTTGTCCCCGAAAGCCTTCGATACGTGCAGGGCTTCGATGACGTTGGTCCCCAGACGCGGGCCGTTCGGGATGTAGATCTCGAGTTTTTCTTCCTTTTCCTTCTGGTCTTCGTTCAACAGGCGTTCGTAGGAGGAGAGACGGGCTTTGGACTTCGCCTGACGTCCTTTGGGACTTTGCCGCACCCAGTCCAATTCGCGCTGGAGGGTCTTGGCGCGCTTGGAAGCCTGTTTTTCTTCCTTGGCCAGGCGCTGGGTCTTTTGCTCCAGCCACGAGGAGTAGTTGCCCTTCCAGGGAATACCCTCGCCCCGGTCCAGTTCCAGGATCCATTCGGCTACGTTGTCCAGGAAGTAGCGGTCGTGGGTAACGGCGATGACCGTACCCTTGTACTGCCGCAGGTGTTCCTCGAGCCAGAGGATACTCTCGGCATCCAGGTGGTTGGTCGGCTCGTCCAGCAGCAGCACGTCCGGCTCCTGGAGCAGCAGGCGGCACAGGGCGACGCGGCGGCGTTCGCCGCCCGAAAGGGTCGATACGGGCGTATCGCCGGGCGGAGTGCGCAGGGCGTCCATCGCGATGTTGAGCCGGGTATCGAGTTCCCAGGCGTTCTTGGCATCGATCTCGTCCTGGAGTTCTCCCTGGCGGCGCATCAGGGCGTCCATCTTGTCGGGGTCGGAGTACACTTCCTCCAGGCCGAACTGCTCGTTGATCCGGTTGTATTCGTCCAGAATGGCCACGGTGTCGGCCACGCCTTCCTTGACAATGTCGAGTACCGTTTTGTCCGGGTCGAGCTGCGGGTCCTGCGGCAGGTAGCCTACGGTGTAGCCCGGAGCGAAGACCACTTCGCCCTGGTATTCCTTTTCGACACCGGCGATGATGCGCAGCAGCGTGGACTTTCCGGCGCCGTTGAGCCCCAGAATGCCGATCTTGGCTCCGTAGAAAAAGCTGAGGTATATGTCTTTCAGGACGGTTTTGCCTGTGCGGGAGTAGGTCTTGGTCACTCCCGTCATGGAAAAAATGACTTTCTTGTCGTCTGCCATGGCCAGTAAAGGTTTTGTCGGTTGGTTACAAGGGCAAAGATACTCTTTTGTCCGGTATTTCCGGGCAGGGAGGGAAGGGGAAATCCCCCGGAGCCTCCGGGAGGCTTACCGCACGAAAACGTCCTCGAATACCGAGCGGTTGCCCACCCCGTCGGTAACTTCCAGCCGCAGCGTGTGGCGTCCCGGCGCAATATTTTCCCGTTGGGTGTCCAAGGTCAGCTCGCGCCGTTTGTATTCGTATTCCATCAGCACCCATCGGCCGTCTACGTATGCGTCGAAGGAAGCGATCCCGGTCTGTCCGTCGCGGATGTACATCCGCAGGTAGCGTTCGGGCAGTTTTTCTCCCGAACGCCAGGAGCCTTTCTCGATGCTCGGGGGAATGGTGTCGAGCGCCACGGTGAAGGTGCCCGGGGTAGAAGTGCGCAGGGTGAGCTGCCCTTCGGAAATTTTTCCGCCCAGGAATCCGTAGGATACCGAGCCGTCCCGACGGGGGTAGGGCCGGGCCACGACTGCTTTTTGCTGCCATTGAGGCGGGAGGTGGCGGATGTCGAACTGTACGGTGAAGGGTTTTTGCAGGGGGACCGAGCGGTTGTGCAGGCGGAAGGTCATCGAGTCGATGGGTTCGAAGTCGAAATACAGGCTCTTGTAAAAAGTCCCGGCGGGGAAGTCGGCGCGAAACTGTCCGTACTGGATCCGGTTGTACCGCTGCGCGTCGAAATACACCAGAAAGGAATGGTCCGTTGGGGTGGCCGTATGGCGCGGCTGGTATTCCTGCGGGGAGGTGCTGCCCATGACCGTTACCGAGCGGCGGGTAACGTTCCCGGCCAGGTCCCGGATCTCGATGCGCACTTCGTGCTGGCTGCCGGGGGTCATCTCCAGAATGGGCGAAGCGGTGCAAAGGGTGTCGTAGAGGGTCAGACGGTTGAAGGGTTCGACGTAGCACTTGACCAGCCGGACGCCGTTGCGGATGTAGTAGTCGTAGGCGATGTGCCGGTCGATGAGTCCTGTGTGTTCAAAGTAAAACCCGTCCATCCGCATGCCGTAGGCCTTCTGTCCGTCCACGTAGAGGTCGATGCCGTACACGCCGTTGTGGTTGGGGGCGTCGTCCATCGTGTCGTAGGCGTCCACCAGGAAGGCTACACGGCCGGAGGCTTTCACCCGGGCGTGTTCACGTCCTTTTTCAAAGACGATGCGGCGCGGTTCGGAGCGGGTTTCCAGCGAGTCCGACCCTTCGAGGTTCATGAGGTAGAGCCCGTTTAAGGTCGGGGCCCGGTGGTCGTCCACCGAAAAGCCGAAGAGCAGCGGGTTCATCGCCAGGTTGTCCCGCGTGCGACGCACCTCGAAGTGCAGGTGCGGCCCCATCGACCCGCCGGTATTGCCCGACCAGGCGACGAGTTCGCCCTTTTCGACCGGGATTTCCCCTTCGGGGATTTCGATGTTCACGGCGTAGCTGCGCTTGGCGTATTGCCGGGCGTGGACGACCGAGTCGATCTTCGGGGCAAAACCGTTCAGGTGGCCGTACACGGTGGTGTAGCCGTTGGGATGTCGCAGGTAAAGCGCCTTGCCGTAGCCTCCGTGGCTCACGCTCACTCGTACTACCGAGCCGTCGGCAGGGGCCAGGATTTCCTTTCCGACGATGAACTGGGTCTTGAAGTCGTCTCCCGAGTGGAAATGTCCGTCGCGCAGTTCGCCGAAGGTGCCGGCCAGAACCCGTTTGTGTGCCATGGGGGCGGAAAAGTCTTGGCGGGGTACTTCCGGGGGCTGTTGGGCGGCGCAAAAAAGCCCGCCGAAGGAAAAAATCGAGAGAAACAACGTACGGTTCATCGGGATGGGATTCTGAAGTATTTCTAACGAAAAGCAAAGATAGGTATTAAAATGTGGGCAGATATTGTTGGTCAGTTCAAAATGTGTGCTTATATTTGCTGAATGCCGGATTTTTCGGCAAAGATGTTTCGGTAACCTTAATTTTCAACCAAAAAACGATAGAATGACGCGATGAAAAGACTATTGCTACTCGTTTCGTGCTTTGTTTGCGCCGGGGCTTTCGCTCAGGATGCGGACAAGGCGATAGAGTCGGTCAAGGAAAAGTTGGCGCTCGACGATCGTACGAGCGTGTTCGATGTGAAGGCTGTCCCGACCAACGGCCCGACGGTGCTCACCGGAGAGACTTCCGTCCCCCAGGCCAAGGAAGAATTGCTCGGGATGTTGAAGGAGCAGGGCATCGAAACGATCGATGCGATCACTTTGCTTCCCGACAAGAAGGCGCTGGACGGGAAGATTTACGGTGTGATCCGCATCCCGGTGGGGACCCTGCGTTACGGGCCTTCGTATGCTTCGGAGCAGGCCACGCAATTGCTCATGGGTACGCCGGTGCGCATTCTGAAAAAGGAGGGCTGGTATCTGGTGCAGACCCCCGAAGACTATGTCTCGTGGGTGTCCTCCAGTTCCGTAGAGCCGATGACCCGTCAGCAGTTCAACGAGTATCTTTCGCATAAAAAACTCATCTTCCTCTCGGACGAGGGTTGGATCTATGAAAAACCGGATGCTTCTTCGGCGCGGATAGCCTCGGTGGTGGTGGGGGCTCTGCTGCTCGACAAGGGAAGCAAAGGAAAATATGCCCATGTGGAACTTCCGGACGGGAGAAAAGGCTATGTGCTCAAAAAAGACGTAACCGATTTCGACCAGTGGCGCAAGGAGACGCGTCCCACGGCTGGAAATGTCTTGAAGAATGCCTACCGCTTCATGGGAACCCCTTATCTGTGGGCCGGTACTTCGGCCGATATGCTGGACTGCAGCGGGTTTACCAAAACGGTTTACATGATCAACGGGGTCGTTCTGGCTCGGGATGCCTCGCAGCAGTACCTCACCGGGCAGAGCGTCGATATTTCCCATGGCTATGACAAGCTCCAGCCGGGCGATCTGGTGTTCTTCGGCAGCCGCAATGCCGATGGGACCCCCAAGCGGGTATGGCACGTGGGTATCTACGTGGGCGATGGACGCTTTATCCACGAGGCGGGCGACGTGCACGTGAACAGCTTCAACCCCGAACATCCCGAGTATTCCCAGTCCTATGTGGACATCCTGGTACATGCCTCGCGTATCATTGGCAACGAGGACAAGGGACTGGGCATCACTTCTTATGAAAACAATCCGTATTTTGCACAGCAATAACGAATTTTTACGAACAACAAAAAAAGGAAAAAAGATGGACAAAAATAGACGCGATTTTCTCAAAAAAGCAGCGATAGTAACCGGCGCCGGAATACTGGCCGGAGCAGCCAATCCCGTATTGGCTTCGGTGGTGGGCGGTTCGAAAGCCCCGGCGATCCAAAAAGGCGGCAGCAAAAAGATGAAACTCACATTCAAACCCTACGAAACCAAATTTCTCCACCAGTTTGCCGTATCGGGTTCTTCCCGGGCTTTTACCGAATTGGTGCAGGTACAGATAGAATACGACGGAGTGGTGGGCTACGGCGAGGCCGTAACGCCTCCCTACCTGGGCGAATCGCAGGCCTCGGTGGTCGAATTCCTCAAACGGGTGGACCTCTCCCAGTTCTCCAATCCTTTCGAGTTGGACGACATCCTCACCTATGTCGATAATATCACCGCGTACAATGCAGCAGCCAAGGCTTCCATCGACATCGCCCTGCACGACTTGGTGGGCAAACTCCTGGGGGCAAAATGGTGCGACATCTGGGGCTATACGGCAGCCAAGGCACCGGCTACCTCCTATACCATCGGCATCGACACGCCGGAGGTGGTTCGCCAGAAAACCCGCGAAGCCGCTCCGTACAGCATCATCAAGGTCAAACTCGGCGGCGAGGAGGACAAGGAACTGGTCAAGACCATCCGCGAGATCGAGCCGACCAAACCCTTGTGCGTGGATGCCAACCAAGGTTGGAAGGACAAGAGCTATGCCCTGGACATGATCTACTGGTGCAAGGAAAACGGCTTTATCTTCGTCGAGCAGCCCATCGGCCGCTACAACCTTGACGACATGGCTTGGATCACCGAGCGCAGTCCTCTGCCCACCGTGGCCGACGAGTCGTGCCAGCGCTTGGTCGATGTCAAGAAACTCCACGGGGTCTTCTCGGCCATCAACATCAAACTGATGAAGTGCACCGGTATGCGCGAAGCCCACAAGATGGTCGAACTGGCTCGTGCGCTGGACATGAAGATCATGTTGGGCTGCATGAGCGGTGAGACCTCGTGCGGCATTTCGGCAGCGGCCCAGCTTTCCCCGGCCATCGATTGGGCCGACCTGGATGGTAACCTGCTGATAAGCAACGACAACTTTACCGGTATGAAAATCGTAAACGGAAAAATAACCTTGGCCGACCTCCCCGGAGTGGGAGCCGTGCCCAAAAAAGCGTAAAATACAATGAAGAAACACTTTCTTACTACGGCAGCCGCTTCGGCAGCACTTTTGCTGGTAGCGGCTTGCGGCTCGAAAACTCCAGAGGAGCAGCTGCGTGACAACTTGGCCGCCGGCGAATACACTAAGGCGGAAAAATTGCTCGATTCGCTCATTGCCGGTGCAGGCGACGACTTTCAGAAAGCGCTGGGCTACATCCAGAAGAAGGATTCGCTTTACAAGCTCCGCAGCGATTTCCGTCGCACGAAGGATGAAATGATCACCTACGTGGAGCGTTACTACGGCGACAGTGCCCTGGTGAAGGTCAACGGTTGGATCAAGGACGGTACGCTCGAATACCGTGTGATCGACGGCGATACGCTCTTTTTCCGCAATGCCGCTCCCAATGTGTTCCGCGTGGACAAGGAAGCGATCGCACGCGCTTCGGTGGGCGACGATGGAGGCCGTTCGCAGGATTCGGTGCTCAATGCCAACCTGCCGGAGATCCTGGCAGCACCCAGCGGTCAGATCGCGGCTCCCAAGAAGATGAAAGTGCGCCACCACATTACCGTCAAGGCCGATGCGGTTCCCGCGGGCGATACCTTGCGGGTATGGATCCCGATGCCGCGTCCCGATGTGGCACGCCAGACGGATGTGCAACTCTTGGGTTCGTCCGATTCGGTAACCGTCTCCCCGCTGGAATACGGACATTACAGCGCATACATGGAGCGGGTGGCCGAAGCCGGGAAACCGACCGAGTTTTACGTGGATTACCAGTACACGTGCTGGGGACAGCATTTCGATCTGGAAGGGGTTGAGATCGCTCCGTACGACACCACTTCGGCCGTGTACAAACAGTACACCGCCGTCCGCGCTCCGCATCTGTTGCAGAGCGAGTCGATGCGGAAGTTGGCCGCCGAGATCGTCGGCGACGAGACCCATCCGTACCTCAAACTCCGCAAGATCTTCGATTACGTCAAACAGTACCCCTGGGCTTCGGCACTCAACTATTCGATCATCGAAGACATTCCCCAGTATGTGCTGGACAACAAAAAAGGCGATTGCGGTCAGGTGGCCCTGCTGCTGATCAACCTGGCGCGTGCGGCCGGTATCCCTGCACGTTGGCAGAGCGGTCTGATGATGCACCCCGGGGCTTGGAACATGCACGACTGGGCCGAGGTATATTACGAAGGCATCGGTTGGACGCCGGTGGACGTTTCCTTCGGCCGCAACCAGACCTTGACCAACGAAGGCGGTGCGCAGTTCTTCGACAGCGGTATCGACTCCTACCGGATGGTAGCCAACAGCGACTATTCGTGCGGTTTCTATCCGCCCAAGAAATATCCGGCCAGCGATACGGTCGATTTCCAGGCGGGCGAGGTCGAGACTTCCGACGGCAACCTGTTCTACGACAAGTGGTCGTGGGGTCTGGACATCGATTACCTGGATTGATCCTTTTCCTTTAGATCCACCCCTTTCTCTCCCCGGTGCGGCAGCTTGTGCAAAGCGAAAAATCGCACCGGGAAGATGGAGGGGTGGATAGTTTTTAGTAGCTTTGCAAGTGTAAAAGCACCCGGGACGACAGAGGAACGGCTGAGTGGATAGAGGGGCTGGAGTGGCGGTCGCGGAATGTCCCGTTGGATCAAATTTCCGCAGGTACGAAGCGGACAGCCAACCGGGAGAGCATGCGAAGAGATTTTTAAGATTAAGGAATATACAACAATTTGAACAAGCAAATGGCTGAATTCAAGTATCAAACACCAAAGCCGCTGGGCGAAGACACCACCGAGTATCGCCTGCTGACCAAAGATTACGTATCGGTCGTCGAATGCGACGGAAGAAAGATCCTCAAAGTAGAACCCGAAGGACTTCGCCTGCTGGCACGTGAAGCCTTTGCCGACGTATCGTTCTACCTGCGCTCCGCGCACCTGAAAAAACTGGCCTCCATCCTGGACGACCCCGAAGCCTCGGACAATGACAAGTTCGTCGCTTACACCATGCTGCGCAACCAAGTCGTAGCCGCACAAGGCAAACTCCCCACCTGCCAGGATACCGGTACCGCCATCGTCATGGCCAAGAAAGGCGAGGATGTCTATACCGGGGTGGACGATGCCGAATGGCTCTCCCACGGCGCGTACGACACCTACCAGGAACGCAACCTGCGCTATTCCCAGGTAGTACCCTACACCATGCTCGAGGAAAAGAACTCCGGCACCAACATGCCCGCCCAGGTGGACATCTATTCCAAGCCGGGCAACCATTACGACTTCCTGTTCGTTACCAAAGGCGGCGGTTCGGCCAACAAGACGTTCCTTTTCCAACAGACCAAGGCCCTGCTCACGGAAGCCAACCTTGAAAATTTCCTCCGCGAAAAGATCCAGACCCTCGGCACGGCAGCCTGCCCGCCGTATCACCTGGCTATCGTCATCGGAGGCACCTCGGCCGAAACCAACCTCAAGACCGTCAAGGAAGCATCGACCGGTTATCTCGACTCGCTGCCCACGCACGGCAACGACGGCGGCCAAGCTTTCCGCGACCTCGAATGGGAGGCCAAGGCATTGAAGATCTGCCAGGAATACGGCCTCGGCGCGCAGTTCGGCGGAAAATACTACGTGCACGACGTTCGGGTCATCCGCATGCCGCGTCACGCGGCTTCGTGCCCGGTGGGCATCGGGGTAAGCTGCTCGGCCGACCGGAACATCAAGGCCAAGATCACCGAGGAGGGTATCTTCCTCGAACAGCTCGAAAAACATCCTGAAAAATACCTTCCCGCCCAGGAACCCAAACTGGCTCCGGCCGTGAAGATCGACCTGGATCGCCCGATGAAGGAGGTCCTGGCCGAACTGACCAAGTATCCCATCAAGACGCGTTTGAGCCTCTCCGGTACGCTTATTGTGGCGCGCGACATCGCCCATGCCCGCATCAAAGCCATGCTGGACGAAGGAAAACCGATGCCCGAGTACTTCAAGAACCACCCCATCTATTACGCTGGCCCGGCCAAAACGCCTGCCGGAATGCCTTCCGGTAGCTTCGGTCCGACCACGGCCGGCCGCATGGACCCCTATGTGGACGAATTCCAGAAGCACGGCGGTTCGATGATCATGGTGGCCAAGGGCAACCGTTCGCCCATCGTTCGCGATGCGTGCAAGGCCAATGGCGGCTTCTACCTCGGTTCCATCGGCGGCCCGGCCGCTATCCTGGCTGCCGAGAACATCAAGTCGGTCGAAGTGGTCGATTTCGAAGAGCTGGGCATGGAGGCTGTCCGCAAGATCCGCGTGGAAGATTTCCCGGCCTTTATCATCTGCGATGACAAGGGCAATGATTTCTTCGAGCAGCTCTGCGGAGGGTGCAGCCATCACTGATCCGTCGGATCCGTTCCGACTTCGGGCACGGGGGCGTTGAAAGCGCCCCCGTGTTTTTTTGTCCACGCAGGGTTCTTTTGCAGGACGCAGGATTTTTCTCCCGGTCGGGGCGGGCAGGGGCGGTTCGTGAAAAAAAGGAAGGATAGAGAAAAAGGTGTAAATTGCACCGGAAGCGGGACCAAAATTCGTTCAAGGATGAGAAGAATTGCATGGATCGCGGTGCTCCTGTCAGCGTGCGGGGCGCTGTGGGGGCAGGAGATCACCGAAGAGAATTTTCTGAAGGAAGAAAGCGCACTGACGGCGCGTTTTGAGGCGCAGAGCGAGCACTTCTCCGGGCAATTTGCCGCTGCGCAGAGCCAGGCGGAAAGAGACAGCTTGACGGTAGCCTACAACGCTCTTTTCCAGCAGTATCTTCACGCCATGGAGGCCTTGAGTGTGCAATACGCAGCGACCCCCAGCGGCCTGCAACGGTGTTTTGCGATGCGGCTCGGCCTGTCCAAGGATACCCTTCGCATCGTATGGAAGCGTCTGCCGAAGGAGCTGCGTGGCAGCCTGTACGGCCGGGCGATGGCTCTTCATGGTCGGGCCAAGGAACTGCGCCCGGGCGGAAAGATGTACAATCTTCGTGCGTGGGATGCGCAGGGGAGGCCTTTTCGGTTGCGTCAATGGCGAGGGACACCGGTGCTGCTGCTCTACGGCGGCTTGGGCTGCATGGGCGCTTCGGGACGGGAATACCTCGATGCGCTGTATGCGAAAACCTCCCGGGAGGAGCTCCGGATCGTCGTGTTTTGGCCGGTTTCCTCCCCGGACGAATTGGCGGCTCTTGCTGAGGAATTCCCGTCGGGATACCTTCAAGTGTCCGATTTCAAGGGCGACACCACTCCCGTGAAGATCCGTTGCCAGGCGCAGGCGACCCCGACCTGTTTCCTGCTGGATAGCCGCGGCCGCCTGGTGTTCAAGACCATAGGCCTCTATCCGGGAAAGGTGGAAGAATACTTGTCGGCAAAAGACCGGTAGTGCATCCGGGAACGGGTTCGAGATACGGTCTCCCCAAACACCGCGCGGGCAT
>DCEW01000053.1:12832-36279 GCA_002314265.1 Flavobacteriales bacterium UBA1820
ATGCCCGCGCGGTGTTTGGGGAGGTGGAGGGAGCCGCTCAGAGAGGATACCCCTCGAAGTCGTACAGGGCCGTCGAGAGGTAACGTTCGCCCGTATCGGGCAGCAGCACTACGATATTCTTGCCGGCATAGGCTTCTTCCTGTGCCAGCAGGGAAGCTGCATAGGCAGCTGCGCCCGAGGAAATACCCACCAGAAGTCCCTCGCAGGTGGCCAGTTCGCGGGAAGTGCGGATGGCATCCTGATCCTTGACCCGCAGGATGCGATCGACCACGCGGGCATCGTAGTTGTCCGGGATGAATCCGGCGCCGATCCCTTGCAGGCCGTGCGGGCCGGGCTTTCCGCCCGAGAGTACCGGCGAACCGTCCGGTTCGACGGCTACGACTTCGATGTCGGCTCGGTAGGCTTTCAGGGCGCTTCCTACTCCGCTGATCGTCCCCCCGGTTCCCACTCCGGCGACGAAGACATCCACCTTTCCGTCGGTGTCGCGCCAGATCTCCGGTGCGGTTGTGCGGCGGTGTGCTTCCGGATTGGCCGGGTTGGAAAACTGCTGGAGGATGGCCGAACCCGGGATTTCGGCTTGCAGTGCTTCGGCCTTTTTCACCGCTCCGGCCATTCCTTCGCTCCCCGGGGTGAGGACGATCTCGGCTCCCAATGCGGCGAGGAGTTTGCGGCGTTCGGCGCTCATCGTTTCGGGCATGGTCAGGATCAGGCGGTATCCGCGTACGGCGGCGACCATGGCCAGGCCTACGCCGGTGTTGCCGCTGGTGGGTTCGATCAGCACGGCTCCGGGAGCCAGGCGCCCCTGTTGCTCGGCGCAGCGGATCATTTCTACGGCGGCGCGGTCCTTGGTGCTGCCGGCGGGGTTGAAGTATTCCAGTTTGGCGATCAGGTGCGCGCGCAGATGATGCCGCTTTTCGAAGCGGGCGAGTTCCAACAGCGGGGTGTTGCCCACCAGGTCGGTTAGTGCTTGTGCGATTTTTGCCATGGTATCAAGGGTTTTTGTGCCTCGAGGGTTTGAGGCGTTCCCGGCGGGAAAAGCACCGGGAGGTTATTTTGTCGTTTTCTTTGTTTTGATAGCGATCTCGGGTTTGTGGTACACGCGCGAGTAGGGCGGCACGGATTCCGTCAGCCAGACGTTTCCTCCGATGATCGAGTCGTGCCCTACGACGGTATTCCCTCCCAGGATGGTGCTGCCGGCGTAGATGATCACGTTGTCTTCGATGCTCGGGTGGCGGCGCACCCCACGCAGTTCCTTGTCCACGTAGGAGGCCCCCAGGGTAACGCCTTGGTAGAGGCATACGTTGTCGCCGATGACGGTCGTCTCGCCGATGACCACCCCCGTGCCGTGGTCGATGTAGAAGTGTTTGCCGATCGTGGCACCCGGATGGATGTCGATGCCGGTGCGGCTATGGGCGTATTCGGCAATGACCCGGGGCAGGAGGGGAATGCCCAGCCGGTGGATCTCGTGGGCGATCCGGTGTACCATCACGGCGTAAAAACCGGGGTAGCACAGGATGACTTCCTCCACGCAACCCGAAGCCGGGTCGCTGTCCCGGTACATTTCCGCGTCCTCCACCAGGCTGGCGTGAAGCTCGGCGATCCGGGTGAAGAATTGTTCGGACAATATTTCACAGGCGACTTCGGGAGCGCAAAGCGGACAAATGATGGCGGCGAAGTCGCGGTGAAGGCCCTCCCAACGCTCTTCGATCTGAGCGAGGGAAAGCGGCTGGTCGCTGCGCACCGGGAACAGCAGGTCGGTGAGGCTGTCCACGAAACGATAGACTACCGTATGCGAAGGCACATGCTGGGAGTATTGCGCCGAGGTGCGGAAGAGGTATTGGGGAAAGGTTTCTTGGTCGGTTTTCGGATCCATCGGTTTGTTCAAAGGTTTTCGGAAAGGAAGTGAAACAAAATGAAAAAGCCCCAGTCCCCTTGCGCAGGCGGCTGAAGGCTTTCGTGCGGTTTTCGGGGCGGAAGGTCAGCGGTTTTCCGGACAGCCCTTGAAATGTTTCAGGTAGGTCTCCATGTCCTTGTCGCCTCGTCCCGAGACGGTTACCACTACCACGGAGTCCTTGCGGAAAGAGTAGCGGGGCAGCACGGCCAGGGCGTGAGCCGATTCGAGTGCCGGGATGATGCCTTCGGTACGCGTGAGTTCGTAGGCGGCTTCGAGCGCCTGATCGTCGTTGATGGCCAGCACGTCCGAGCGTCCCGAGGTGTAGAGGTTGGCATGGGCGGGACCTACTCCGGGGTAGTCCAGCCCGGCCGAGATGGAGTAAGGTTCGGCCGTGTCGCCGTTTTTGTCCAGCAGTACGAGCGTTTTGCTGCCGTGCAGGATGCTTTCCTTGCCCAGGGTCATGGTGGCTGCGTTTTCCTCCGTATCCGTACCCAAGCCGCCGGCTTCGGCTTCGATCAGCCGGACGCGCGGATCGTCCAGATAATGGTAGAACGTGCCGATGGCGTTGCTTCCTCCGCCGACGCAGGCGATCAGATAATCCGGATAGTCCCGGCCTTCTTTTTCGAGCAGTTGGGCTTTGATCTCCTTCGAGATGACCGACTGGAAGCGGGCGACCATGTCGGGATAGGGGTGCGGGCCGACCGCCGAACCGATCAGGTAGAAGGTTTCATCGGGGTGTTCGCACCAGTCCTTCAGCGCTTCGTCCACGGCTTCCTTGAGCGTCTTGCGGCCGGTTTCCACCGAAACGACCTTGGCGCCGAGCATCTGCATTTTCCGTACGTTGAGCATTTGCCGTTCGATGTCCACCGCTCCCATGTACACGTAGCACTCCATGCCCATCAAGGCGCAGACGGTAGCCGCCGCCACGCCGTGCTGTCCGGCACCCGTTTCGGCGATGATGCGGTGCTTGCCCATCCGCCGGGCCAGCAGGATCTGTCCGATGGCATTGTTGATCTTGTGGGCTCCGGTGTGGTTGAGGTCCTCGCGTTTCAGATAGATGCGTGCTCCGTATCGGTCGGAGAGTTTCTGCGAAAAATACAGGGGCGAGGGCCGTCCGACGTAATCCCGCATCAGGGAGTCGAACTCCTGTTGGAAAGCCGGTTCTTGGATGGCACGAAGGTATTCCCGTTGGAGGGTTTCGATGTTGGGACGGAGCATCTCCGGTATGTAAGCTCCGCCGAAGGGGCCGTAATAGCCTTGGTCGTCTATATTGTATCCCATGGTATTTTTTGTCTTGGTCGATGGCAAATGTAGCTATTTTTTTGAGAATCCGTATGGCGTTTTGCGGCTTTTTGTGAGAATCTTTTCGTCTTTGCGGGAAAGTCGTGGCAGATCGTGAAAACAGCGGGCCCTGAACGGCCAAACAGGAGGAGGGATGGCGCGTCTTTTCCTATATTTGCACCTTCGCATATTTATCAGTTACTGTGATGAAAAGCACGAAACGTTTTCTTTTGGCGGCCGTATGGGTCTTGTTGTTTTTCGCTCCCCGGGCTTACGGACAGACGGAAGTGAAGGTCAATGGGGCGTATGCTCTGGCCGGAGTGATCGACCTCTCGGTCGAGGTGCCTATATCGCCGCGGCTTTCGCTCGCCAGCGAGTTTTTGTACTCTCCCTGGGAATCGGTCAAATTGGGCGGTCATTCCCGTCCTGAAAAATTCGGATACGTGCTGGGGGAGCTCCGTTGGTACTTCAAGAAAACGGATCGGGATCATCATCGCGGTTGGTGGGTTTCCGGAGACCTCGGAGCACTGGTGATGATGAAAATGTCGCGGCCTTATTTTTTCAAAGCGGATCAGTTCATCCACTGGGCCAACAAGTACGAGCGGGGGACGGGATTTCTGATAGGCCCTGCGGTAGGCTACAAATGGATTCTGGGGGAGCATTTCACCCTCGATGCCTATGTGGGAGGGCTGTTCGTGATGGGATGGTACAACGGCTACTTCCTGTACGACGTGTACGGCCCGGGCGGGGAGATCGTTCACCGCAAGGATGAGATCATCATGAAGCCCCACCGGCCCAACCAACCGGAGATCGACGACCCCTGGAACGGTTCGTCCAACTGGATCCCGCGCTTCGGGGTCAATGTGGCTTATAAGTTCCTGTAAATCTTCGCAGGATTTTTTGTTACCGTACTTTTTTTAGAAAGAAAGCAGATTTGCCGGAGCCCCCTCCCTTTTTCGGAAGGGAAAAGGGCGTGCTTACGAGAGGGCTATCGGGAGGATGTCTTGCGGCGTTTCGGCCAGGTGGTCGGCCCCCGAGGCTTCGAGTTCCGCACGCGGTCGGAATCCCCAGCAAACCCCCACCGATTCGATGCCTGCGTGGGCAGCGGTGCGCATATCGACATCGGAATCACCTGCGTACAGCGCTTGTCCGGCCGGCACTTTGGTCGCGGAGAGGATCTGGCGCACTACGGCCGGATCGGGTTTTACCGGGATGCCTTCCCGCTGCCCGAAGACGGCGGCAAACGGCACTTGGGGAAAGAAATGCTGCACCAGCGCCACGGTGCCTTCGTGGTATTTGTTGCTGGCTACGGCCAGCAGGATGCCCTGCTGGCAAAGGGTTTTCAGGAGGGTTTCGATGCCGGGGTAGGGACAGGAGTGTTCCCAGAGGTGTTCCCGATACCGGGCGATGAATTCGGGGCGCAGGGCGGCGGCTCTCTCCGGGGAGGACTCTCCAGCCGGCAGGGCGCGTTCGATGAGTTTGTTGATGCCGTTGCCCACCAGGTAGCGGTAGCGGTCCAAGGGATGGGTCGGGTAGCCGTGCTGTTCCATCAGGTAGTTGCACGAAGCGGCCAGGTCGCCCAAGGTGTTGAGCAGCGTGCCGTCCAAGTCGAAAATCACCAGTTTTTTCATCGTTGCTTTCGCCGGATTTTCCGGCCGGACAAAGGTAGGGAGGAATCCCCGCCCGGGCAAATGTTCGGGCGGGAAGGAAACGGACGGTTAAAAAATGAACGGATCGGAGGGATTGCGTGAAAAATGACGCGCAGATGTGGCGCGAAAAGCGGATATGGCGTATCTTTACCCATTCAAATCCCGATGGGTCCATCGGACAGCAAGAGAAAGCAGATGAAGATACGTATTCCCGATAGCATTTCCGGAGTTTTTTTTCATAAGGTTTTGGCCGTTTGTATGGTAGCCCTGTTTGCCTTTTCGGCGTGCCACCGTCCCGAGCCGGCTCCCGACAACCAGGTGTTCCGCTACAACGAAGCGGGCAACCTCTTGTCCCTCGACCCGGCCTTTGCCCGTTTGCAGTCCGGTGTATGGGCTTGCCGGCAGGTCTTCTCCGGGCTGGTTCGCCTGGACACCAACGCCCATGTGATCCCCGAGATCGCCAAACGTTGGGAGATATCCCCCGACGGGCGGGACTATACGTTTATCCTGCGCGACGATGTGCGTTTTCACAAGAGCGAAGCCTTTCTGCCCCAGTATCCGGACAGTACCCGTACGGTCAATGCTCACGATTTCGTGTATTCCCTCGGGCGGCTTACCGATACGCTGGTAACTTCGCCCGGTGCGTGGACGATGAATTACGTGGAGACGATCGATGCGCCGAACGACACCACGCTCCACATCCGCCTTCGGGAGCCATTCCCGGCTTTTATGAGCCTGCTGACGATGCCGTATTGCATGGTCGTACCCCGCGAGGCGGTGGAATACCTGGGCGAGGATTTCCGCACCCGTCCGGTGGGTACGGGCGCGTTTTACGTCAAGTATTGGAGCGAGGGCAACATGCTGGTCTTGCGGCGCAACCCCGACTTTTTCGAATACGACTCCGCAGGGGTGCGTCTGCCGTACCTGGAAGCGATCAACATCACTTTCCTGCCGGACAAACAGTCCGCCTTCATGGAGTTCCTGATGGGCAACCTCGACTTTATCTCGGGGCTCGACCCCGGTTATGCCGACGAGGTGCTCACTTCTGATGGGCGGCTCAAGGAGAAATTTGAAGGCCAGATCGCCATGATGACCATGCCGTACCTCAATACCGAATACCTGGGCATCAAGATGGACTTGCCGCAGGACCATCCCCTGTCCGACCTTCGGATACGCCGTGCGCTCAACCACGGGTTCGATCGGCGCAAGATGATGCTCTACCTGCGCAAGAACATCGGCATCCCGGCTACCGGAGGCATGATCCCGCTGGGCTTGGACGGCACCTTGGCTTCGGATAGCGTCAATCTGTACGATCCGGAGCTGTCCCTGCGCCTGATCGAGGAGTACAAACGGGAAAAGGGTCCTATCAAACCCTTTGTCCTTCAGGTAAATTCCGACTACCGCGACTTGTGCGAATACATCCAGTCCGAGTGGCAGCGTTTGGGCATACCGGTGAGTGTGGAGGTCATCCAGACGGCCAGTCTCCGTCAGGCGATGGCTACCGGCAAGTCGGACTTTTTCCGGGCCAGCTGGGTGGGCGACTATCCCGATGGCGAAAACTACCTCTCGCTCTTCTACGGACCGAACGAAAGCCCCAAGGGGCCGAACTATACGCATTATTCCAATCCCGCCTTCGACCGTCTGTACCTCGAGGCTGTCCATACGCTCGATCCCTCCCGGCGTGCCGCCCTGTACCGCCGTGCCGATTCGCTGGCAATGCTCGATGTGCCGGCCGTGGTGCTGTTTTACGACCAGGTGATCCGTTTCTACAATCCCGCCTTGCGGAATTTTACCAGCAACATCACCACCAACAACCTGGACCTGCGGGCGGTGAGCAAGGAATAAATCCTGGGGGGAGGATCGGGGAAATCCCGTATTTTACCTACATTTGTCCCGAGAGAACAAAAACGAACAAGATACAAGAGCAGTACAGCTATTATGTGGAAGAAAACCATTGGAGCAGGATTTTTCGCCCTGGTGTGCGGCGCACTCCTGGTGGGGTGCTCGGGAGGTAAGACCTTTCGGGTAAAAGGCACGATCGAAGGGGCCAAGAACGGAACCTTGTACCTGCAGTATGAACAGGACGGGCGGTATGTGAGTGTGGATTCACTGGAGATGGGGCGCGACGGGCGTTTCGACCTCACCGGCGATGCGAGCGAGCCGCGGATGTATTACCTGGCGTTCGGGAAAATGGCACCGGTGCTTTCCTTTTTTGCCGAAGGCGCTCCGGTAACGGTTCGTGCGCACATCGACAGTCTGGACCGCGCACAGATCACCGGCGGAGAGGGACAAGCGCTTTACAACGAATTCATGGACTACATGCGGGAATTTGCCGCGCGCAAGGAAACGGCGTACCTCAATATCCTTCGGGCCAGTGCCCAGGACGGACCTAAAGATTCGCTGGAGGCTTACACCGCCGCTTACGAACAGCTCGACCGCCGTCAGTTGCAGTACGTGGCCAATTTCGTAGCAACCCATCCCGACAGCCCTCTCTCGCCGCTGTTGGCTTATACGTTCCTCAACAAGGGGTATTCCCCCTTGCTGGATACCCTTCAGGCCAAGTTTACGCCCGAGGTGGCAGCTTCGCTCTACGGGAAAGAATTTTCGCATTTCGTTACCCAGGCCAAAAACACTCTGGTCGGGATGTCGGTGCCGGAGTTCGAACTGCGCAGCGACAGCGTATCTTTCCACCGGGAGGATTTTGCCGGGAAAACACTCTTTCTGGTCGCCTGGACGGCCGGCGATCCGGTAAACATCGACTACATGTCGGCCTTGAAGGAGGTTTACGAGCAGTGGCACCCGAAAGGATTGGAAGTGCTCTCGTCCTGTATCGGAGGAAGCGATCAGGAGTATGGGTATGACATCTATTCGTTGAGCCTTCCGTGGAACGAGGTGCGCGATGCGCGGGGTGTGAAAAACGAATTGGTCGATAAGTTCGCCCTCACGGGGACGCTTCCCTCCGGAGTCCTGGTCGGAGCCGACGGAACGATCCTGGCGCGAGGTGTTTCGCCCGAGGCTTTGGAGAAAGCGCTTGAATATCTTTGGCAGCAGCAAAAATAATCACTCAATAGAATGACGATACCGATGAATACCCGAAAACTGAAAACCTCATTGCTCGCCCTTGCCGCCGCGTTGTGCGTCGTGGCGTGCAACAGCGACAAGTTCGTGATCGACGGCTATCTGGCCGGCATTCCCGATCAGGATGTCTATCTGTGTTCCCAGCCTGCCAGCGGAGAATACGTGATGCTGGACACTGTCCGGATGAAGGACGGCCGTTTCCGTTTCAAAGGAAAGATGGAATACAACGACTATCGTTTTATCACGTTCCAGGACGTAGCGGGAGAAATTCCCTTGTACATCGACAATTCCAAGATGGAGCTCGTAGGTGAATTTGCCCATCTGGACAGCGTGAAGGTGACGGGTTCCGACGCGATGGACTATTTCAATACCATCCTGGCGCAGGAAGCGGCCAATGGTCAGTATCGGGCCGATCAGATACGGGCATTCCGTGCCGCGCAGCAAACCGGCGATACGGCAGCGCTCAATGCGATTTACGAAGAGTCCATCGAGCACGACGAGGCCTACGCGAGGAAAATATTCGAAATGGCCGAGAAGCGTCCGGAAGATCTTCTTTCCCTGGTGATGATGATCAACTGCATCGCGTACATCAATCCGGACCAGTTGGCGGCCTACTACGAGAAAGTCCCCTCCAATATCAAGACGCACCCCCGAATGGGAACGTTCGATTCGTATTTGCACAAAAACGTGATCCAGATGTCCAAAGGCTATACCGCGCCTGCCTTTACGCTGTATCCGGTGCTTACGGCCGGCGATACGCTGACTTCGGCCATCTTGAAGGACAAGGTAGGGGTTCTCTATGTAACCAATCCGGAGGAAACCGAGCTGAACGAGAGGATGTATGCCGAGTTGCACAAAGCCAAGGAGAAAGGGGCGGAAGTCATCGTTGCTTTTGTTTTTCTCGATGGGAAAGTTCCGGCCGGAATGAAGAAATACCTCGAAGAACGCGGTATCGCCGATTTCAAGACGGGACAGGCCGATCAGGAATTTTTCAAGTCCTATGTCTGCCCCAGTAGCCGGGCGATCTTTATCGGCAAGGATGGAAAATTCCTCGGTACGGCACTTACCCCCGAAGAGGCCGAAGCCATCATCTCAACGCTTTGACAGGATTTAACTCGAAGGGATAAAACTGCGCGGCGGAAGTCTTTCGACTTCCGCCGCGCAGTTTTTTACTTTGCGACGATCGGGAACCGGTTCCACTACGAGGGACAATTGCCGCAGAAAAATCGGGGCGTGTTTTCCTCCGGTGTTCTATTTCTCGGATACTTTTCCTTGGATAGGAGGGCTTTTCGGGCAAGGAGGGGGTAGGTACTTTGCAGAGGAGGGGATTTGCATTGCAAGCCGTGAAACAGCCGTTGGTCAATCCCACAGGAAGAAGTCTAGCGCCAGTACGACCAACACGGTCGTGATACCGGCAATGCCGATGGTCAGCCCGCTGATGGCCCCCTGTTGTTCACCCATCTCGATGGCCTTCGAAGTGCCGATGGCGTGCGAGGCCGAACCCAAACCGATGCCTTGCGCTACCGGATGCCGGATGCCGGTGTAACGGAATACCACCGGAGCAATCATCGCTCCGAAGATGCCCGAGAGGATGATAGCCAGGATGGTGATGCCTTCTACTCCTTCGATGGAGCGGGTGATCTCGATGCCGATAGGGGTGGTGATGGATTTGGAAACGAGTGAACGTTCCAGAACACTGTCCAGCCCCAAGAGCCGTGAGAAACCGATCACGCTGATCATCGCCGCCGCTACGCCGGCGGCGATGCCTGCCACGATGGCTTTCAGGTAGTGGTTGAGCAGGTTGCGGTGTTTGTACAGCGGAACGGCCAGGATGACGGTAATGGGCGAGAGGAAGAAATTGATGACCTGTCCTCCCTGGTTGAAGTCCTGGTAAGGGATGCGGAAGATCAGCAACACGGCTACCACCAGGATGGTCGCGATCAGAAACGGGTTGGCGGCGACGCTGCCCGTGGCCCGGCGGATGCGGCAAGCCGCTACATAGGCCAGCAGGCACAACAGGATTCCGAACAGGGGTAGGGACGTCAGGGTGTGGAATGCGTTCATTTTTTCTCCTCCTCCTTTTTTTCGTGGGACGCTTGGGCAGCTGCGCGGGCGGCGACCCGTTTTTCACGCCGCCGGGCCAGAAATTCGGTAACGCCTCCCGATACTGCCATCACGATGATGGTCGTGATCAGGATCAGGGCGATGCCCGACAGGTAATGCCCTTCGAGGTATTTGTACGACACCATGATGCCTACGCCTACCGGGATGAAAAAGAAGTTGATGTGCGCCAGCAGAAAGTCGGACAGTTCGGCGATCTGTTCCACGCGGAGGATTTTCAGCTTCAGCAGGACCAGCAGCAGGATCATCCCGACGATGCTGCCCGGTACCGGGATCCCCGAGAAGCGGGAAATACACTCCCCGGCGAAGGTGATCAGCAGGACGATCCCCAGTTGTTTGAACAGTTTGAGCGAGGAGGACATGGGATAATGCGTCGGTTTTTAGAATTCGGAAGTGAAATGCAGGTGTACCGACGGGTATTTTTCCTGCGCCATGGTGATGGAAAAGGCCGAGTCGGCCAGAAAGACCGGGCGCCCGTCCTTGTCGTGCGCCATGAAGCGATTTTTTACCCGTTGGAATTCGCGGAACTCTTCGCCGGCGGGGTCTTCGGCCTCGATCCAGCAGGCTTTGTACACCGGAACGGCTTCGTAGGTGCACAGGGCGTTGTATTCGTGTTCGAGGCGGTATTGGATCACTTCGAACTGGAGCGCCCCCACCGTTCCGATGATCTTCCGCCCGTTGAGATCGAGGGTGAAAAGCTGGGCCACGCCTTCGTCCATCAGTTGGTCGATGCCCTTGGAGAGCTGTTTGGCGCGCATCGGGTCGGCGTTGTTGATGTAGCGGAAGTGCTCGGGCGAGAAAGAGGGGATGCCCTTGAAGTTGAGCACCTCGCCTTCGGTGAGCGTATCGCCGATCTTGAAGTTGCCCGTGTCGTGCAGCCCGACGATGTCTCCCGGATACGACTCGTCCACCACTTGTTTTTTCTCGGCGAAAAAGGCGTTCGGGCTGGCGAATTTCATCATTTTTCCCATCCTCACGTGCAGGTAGTTGATATTGCGGCGGAAGGTCCCCGATACCACCTTGACAAAAGCCAGGCGGTCGCGGTGTTTGGGGTCCATGTTGGCATGGATCTTGAAGACGAAGCCCGAGAACGTCTTTTCCAAAGGCTCCACCAGGCGGACGTCGGACATCTTGGCGCGCGGGGCGGGGGCGATTTCCACGAAGGTGTCCAACAGCTCCTGCACCCCGAAATTGTTCAGCGCCGAACCGAAGAAGACCGGCTGTTGCTCTCCGGCGAGGTATTTTTCGAGGGAAAATTCCGGATAGACCCCCTGGACCAGTTCCAAGTCGTCCCGCAGGCGGTTTGCAGCCGATGCGCCTACCAGCGTGTCGAGTTGCGGGTCGTCGAGCCGGTCTATCTCCACGGCCTGTTCCACCTTTTGTTTCTGGGCACCGGAGAACAGGCGGACGTTGCGGCGGTGGAGGTTGTAGATGCCTTTGAATTCGGCTCCCATCCCGATGGGGAAGCTCATCGGGCACAGGTGAAGCCCCAGTTTCTGCTCCGCCTCGTCCATCACGTCGAACGCATCCCGGCCTTCGCGGTCCAGTTTGTTGACAAAGACGATCATCGGAATGTTGCGCATGCGGCACACCCCGACCAGTTTTTCGGTCTGTTCCTCCACACCTTTGGCTACGTCGATCACCACGATCACACTGTCCACCGCGGTGAGCGTGCGGTAGGTGTCCTCTGCGAAATCCTTGTGCCCCGGGGTGTCGAGGATGTTGATCTTGTAACCTTTGTATTCGAAAGCCATCACCGAAGTGGCTACCGAGATGCCTCGCTGGCGTTCGATCTCCATAAAGTCCGAAGCCGCGCCTTTTTTTATCTTGTTCGATTTGACCGCCCCCGCCTCCTGGATCGCTCCGGCAAAGAGCAACAGTTTTTCCGTCAGGGTGGTTTTACCCGCGTCGGGGTGCGAAATGATGCCGAAAGTGCGGCGGCGCGCCGTTTCCTCCTTGAATCCCATACTTTTGTCGAAAGTGTTACGGGGTGCAAATTTAGCAAAAATAGCCCGGACGGCGGCGTTTTTGCGCAAAGCGAAAGGGAAAATTTGCCTGCGTGGGGACAAAAGGATATTTTTGCCCCGGGAAAGAAAAAGACCCGCTTGCCGTATGAAGATAGGTTTCGATGCCAAACGCCTGTTCAACAACCGCTCCGGGTTGGGCAACTACAGCCGGACCCTGGTGGGGCAGTTGGTGCGGAATCACCCGCAGGACTCCATCGTGTTGTACACCCCCCGCGCCGGGATGGAGGTGGATTTCACCTCGGCGCCCAACGTGCGCACGGTCTTCCCGCAGGGCGCATGGCGGCGTATGGGCAGTCTGTGGCGCACTTCGGCTCTGGCCGGAATCGCCGCCAAGGATGGGGTGGAACTTTATCACGGATTGAGCCATGAGCTCCCCGTAGGCATCGAACACACCCCGGTGCGCAGCGTGGTCACCATCCACGACCTGATCTTCATGCGCCATCCGGAGTTCTACTCGGCTTTCGATGCGTGGATGCACCTGCGGAAAGTACGGTACGCCACCCGGGTAGCCGATGCGGTGGTGGCCATCAGTCGCCAGACGTGCAAGGACATCGTGGAACTCCTGGGGGTGCCCGAGGAAAAAATCCGGGTCGTGTACCAAAGCATCGCTCCGTTGTACACCGGCGGTCTGTCGGCCGATCGGGTGGAGGAGCAGCTCTCCTGCTTCGACTTGCCGAAGGATTTCGTACTCTGCGTGGGGACGATCGAACGTCGTAAAAACCAGGGCGTGCTGCTGGAGGCGCTTCGGGCGCTTCCCGAGGTGAACCTGGTGTTGGTCGGCCGTCGCAGCGGCCGCTACGGGCAGCAGTTGGACCGGTACATCGAGCGCCACGGGCTTTCCTCCCGGGTGCGGCTGCTCAGCGGGGTGTCTTCCCTCCAGTTGGCCTGCTTGTACCACAGGAGCCGTTTTGTGGCGTATCCCAGTATTTACGAAGGTTTCGGCCTGCCGATCGTCGAAGCGATGGGTTGCGGCAAGGCGGTGCTCACCTCCTCGGGCGGGTGTTTTTCCGAGGCGGGAGGCCAAGGGGCGCTTTACGTCCCGTGCCGCGACGTACGGGCCATTACGGAAGCGATGGATCGGCTGTGGCGGGACGGCGAACTGCGCGCGCGTCTGTGCGCCGAAGGCTTGCGGCAGGTGCAGCGTTTCTCCGACGGGGATACCTCGGAGCGCATGTATGCCCTGTACAGCGAACTTTTGGGCCGCAAGTAGGCGGCCCCGAGGCTTTTTTTCGCCCTCTTGCCCACAGGTGGGGGCAAAAATTTGTTTTTTTCGGGAAAACGCCGTACTTTTGCGCTTGTGAAAATGAGGTGAACAGATTTGGGGGGCGAGAGAGTCCCCCAAATTTTTTAAAAACCCCTCGGGGCAGACGCATGAGTCCGAGGAAAAAACACGAAGAGTAGACGATGGATGCGGAGTTTGTAAAAGGAATCATCGACCGGGCGTTGGAACAGTATCCCGAAGTGTTCGTGGTGGACTGGAGCCTTTCCCCCGACAACGATATTCAGGTGGTGGTCGATGGCGACCGGGGCGTGGATCTGGAGACCATCATCGCCCTTTCGCGCGCCCTGGAACACGATCCGCAGATGGATCGCGACCGCGAGGACTTTTCCATTTCGGTCTCTTCGCCCGGGGCGGATGCTCCACTGAAGTTGCCCCGCCAGTATGCCAAGCACGTGGGACGGGAGTTGAAGGTTACCTTGGACGAGGGGGAACCGCTCGTGGGTACGCTTTCCCGCTCCGACGATCAGGGGATCGTACTGGAGTGGACCACCCGCGAACCCAAGCCGGTGGGCAAGGGCAAACATACGGTGCTGCACACGCAAAGCATTCCTTACGGGGACATCCGCAAGGCTTGCGTGGTGCTGAAATTTTAAGCTGTCAAAAAAGGAAAAAAACAACAATACGAGTATCAAACAAAATCTACTGGTCAAAATGGACAATTCGGCACTGATAGATTCGTTTACGGAGTTCAAGGAGTTCAAGAAAATCGACCGCCTGACCCTTACCGCCATTCTGGAGGAGGTGTTCCGTACCGCGCTGAAGAAAAAATACGGCACCGATGACAATTTCAATATCGTGGTCAATCCCGACAAGGGCGACCTTCAGATATGGCGCAACCGTATCGTGGTCGAGGACGGTGCGGTGGAAGACCCTGCCGCGCAGATCCCTCTGTCGGAAGCCCGCAAGATCCAGGACGACTTCGAAGTGGGCGAGGAAGTATCCGAGGAAGTCAAGATCATGGACCTGGGTCGCCGCGCTATCCTGGCCCTGCGCCAAAACCTGGTGGCCCGTATCTTCGAATACGACAATGCGACCATCTTCAAACGCTTCGAAGCGCTCAAGGGCACCATCATCACTGGGGAAGTCCACCATGTGCGCCCCAAGATGACCATTGTCCACGACGAGTACCAGAACGAACTTGTACTGCCCCGCGAGGAGCAGATCCCCTCCGATGTCTTCCGCAAGGGCGAACCGGTACGCGCCCTGGTCAAGGACGTGGAGATCCGCGGAGCCAAACCCAATGTCATCCTTTCCCGGGTGGATCCGCTGTTCCTCGAACGTCTCTTCGAGGCGGAAATTCCGGAGATTGCCGACGGGCTGATCATGATCAAGAAAGTGGTGCGCATCCCTGGCGAAAAGGCCAAGGTGGCGGTAGAATCCTACGACGACCGCATCGATCCGGTGGGAGCCTGCGTGGGCATGAAGGGTTCCCGTATCCACGGGATCGTGCGCGAGTTGGGCGGAGAGAACATCGACGTGATCAACTACACGACCAACCTTCAGCTGATGGTTTCCCGCTGTCTGTCTCCGGCCAAACTCACCAGCATCGAGGTCGATGAGCAGGCCCACCGCATCAGCGTGTATGTCAAACCGGATGAGGTGTCCAAAGCCATCGGTAAGCAGGGTCAGAACATTCGCCTGGCCTCGCAGATGGTGGGTTACGAGATCGATATTTACCGCGATACCCCGGAGGAAGACGTCGACCTGAAGGAGTTTGCCGACGAGATCGAGGACTGGGTGATCGAGGAATTCCAGCGCGTGGGTTGCGATACGGCCAAGAGTGTATTGGAATTGGGCAAGGAGGAACTCCTGCGCCGGACCGATCTCGAAGAGGAAACGGTAGATCACGTATTGGAGGTTCTCTCGAAAGAATTCGAGAATTAAGAGTATATTTGAACAAGTTTTTCGGGCCGTCTGGGGCCGCACACAAAACGGGAGAAGAAAAAAAGAGGAATCAATATGGCTGAAGTAGTAAAGAAACGCCTGAACAAAGTACTCACCGAGCTCAACATATCGATGGATCGGGCGGTGGAATATCTGGCAAAGAAAGGCATCAAGATAGACCCCGACCCCAACGCCAAGATTGCGCCCGACGTGTACCAGGTGTTGGCGCAGGGCTTCGAGCAGGACAAGAGCAAGAAGCAGATGATCGAGGAGGTAAACCAGGCCAAGCGCGAAGAAAAGGAAAAACAGCGCATCGCCAAGGAACTCCAGATGGCAGCCCAAGCGCAAAAGGAAGAGCAGCAGCGGACTCTCGCTGTCGAGAAACAGCCTCAACCCGTTCCCCCGTCTCAATCCGCACCCGCACCGTCCGCTTCGCCGGCCGAACCGGAAGTGATCAAGGCTCGTGCCGAACACACCGTTCATCTCAAGACGGTGGGCAAGATCGATCTGGATGCCATCGGGGAACCGGCTAAGAAAGCTGAAAAAACTCCGGAAGTTCCGGAAAAAGCGCAAAAGGCAGCGGCTTCCGTCGAGGAAAAGACCTCGCCCGTAGCTTCGACGCAACCCGTTTCTCCCGTTTCCGACACGCCCGCATCCAAGGTCGAGGCCAAACCGGAAGCTCATCCGGAAGTCTCTGCACCGGCAGCTCCGGCTCCGGAAAAGAAGGAGCCGGTTCGGACGATCGAAAAGATCGAAACACAGTACCAAAAGTTGGAAGGCCCCAAGACGGTGGGCAAGATCGACCTGAGTGTGTTCGAAAAGCCTGCTTCGTCCGATCCTCGCAAGAATGCCTCCGCAGGAGATGCCAACCGCAAAAAACGCAAGCGCAAACGCGGGGAAAAGGTCAGTGGAAACGACATCCAGTCGAACAACCCTTCCTCCGGATCGTCCGCTTCGTCCCGTCCGGGCGGAGGAAATTCTTCGCGTTTTCAGGGGCAGGGCGGCAATGCCGGCCGGAATCGTCCCGCAGGCGGTCATGGACGTGCCAAGGTGGAGCATGTCGAACCGAGCGAGGAGGAAATCTCCCGCCAGATCAAGGAAACGCTCGACAAGCTTACCTCGCAGCACGCCAAGAACAAAGCAGCCAAATACCGCAAGGAAAAACGAATCTCCCGCCGCGACGAAGCCCAGCGCGAGGCGCAGCGCGAAGCCGAGGAGAGCAAGATCATCAAGGTAACCGAATACGTAACCGTTTCCGAACTGGCCTCCATGATGAACGTCCCGGTGACCCAAGTCATCGGTTCGTGCATGCAGTTGGGGATCATGGCTGCCATGAACCAACGTTTGGATGCCGATACGTTGAGCGTGGTGGCCGACGAGTTCGGTTTTCAGGTGCAGTTTGTCGATGCCGACCTCGAGGAAGCTGTCCTGGAGGGGGCTCCCGACGATGAAAAAGATCTTCGCCGCCGCGCACCCATCGTTACCGTGATGGGACACGTGGACCACGGTAAAACCTCCTTGCTGGACTACATCCGCCGCTCGAACGTCATAGCCGGCGAGGCGGGCGGTATCACCCAGCACATTGCCGCGTATTCCGTCAAGTTGGAATCGGGCGAACAGATCACCTTCCTCGATACGCCTGGCCACGAAGCCTTTACCGCCATGCGTGCCCGTGGAGCCCAGGTAACCGACATCGCCATCATCGTCATCGCGGCCGACAGCGACGTGATGCCCCAGACGCGCGAGGCCATTTCCCATGCCCAGGCGGCCGGAGTGCCGATGGTCATCGCCATCAACAAGATCGACCTTCCCACGGCCAATCCCGACAGAATCCGCGAGAGCCTCTCCAACATGAACATCCTCGTGGAGGAGTGGGGCGGCAAGGTACAGTGTCAGGAAATATCGGCCAAGAAAGGTATCGGCGTCAAGGATCTGTTGGAAAAAGTATTGCTCGAAGCCGAAATGCTGGACCTGAAGGCCAATCCCGACCGCAATGCCGTCGGGACGGTCATCGAGGCAGCCTTGGACAAAGGCCGCGGATATGTCGCTACCGTACTGGTGCAGAACGGTACGCTCAAGGTGGGCGACTATGCCCTCTCGGGACAGTACAGCGGCAAGGTGCGCGCCATGTTCGACGAGCGTGGCAACAAGGTGGACCGCGCCCTTCCCTCGCAGCCGGTATTGGTGCTGGGATTGGACGGATCGCCGCAGGCCGGTGACAAGTTTATCGTGATGGACGACGAGAAGGAGGCCAAACAGATCGCCGCCCGTCGCATGCAGCTCAAACGCGAACAGACCGTGCGGGCTTCAAAACACATTACCCTGGACGAGATCGGCCGCCGGATTGCCATCGGCGATTTCAAGGAACTCAACATCATCGTCAAAGGCGATGTGGACGGCTCGGTCGAAGCCCTTACCGAGGCTCTGGAACGCCTTTCCACCGACAAGATCCACATCAACATCATCCACCATGCCGTGGGGGCCGTTACCGAATCCGACGTGTTGCTTGCTTCGGCTTCCGAAGCTATCATCATCGGCTTCAATGTCCGTCCTACGGCCAATGCCCGTCGCCTTTCGGAACAGGAGCAGATCGAGATCCGCACCTATTCCATCATTTACGACGCGATCAACGAAGTCAAGGATGCCATGGAAGGCATGTTGGCTCCCGAATACAAGGAAGAGATCGTGGCCAACCTCGAAGTGCGTCAGGTGTACCACATTTCCAAGGTCGGCACCATTGCCGGCTGTATGGTACTCGACGGAAAGCTCACCCGCAATACCAAGGTTCGCGTGGTGCGCGACGGGGTGGTGGTCTTCACCGGAGAAATCGAATCGCTCAAACGCTTCAAGGATGACGTGAAGGAAGTATCCAAAGGCTTCGAGTGCGGCTTGAGCATTGCCAAGTTCAACGATATTCAAGAGGGCGACCAGATCGAAGGCTATCAGATGGTCGAGGTCAAGCCCAAGTTGTGATCCCGTTTTTTCTGCTTTCCGGGGCTTTGGAAAAAAGGGCGATTCCGGACAAAGAACGGGCCGGAGAAGAAGAGAAAGAAACTGTGTTTCAAAAAAACGCCGCAGAGTATCTGCGGCGTTTTTTTTCGGGGAGGAAGGAGCGAAGAGGGTTTCGTCTCCAGCCTTGGGTCATTTCAGTGCTTTTTCCACATAGGGCAGCAGTTCACCGATCGCGTGCTCGTCCCGTGCGGTAAATAACGGCCCATCGACCTCGACGGCTTGGTCTGTCGCGCAGCCTTTGACGATGGCCGGTTTTGCCATCGGATGAAGCGTTACGCGACGCCCTTGGGTCGCTCCGGCTTTCTCGAAGACCAGTGCAGCGGCGCAATGTCCGATCAGGATCTTTCCGGCCTGGGCAAATTCGCGTACCACCTCCAGCAGATCGATGTTGTACGGTTTGTCAGCGTTGGCGGCAAAGACCGGCATGGCGTCCCCGCAGGCAAATACCAGGGCATCGTATTCTCTGCTGCGTCCTTTGAGGGAGTCGATCGTTCCATCTACCGTCAGGGCAATGCCGGAGTTGGTTTTGATGTCTTTCGAAGGCGCAACAGCGAATACCTCGTACGGGATGTGGTTTTCATAAAAGTCTTCCAGGTACTGAAACAGGCCGCTCCCGTTGACGGGATTCACGGCCAAGACAGCTACTTTTTTTGCCATGTTTTTTTTGGTTTTGATGGATAAGTTACTTACTTTTGGTAAGCAAAGGTAGGGCAATTCTCTCCCTCTTGTCAAGAAGGCACTTGGAGATAAGTAGCTTACAAAAAGGGAAGATTTGTCCGAGAAAAGCCTTGAGAAGGGAGGATGCGTATGAAAAATTTTCATCATACCGGAGTTTGCCCCGTCCGGGATTTTTTGGGGCGTTTGGGAAACAAATGGTCGCTCTTGGTGCTCATTGCGCTCAAAGCCAACGGAACGCTCCGTTTCGGAGAAATCCACCGCTGTCTGGGGGATGTTTCCCAGCGGATGCTTGCCGTTACCCTTCGCGATCTGGAGGCCGACGGACTTCTACATAGGGAAGTTTTCCCTCAGGTTCCCCCTCGGGTAGAATACCGCCTTTCCCCGCGCGGGGAAAATCTGATGCCGCACCTCGAAGCACTGGTGGATTGGACCTTGCAGAATCTTCCGGACATTCTGCAGGATCGCCATCGTTATGCTGAAAAAACCCGGGAATAAAACTTTGTTTTCCTCTCGGTACTGCGCTTGCCTTTTCCTATCTTTGGCTTCGCCCAAGATAGGATGCGCCTCGGCAAAGCCAAGTCCGAAAACTTCGTTTTCTCCCTCGGCTTTGCGCTCGGCTTTCACTATCTTTACCCCTCGACGCTGTCTCCCTTCCCAAAGGGGGGACGAGGCGTTTTTTCCTGCATCGGAAAGCATAAAACCACATAAAAAAATGACGAGACTTCTTTTCCCCCGAAACGCATTTCTGGCGCTCGCCTTTTGCACGGCGCTGGGCGGGGCCACTCTGCCGGTTTCGGCGCAATCTTCCCTGCGGAGTTATCCCACAGGACTCGGCTACACGACGTATTACGATCAAAGACGCACCCTGTACGCCCTGCTGGGTACCGACCAGGACGACATCGTCATGCTCGGGGACGATTTTGCCGACCGGGGCGTATGGGCCGAATCGTACGGCGACCCCCGGTTGAAAAACCGGGGCGTGGACGGAGACAACCTCTCGGGGCTCAACTACCGTTTGGACGATGTGATCGCAGGAAAGCCGGCAAAGATATTCCTCTCCATCGGCAAACGCGACCTCAATGCCGGCGTGAGCCCTCGCGTGGCCTCCGACCGTCTGGGGGAGATCGTTGCCCGAATCCAGCGGGCCTCGGACCGTACCCGGGTGTACATCATCGGCATCCTTCCCGACGTGGCGTCCGATTCGACCGACATAGCCCGCTACCGGGAATACAACCGCCTTTCGTCGCAGATACCCCGTACGCAATACATCGACCTGTGGCCGGTGATGACCGACCGGAAAGGGGCTCTGCGTCCTGAGTTCTACTACGGCTCGTCCCTGCGGCTCAACGGTCAAGGCTACAAAACCGCGGTGGAAGCCCTGCAACCTTACTTGGGAGCCAGCGTGCTGGATACCCTTGGGGTTTTCCCGCCGGATTCCCTGCGCGGCTATATACGGGAACGCAATTCATTCGTACAGTACCTGCCGGCTTCCCCGGACGACATCCTGATGATCGGCAACAGCATTACCCAGGGAGGGGAATGGGACGAACTATTCGACGATCCCCGGGTGAAAAACCGGGGGATCAGCTCCGACGTTACCGACGGCATCCGTGCGCGCCTGCCCAGGATGCTGCGCGGACAGCCCCGGAAAGTGTTCCTCATGGCGGGGATCAACGACCTGGGGAATCCTCCTCAAAAAACGCCGGAATATACCCTGAACAATATCCTGGAAACGGTGCGCGACATCCATCGCCTTTCGCCCGGCACGCAGGTGTACTTGCAGAGCATCCTGCCGGTCAACCCCACCTTCCCGACCTTCCGCTCGCACACGGTATTCAGTCGGGAGATCGTCGAGATCAACCGCCGCCTGGCCGAGGAAGCCGCCGCCAACGGTTATGTGTTCATCGACCTGCACAGCCGTTTTGTCGATGCGGACGGCTACCTGGATCCTCGCTACACCAACGACGGTCTTCACCTCACGGGCGAGGGATACCGTCTGTGGCGCGAATTGCTGATCCCCTACGTGAGAGAAACCAATACGAAATAAGACCATGTTCAGAAACCTTTTGATTTCGATTTTCGCGCTGGCGGGGTGTGCGGCCTTTGCCCAGCCTTACTCCGGGCGCGTGTACCGCGATGCGGACGGCGACGGGACTTTCTCCCGGGGCGACCGGCCCATCGCCGGGGTAAAAGTATCGGACGGGATAAACGTAACCCGAACGGATAAAGACGGAGCGTTTACCTTGCCGGGATACGACGACACGCGTTTCATCTTCGTGACCGTTCCTTCGGGGTATTTCGCCCTGCACCCGTGGATTCCGGCCGGAAGCGCACAGAGTTACGATTTTGCCCTCCAACCCAGAAAAGAGGGCGAAGTGATCCGTTTTGCCCAGATCGCCGACAACGAAACCCCCGAATCCTGGCGTTGGGTGCAGGCGCTCAAGGACTATGCCCGCAACGAGCACTTGGATTTCATCCTGCATTCGGGCGACATCTGCTACGAACCCGGTATCCGTTTTCACGGCGACAGCGTGACCACCGCTACGATGGGCGTGCCGGTGTACTACACGATGGGCAACCACGACCTGATGAAGAAAGTCCCCGTGCCGGAATACCTCTACCAGGAGAATTTCGGACCGGTGTGGTACAGCTTTGAGGCGGGGAACACTCACTTCATCGTCCTGCCGATGTACATCGGCGACGGAAAACCCACCTACACCGCCGAGCAGAACTACCGCTGGCTCAAGAACGACCTGGCCCACGTGGATCCCGACCAGAACATCGTCGTGGTAACGCACTACAACAACACTCTGGGGGAACAGCTCGTTTTCAAATCCAAAGAGGGATCGATCCGATTCAAGGACGATGATCGCTTCATCGCCCACATCCTCGGGCACTGGCACATCAACCACCAGCGGCTGATCGACGGGCGGATTCGCTACATCGTTACCTCGCCCTCGAACAAGGGTGGCAAGGATCATTCTCCCTCGGCCTTCCGCGTGATCTCCATCGACCGCAAAGGAAATATCTCGTCCGAGAACATCTACTCGTATTCCCGGATGAACATGGCCATCGTCAGTCCTTCGCGCACCGCTCGTGCAGGGGCTCCGCTGCGCATATCGGTCAATGCCTACAACACCGCCGCTTCGGTTCGCCGGGTGGACTACACCGTAACGGACGCCGCCGGGAAAAACTGGGCCAAAGGCACGCTCTCGCCGAACACCGACTGGAATTACAGCACGGACGTCGACCTGTCCAAGGCCCCGCAGGGCGATACGCTCACCCTCAAGGTAACGGCCACCTGCTCCGACGGGACGAGCCGCACCCTGGAACGCCGTTTTGCCTTCGGCCCCCTTCCTTCGGTGAACGTCTCGGGGCAGTGGGCACAGCTGCGAGGCAACGAGATGCACAACGATACGATCGGTACCGACCAGCCGGTGCGCGCCCTGCAACTCCTCTGGACGGCTAACGCCGGAGGGAACATCTTCATGACTTCGCCCATCGTGGCACAGGGAAAGGTGTTCGTCGCCACGATGGACAACAACCTGGCCGGACGTTCGGCTGTGGTGGCTTTCGATGCCGCTACCGGAGCGAAAGTATGGTCGCATCCTACGGCCAACAGCGTGAAGAACACCATTGTTTACGCCTCGGGAAAAGTCTTTGCGATGGATACCGAAGGGACGGTCTATGCCTTGGATGCCGATACGGGGCAGGTTGTATGGAAGAAAACTCTCGAAGTGGGGATCCTTCCGGCTGCCGGAGCGGGGCTGGTGGTACGGGGCGATACCTTGTATGCGGGCGACGGGCAGGGCCTTTCGGCGCTCAACGTGGCCGACGGGGGACGCTACTGGCGCAATACGGACTTTTCACAAGCTACCGGAACGACGGTCAGCATGACTCTGGCGGGAAATACGCTGCTCAGCTCGCAGCAGTGGTCCGCGCTCTACGGGACGGACATCAAGACCGGGAAGTTGCGCTGGAGTCTGGGGGGACCCGACCTGCGGTATCGCGATGGTTCACCCGCGGTGTACGACGGGATGATCTTCGTGGCCTCCAACCGGAAACTGTACGAGATCACGCCTCAGGGCGATTTCCGCCATTTGCGTCACACGGGGCATATCTTCCAGGGAGCGTCCTGCCCGCTGCTGACCGATAGTTTGTTTATCATCGGGACTTCTACCGAGGGGCTGCTGGCCTTCGATCGGGAAAATTTCGATCTGCGTTGGCAACTGCGTACCGATCCGGCTATTTTCTATACTGCTCCCTACTCATGGCATGAGGCCCGCACGGTCGATGCTTCGGCGGTGCAGGTAGGACAGGATGCGCTGCTCTTCGGGGCTTCGGACGGGCTGTTGCGTTTGGCGCGGATCGACAACGGGGAGGTTTTGTGGCATTACGACTTTGCCACCCCGGTGTTTACCACTCCGGCCGGGGTGGACGGAGTGATCTTCGTAGCCGATTTTGCGGGGAACGTTTACGCATTTGCGCTGTAACCGGCGTATGTCCCCAAGCGAGCAAGGCGCGGTCCCTTCCGGGACCGC
>DCEW01000092.1:0-3598 GCA_002314265.1 Flavobacteriales bacterium UBA1820
CTCAACGCCCCCGATAGGGGAAAGCAAAAAACGTCAGAGGATGAACGACACCTCGCGAAAAGCATAGGTGGAAATCCTTCCATCGGGGCGCTCTATCTGCAAGCGGCCCATGTCGTCGCATCCCCGGATGGTGCCTGTGAAGCGACCTTCGGCATCCTGATAGTCGGCTTCGAGGTCCTTGCGCCACAGGTGAGCCAGGTATTCCTGTTTGATCTCCTGTCGGCGCCCTTGCTTTAACAGGGTATAGTACTTGTAGAGGTTGTGCATCGTTTCGTCCAGCAGTTGGGTCAGGTCGGTTTCTTCGCCCGTTACGTTGCGGATGGAGGTCGGGTTGGGAATCCAGCTTTCGAATTCCTCCTGGTTGACGTTCAGCCCGATGCCTGCCACGCAGCGGGTGATGCGCCCGCCCTTGATGGAACTCTCGATCAGGATGCCGCAGATCTTGTCCTCTCCCACGTAAATATCGTTGGGCCACTTTACCTGCACCCCGTCGGTGTATTTTTCGACCGTGTCGCGGATGCCCAGCGAAACGCACATGTTGAGGAAGAAGTGTTCCCGCGCATCCAGATCGGGCAGAAGGAGCGTGCTGAAGGTCAGGTTTTTTCCTCCCTGGCTGCTCCACCGGTTGGTGCCTTGCCCCCGGCCGGAAGTTTGTTCGTCGGTCAGCACGACGGTAAACTCCTCCAGCGGTTCGCCCGAGGCCAGCAGGTTGATCAGATGGGTATTGGTCGAAGCCAGCATCGGATGCTGCAAGACCTTGTATTGCAAGTCGCTATCCATTCTCATAATGTTTTGTGAAGATGGCCTCCGTAACGCATTTTTTCATTACATTTGCCAACCGTCAAAACTAATCAATTTGCATGACAAAAAAAACAGTATCCACCGACACTTTGCTTTCCGCCATCCTGCATGAACTCTCCCAGATCAAGGCGCGTGATATCGTCCTGATGGACCTGCGCGGGATCGAATCGGCCGTGTGCAGCTATTTTGTGGTATGTACCGGCAATTCTTCCACACACGTGCATTCCATCGCCGGACAGGTCGAAAAGCAGGTGTCCCGTACCACGGGGGAACGTCCCTGGCATGTGGAAGGTGCCGACAATGCCCAGTGGGTGCTGATGGACTATGCGGACATCGTGGTGCACGTCTTCCAGGAGGCCACCCGGCAGTTCTACGACTTGGAATCCCTCTGGGGCGACGCCAAAATCACCCGGATCGAAGAGGAAGCCTGAGGGTCCGCTTCGTCCCTTTTGTTTTTGCTTTTCTCAACCTGAACCTGAACCCGGAAAAAAACAAACATGGAACAAAAAAAACCGACCGGCAATATTTCCCCCGCAGGACGCTCTCCGCTGGGGTTCTGGTGGATTTCGGCCCTGATCATCGTGGCGATCTTCGGGATCGAGTATTTTTACAGCGACCAGTCCCGCCCCAAGGACATCACGTGGAACGAGTTTTTCGACACGGTACTCCCTTCGGGCGAAGTGAAGGAGGTGGTGATCTACAACAAGGAGTACGCCAATATCTACCTGACGGCCGAGGCTCTGAAATCCGACAAGTACAAGGACCTGCCCAAGGCCTATGGAAAAGGGACTCCCTCCGGTCCGCAGTTCGTGGTCCGCTTCGTCGACGCGGCCAATTTCGAGAAAACCTTCAACGAGGTGTCCGATGCCAACGGACTCAACATCCCGCTGCGGATGGAAAAACCCAATACGCTCTGGGGCGATCTGCTTTCGTGGCTTCCCTTGATCATCATGATCGTGTTCTTCGTCTGGATGTTCCGACGCATGGCCGGCGGAGCGGGCGGAGGCGGTAACCAGATCTTCAACATCGGCAAGAGCAAAGCCCGGGTGTTCGACGAGAACGACCGGATCCAGGTTACCTTCGAGAACGTCGCGGGATTGGAAGGAGCCAAGGAAGAATTGCAGGAGATCGTCAATTTCCTGCGCGAACCCTCCAAATACACCCGTTTGGGTGGAAAGATCCCCAAAGGAGCCTTGTTGGTCGGCCCTCCCGGAACGGGTAAGACCCTTTTGGCCAAGGCAATTGCCGGAGAGGCGGGCGTGCCGTTCTTCTCCCTTTCGGGGTCGGACTTCGTCGAGATGTTCGTCGGGGTGGGGGCTTCCCGTGTGCGCGATCTGTTCAAGCAGGCCAAGGAAAAGTCGCCGTCCATCATCTTCATCGACGAGATCGACGCCATCGGGCGTGCCCGTGGAAAGAATGCGGTAACCGGCTCGAACGACGAGCGGGAAAATACCCTCAACCAACTCCTCACCGAGATGGACGGTTTCCAGACCGATACCAATGTCATCGTGTTGGCCGCCACCAACCGCGCCGACATCTTGGACAAGGCGCTCTTGCGCGCCGGACGTTTCGACCGTCAGATCTACGTCGACCTGCCGGATTTGAACGAGCGCGAGGCGATCTTCAAGGTTCACCTCAAACCGCTCAAACTGGCGCCCGGGCTGGACATCAAGTTCCTGGCGCGGCAGACACCGGGATTTTCCGGGGCGGACATCGCCAATGTATGCAACGAAGCTGCGCTGATCGCTGCCCGCCGCAACAAGGATGCCGTCGATCGCGAAGACTTCCTCTCGGCGGTGGACCGTATCGTGGGTGGTTTGGAAAAACGCTCGCGGATCATTTCTCCGGAGGAAAAACGCGCCATTGCCTTCCACGAGGCCGGACACGCGACGGTGAGCTGGCTCACCCGCTATGCCGCTCCGCTGGTCAAGGTAACCATCGTGCCGCGCGGACAGTCCCTCGGGGCGGCCTGGTACCTGCCCGAGGAACGGCAACTGACCACCGCCGACCAGATCAAGGACGAGATGTGCGCGACCCTCGGGGGACGGGCGGCCGAGCAGATCATCTTCGGGAAGATATCCACCGGTGCCTTGTCCGACCTGGAAAAGGTCAGCCGTCAAGCCATGGCGATGGTAACCATCTATGGGCTGAACGAAAAGATCGGCAACATTACGTATTACGATTCCACCGGTCAGCGCGACTACGGTTTTACCAAACCGTACAGCGAAAAGACGGCGCAGATCATCGACGAGGAAATCTCGAAGATCGTCGAGGAACAGTACCAGCGCGCTCTGAAGATCCTTTCCGACAACCGCGACAAACTGACCCGCTTGGCGGAAATGCTCCTGGAGCGGGAGGTGATCTTCAAGGAAGACCTTATCGAGATCTTCGGTCCGCGTCCTTTCCCGGATGTGGAGGACGGCCAGGAGGCTCCGGCGTCCGATCCGAAAGCCGCTCCATCCGTTGCACAGACGAGCGAAGCGGAGCAAACAACGGGCGACGGAAAAACTCCTTCGGCTTCCGATGCATCGGACGCACAGGTCGCTCGCCCGGCGGAGGATTCTTCGTCGGATTCCCCTTCAGATCCTTCGAGCGGGCAGCCTTCGTAAGGGGGGCAAGAGATAGTCGGGTAGAAGGGCAGAGGGGGGGGAAAGAGAAATTATCCCGATTTGTCGTTCTTTTTGCCGGCCGTTTTATCGAAAGATGAAAATCAAAAATCTGGGGACCGGGGCTTTTGCCCCGGTCCCCAGATTTTTGGGCAAGGTGGTGTTTTTCGCCTCGGCTCCGTCAAATCCGA
>DCEW01000092.1:3724-12016 GCA_002314265.1 Flavobacteriales bacterium UBA1820
CTCGGCTTTCACTATCTTTGCACTCGTTATTTACTACCGTATTATCTTTAGACCAAAAATACCACCATGGGTAGAGCATTTGAATACCGCAAAGCGACCAAGCTCAAACGTTGGGCCAACATGAGCAAAACTTTCACCCGCATCGGCAAGGAAATCACGATGGCCGTCAAGGAAGCCGGGGACAATCCCCGCAACAACCTGCGCCTTCGCATGGCCATCCAAAACGCCAAAGCGGCCAATATGCCCAAAGAAAATGTCGAGCGCGCCATCAAGAAAGCCACCAGCAAGGATCAGGCCGACTACAAGGAAGTCATCTACGAAGGATACGCTCCGCACGGCATCGCCGTACTGATCGAAACCGCTACCGACAACCATGTACGCACCGTGGCCAACATCCGCAGCATTTTCAACAAATACGGCGGTTCGCTCGGCACACAGGGTTCGGTGGACTTCATGTTCGAGCGCAAGTGCTTCATCAAGATCGAAAAACCGGATATGGACATCGACGAACTGGAGCTCGAACTGATCGACTACGGTGCCGAAGAAGTGTTCGCCGACGGCGATGAAGTGATGATCTACGGAGCTTTTTCCGATTTCGGTGCGCTGACTGCCGCTGTGGAAGAACGCGGTCTGAAAGTCATCACCACCGGCTTCGAACGCGTACCGATGGACCTGAAGGAGCTCTCGGACGAAGAAAAAGCCGAGGTAGAGACCGTCCTCGAAAAACTCGAAGAGGACGACGACGTGCAGTACGTCTTTACCAACATGAAGTAAACGAACCGACGTCCTTTTCCCTTTTCCGGGAGAAAACGATACCAAGCCCTGACCTTCCTCGCGTGGGAACGAAGGGCTTTTTTAACACGTTACAACGATGCCCGACCAGAAAAACTCCGCTACTCCCGCCTCACAACCTGCCGGCGACCGCCTTCCGGTGATGGAACAGTTCTACACCCTGCAGGGCGAAGGGTGTTTCAGCGGCCGTGCCGCCTATTTTATCCGCTTGTCTGGTTGTCCGGTGCATTGCCCTTGGTGCGACGTGAAGGAGAGCTGGAACATTCGCCCCGAGCAATACCGCACCCTCGAAACGATCCTGGAAGAAATCCCTGCCCAAGCCCCTCTGGCTGTGATCACCGGCGGCGAACCGCTGCTGCATCCCCTGGACAGCCTTACCCGTGCCCTGCACCGCCGTGGACTGCGCACCCACCTGGAGACTTCCGCCACCCGGGAACTTTCCGGACAATGGGATTGGATCTGTGTATCTCCCAAAGCGGCCTTGCCCCCGCTGGATTCGGTGTTGCACCAAGCCGACGAACTGAAAACCGTCATCTGTACCCGGGAAGACCTGGAACGCGCCGAACACTACGCCACGCATACCAAGGAGAATTGCCACCTGTTGCTCCAGCCTGAATGGAGCCGGCGGGACGAAGTGCTTCCCCTGCTGGTAGCCTATGTCAAACGGCATCCCCGCTGGGGCCTTTCCCTGCAAACGCACAAGTACATCGACATCCCCTAACAAGCCTTTCGGGAAGATGAGCCCGGAGAACGGTCGTAGCATCGGTGTTGTTGCGTTTATTCTATCGTAAAATTTTGGAAAACCGATGTCAGGAGCTTTCTGTCGCAGACAAAAATCAAAGACACCCCGGCGACGCAGCGGCCGTGGGGGGGGAGGGACCGTCTAAAATCTTGAAAGGCGTCAGCAAAAAGGCGGCCGTTCGCTGCTCCCTCAAAAGGTTGGGGAGGATTCTTTTTCTTTCCTTTCCTCCGCTTTCTCTGCGATCTCGGCAAGGACGGTTTCGCCGCCGCGCACCTTTTGTCCCAACGATACGCATACTTTGAAATCCAGAGGCACGAACACATCCAGCCGCGAACCGAACTTGATAAAACCCGAGTCGGCTCCGCGCCCTACGTGCTGCCCGACGGTGGCGTAATTGACGATCCGCCGCGCCATTGCTCCAGCCACTTGTCGGTAAAGGATCCGTCCGAGGGTGGCGTTGTGGATCACGACAGTCGTCCGTTCGTTTTCCAAAGAAGATTTCGGACTCCAGGCTACGCGTTTCTTGCCGGGATGGTACTGTGAGTATTCTACCACCCCGCTGACGGGATAGCGCGTTACGTGGACATTGGCCGGGGACATGAATACCGAGATCTGCCGCATGGGAGCATGGAAATATTCGGGTTCGGTTACCGCCTCGATCACCACCACTTTACCGTCCACTCCGGAAAACACCTGGGTGTCTTTCGGCTGCACGGCATAGCGGCGCGGATTGCGGAAAAACGTAGAGATGAGTACATAGGCTATCGAAGTTACCCCCAGCAGCAAACCGAAAACCACCTGGGAATCCACGTACTGAAATGCAATGACATTGATCAGTACCATCGCGGCAAAGAGCGTGAGCAGGATCTTCTTCCCTTCCTTGTGGATCTTCAGGCGCATGACGTTACGACAAATAAAGGAACGCGTACACAAACGGTACGCTCATGATAAAACTGTCCAGACGGTCCAGCATCCCGCCGTGCCCCGGCATGATGCGGCCCGAATCCTTCACCCCGGCCATGCGTTTGAACATGGACTCGACCAAATCGCCACCCACCCCCATTACGCAGACGATCGTAGCTACAACCATCCACTGAGGCAAGGTCAAAGTCTGGGAAAACACCCGGGAAAGCACATATCCGCCCACCAGGGTAAATACCACCCCGCCCAGGAATCCTTCGAGGGTCTTCTTCGGTGAAACACGTTCCATCAGTTTGTGCCGCCCCATCGAGATACCGCACAGGTAGGCAAACGTATCGCACACCCAAGTGAGGATAAACAGCCCGAGCGGCAAACGGTAGTCGTACCTCGGCACCGCTCCGGTATAAGGGATCAACAGCGCCAGCACGAAAGGCATCGTGATGTAGATGAAGATCAGAAACGCTCGTCCCAGATCGGCCACCGCATTGTCTTTGGCCCGCAAGAGCTCCACCAGAAACAGCAAAAACAGCAGCGGGAGCAGCAGCACGTCCCACCGCGCCTCGAATCCCCGCACGGGCAAGTATTCCGTCGAGAAAGCCACCGAGAGCAGCAGCAACACATGGATCACGATCAAGGACACCTGAAGGCTTCTGCTGCGCAGGGACAGCAAGCGGATAAACTCGGCGATGCACACCCCCGAGGCCAAAGCCATAAAGACAAAATACGAGGTAGCGCCTCCCAGCGTACACCCGACCAATAGGGCCACGTAAACCGCCCCTACGGCCGTTCTCACGGGCAGGGAAGCTGCCACGAATTTTTGTTTGATGTCTTTTTTCGGAGCGTCCAAAGCGTCAAGTGTTCTTCGAATGTGCAAAGATAACGAAAGCCGAGCGCAGCGGCAAACGAAAACGAAGTTTTCGAAAGGTAAGTTTTTTGAAAAGGAAACCGGGAGGTTGTGGAATTTTTTTTCCCGGAAAAAAGAAAAAGAGAAAGCACTATTTTTTTCTTTTTTACGAAGCAAAAAATGAGCGGTCAAAAAAAATTTTACGTTTTCCGAGGAAAAAAAACGCTTTATTTGCGAATGTTGTAGCGGGCGGTTCGGTTGGTCTTGGAATAAAAATACGAGGTGCTTGCTGTGGGGTACTGAGAGGGTGATTTTAACGTTTTAAGGTTAAATAGAATTAACTAAAACCAGAATGTTTTCTGTAAGGGATTGCACTTCACGGGGTTGGAGAAAAACCCGGGAAATTCATAGACAAAAAAAACTTGTCGGTCAAGGGAACATCGGTTTTTTTTTCCCTTTTTTTTCGTTCATTTTTGTCTTACCCGAACAGGGAAAAGGAACACTTTTCGGATAGTATTTTTACCATCCTAATTTATCAACGTTTAACAAATGAAAAGGGAAACAGCTGCCTCTCTTTGGAGCGCTTGTCTGGCGGAAATCGAAGGGAAGGTTTCGCAGAAGGAATATGCGACGTGGTTCTCGCCTACGCGGGGACTGTCGATGGACGGGAAGACGTTGACCGTAGAGATCCCCAACCGGATCTTCTACCAGTGGATCGAACAGAACTATGCCGAGCAGTTGCGGCAGGCTTTGGATACGGTGCTGGGAAGCGATGCCCGTCTGCGGTACAGCCTGCCCAATGTCGAAAAACACCCGGAAAACCGGGTGGATCCGGGCAATCGGCCGGTGCGCTTCTCCTCGCAGCTCAATGCCTCCTATACGTTTGAAAATCTGGTGGAGGGGAAGTCCAACCAGTTGGCCGTCAGTGCAGCACGGACGATTGCGGCACGGCCGGGAAAAACGGCGTTCAACCCCATCCTGATCTATGGCGGGGTGGGCCTGGGGAAAACCCATTTGGCGCAGGCCATCGGAAACGCCGTGGTGCAATCCGACCCTTCGATGAAGGTGCTTTATGTCCCTTCCGAAAAGTTTATCCAGCAGTACGTCGATTCGTTCCGGCAGGACAAACGCAACGACTTCATCAATTTCTACCAAAGTGTGGATGTGCTCATCGTGGACGACGTGCAGTTCTTTAGCGGGAAAGCCGGTTCGCAGGAGGTCTTTTTCCATATCTTCAACCACCTGCATCAGAGCGGACGGCAGATCATCCTCACGGCCGACAAATCGCCGGTGGACATGCGCGACATGGAGGAACGCTTGCTCTCCCGCTTCAAGTGGGGCTTGCAGGCCGAACTGACCACGCCCGACTACGAACACCGCTTGCGGATCCTGGAGGCCAAACTTCGTCGCGACAACATCCAGATCGCCCAAGATGTAGTATCCTACATTGCCCGGATGGTCAATACCAATGTCCGCGAACTGGAAGGAGTGGTCAATTCCCTTCTGGCGCAGGCTGTACTGGTACACCGGGAGATCACGATGGACCTGGCGGTGGCTTTGGTGGGACAGTTTATCCGCTCCTCGAAGAAGGAGATCACCCTCGACTACATAAAGACGGTCGTTTGCCAGGCAATGAACGTGGACATCTCTTCGCTCGAATCCAAGAGCCGCAAACGCGACATCGTTCAGGCTCGGCAGGTGGCGATGTATTTTGCCAAGTCGCTCACCAAAAACTATTCCTTGCAGCACATCGGAGCGCATATCGCCGGGCGCGACCATTCCACCGTACTCCACTCGTGCAAGGCCGTAGCCAATCTGATGGATACCGACCGCAAGTTCCGCTCGATGGTGGACGAGATCCGTAGCAAGATCCTGGGCTGCGCTTGATCCTTCCCCCCCAGGGGAGAGATAAAGAAGAGGAGCCAGATAGAGGGGCGAGAAAAGGGGGCAGGGACAGATAGAGGAGCAAGCAAAGGGATACGGAGAAGACTCGAGGATCGAGAAAAAAAAGGGGGGGGCGGAGCGAAAAAGGAGCGAGAAAAAGGGTAGAAAAGAACCAGTGTTTTTAGGTGCGTTTCTGTTTCGGGGAAAAGATCTCAAAGCAGTAAAACCGACAAACGAGCAATGGGCGGGGCCAAAGGCCCCGCCCATTGCTCGTTTGGACCGACTGGAAGGAGGTTACTTGGTCATTTTGGCTGCATCCTCGACGAATTTCTTCAATCCGTTTTCGGTCAAGGGGTGTACGAGCATTCCCTTGATGGCCGACAGAGGGGCGGTTACTACATCGGCCCCCAACAGGGCGCATCCGGTGATGTGCTTTACATGGCGGATGGAGGCGGCCAGGATGCGGGTTTCGATGGCGTAATTGTCGAATATCTGGCGGATCTGCCGGATGAGTTCCAGCCCGTCGGAGTCGATGTCGTCCAGCCGTCCTAGGAACGGAGAAACGTATCTGGCTCCGGCTTTGGCGGCCAGGAGTGCTTGAGCGGCCGAGAAGACGAGCGTACAGTTGGTCTGGATGCCTTCGTCGTGGAAGGTCTTGATGGCGCGCAGTCCGTCTTCGGTGATGGGCACCTTGACCACGATCTGGGGGTCGAGCCCGGCCAGTTCGCGGCCTTCGGATACCATGTGGGAATAGTCGGTGGCCAGCACTTCGGCGCTGATAGCCCCCCCGGGGACCAGACGGCAGATCTTCCGGTAGTGTTCCAGGATGTTGTCATGTCCGGTGATGCCTTCTTTGGCCATCAGGGATGGGTTGGTCGTTACTCCGTCGAGGATGCCCATGGCCTGAGCCTGGGCAATTTGGTCGAGATTGGCCGTGTCGATAAAGAATTTCATAGGGCGGAAAGGTATTTCAGTTTTGTTTGTTCTGTTTATTCGGTGTATTCGAGGGTTACCAGGATGGGGCAGTGGTCCGAAAGCGGAACATCGACCAGACGCTGGTAGTCGACCACCTTCCAGGTGCCGCGTCCCCGTACAAAGATATAGTCGATCTTCTTTTTCGGGTCGGTTTCCGGATAGGTGAGCTGGTCGTCGCAGACCTGCTGCCAGTGGTCTTTCATGTGGGCGATGGCTTTGGAATCGGGGGTGGCGTTGAAATCGCCGCAGACAATCGAGGGGGTGTCGTCGCCCGAGAGCCAGCGGGTGAGTGCCGTGGTCTGTGCCAGGCGGATGGAGTCGGAGGGCAGGTCGAGGTGGGTCGAGGTAAAGCGCATCGTCAGATCATCGTTTATCCGGACTTCCGCCGTGACGGCCCGACGCGGTTCGTACGAACCTTCCGGCTGGGGCAGCGCGAAGGCTTTTACTGCTTCGATGGGGAAACGGGTCATCAGTCCGATGCCGTACTGTCCGTCCGAAAAGGCCATGGCGGCGGCATAGACCGGGTGCATGCCCGTCATCCGGGCTACCTCGCCCAGAAAGTCGGGTTTTTGCGGGAATCGTTTGGTCATGTAGTCCACTTCCTGAAAGGCAACCAGGTCGGGCTGGTATTTTTGGATAAATTCGGCGTACTTTTCGGTGGGAAAACGCTTGGCTCCCTGAATGTTGTAGCTCAATACGGTGATGCGTACCGGTTTGCCGGCCTGTGCAGCCAGCGGACAGAGCAGCAGGGCGGCCAAGGAAAGAAGAAGGAATCGTTTCATGTTTTTTGTTTTGTTATGTTTTTTTGTTGTATTGATTTCGTGGTGGGGATCAGGACTGGCTTTCGGGGGAACGGTTGTTTTTCTTCCTCCGCTCGCGGGCACGGCCGAGCAGGTATCCCAGGATAAATGGAATGCTGAACAGTACGACCAGAGAGGCGGTGAGGTAAAACAACATCCGTCCCAGCAGGGAGGGCAAGGCTTCCATGGCGGTGTTGACTGCATGGACAGCCAGTGAATCGGTCTGAGCCATCAGGCGTACCCGCTGGCTGTCGATGAAGTCCTGGAGTTCGGTGCGCTGCTGCCCCAGATCGATAAATACGTGATCGACCGAAGCATTGAAACTCTCCAGAATTTTGGTTACTTGTTCGTTCAGGTCATCCAGAGCGGCATCGGCTATCTGCGGGGTGTGTTCCAGTACGACGACTACCCGGTCGAACTGTCGGTAGAGACTGTCCATGCGGCTGCGGATTTCCGCTTGGGTATGGTCGGTGTTCAGCCAGGTGTCGAGCATCTCTTTGTTCCACGAGAGTTCGTTGCCCCATTGCGAGGAGTAGCCGCTTATCTTTTCGCTCATGTCGGCAATGGACTGGGCTACGCTGCCCGTGCTGTGGAGGTAGGTGGAGTCCGAGGCACCGATGTAACTGATCCAGCGCAGGGTTACGTCCTGCGAGGTGGGCGGTACCGAAGGGTCGGTATTTTGCCGGACGAAGGTTTGCATTTGGGCGTATCGTTCCTTGCTCAGGATTTTGGAGGCGATCGAGACGATCTGGCTGTCGAGCGAGGCGGCGCATTGGCGGGCCAGGGGAGAATATTCGGCAAACAAGAGGCTGTCCGGGGCCTCCTTCATGTACAGGTTCATCGAGCTGCACAGCAGCCAGGTGTTCAGCAGGGAGATCTCCGGAATGCTTCCAAAGGCGGCCTGTGCGCAGATGGAGGTCGAGCGGAGTTTCCACTCGATGGCGCGTAGTTTTAGTTGCAGGCTGTCAGTGGATCGGTAGATGCTGTCGGCGGTGCTGATCACCGAGAGGGAGAAGTCTTTATAAAATGCCCGCACGGTGAGCCGGGTGTTGATCTGCTCCCGGGTGAGAGGCGTGTCGCCCGTGTCGAGGGAAAATTTGAGCAGCGAACATCCGTTCAGTAGCAGGATGGCTGCAAGCAGGATCAGGTAGCGTTTCATGGCAAGGCTTGTGATAGTCCCTCACAAATCTAATGAAATCCTGGGGGATGGCGAAAAATTCCCGGGGAAAAACCTGCGGGAAAATCGCTCGAAGTGGATTTTTTCCCCGGGAAAAGAAAGGGAGGGGTTCCCGTTTTCTGTGTGCGGGCAAGCGAAGGGCCGGAGGCAAAGCCTC
>DCEW01000055.1 GCA_002314265.1 Flavobacteriales bacterium UBA1820
CGCCCTTTTGCTTGCGCGCTCGCTTGCCCGGGGTCAATTCCCGGCTTCGGCATTGAGCGAAGGAAGGTCGCCGCCGCCCTGAAGACCTTTCAGTCGTTTGTCCTTGAATTTCATTTCGGCAAAGCGGTACGAAAGGCTGAAATTGACGATGCGGGAGGTAACGGAGTTGTTGTTGAACAGTACGAAGTCCGTCCCGTAGGTAGTCCCCCGGGAGGCCATCGTGTTGAAGAGGTCCTGGACGCGGATACTCAGCGAGAGGCGTTCTTTCAGGAAATCCTGGGAAGCTCCGGCGTCGGCCGTGAAGGACCCCGAGGAGGAGCCTTGCAGGGTAGCGCGCGGAGCCGAGTAACGGAGCCCGAACTGGAGACGGGTGCCGGTGCGGGATATGTTGAAACTGTTGCGCCACCGCAGGGAGAAGTCGTTGGACGAACGGATATAATCGTCCCGGTCGGGGATGTCCTTTTGATTGTAGTAATAATTCATGTTCAGGGTCGTGCTCCACCATTTGACCGGACGGTAGGAAGCGTGGAGGTTCAGCCCCATCGTGTATTGCGAGCCGATGTTGATGGTCGTAGTGTAGAGGGTCCCTGCTTCGGTTTTGTCGGGATCCACGGGATTCTCCCGCTGGGTAACCCGCTGCATGGTGTTGGTGGAATTGCGGAAGAAGTACGAGAGGTTGAAGAAACCTTTGTTGCCGATCGAGCGGGAGTATTTCAGTTCGATGGAATTGGTGAATGAAGGGTCGAGGTACGGGTTGCCGATGGTTACGTATAGCGGATCGGTAAAGCGGGGCGTGGGGTTGAGGTTCCGGCTGTTGGGGCGCGCTACCCGGCGCGAATAGTTCAGCGCAATGTCGTTGCTCTCACCGAATTTGTACATCAGGAAAATGGACGGATAGACCTCAAAGTAATCCCGGTCGATCTTTACGTCCTCGTCCTTGACATAGACGATGTTGCCGTTGTCGTTTTTCATGCCCAGGCCGTGCATGGTGTAGAGCGTTTCTTCGGCGCGCAGTCCGAGCTGGAACGAGAAGTTCTTGATCGATCGGCTGTAAGTGGCGTACAGGCTATAGATCTGCTGGCTGTACTTGAAGTGATTGGACCGATCCATGTCCGGTTGGGTGCCCAGAGCCGGGTTGTCGAGAAATTCCTGGAAATAGAAATACGGAGTGTCGCGCCACAACATGTCGGCCCGCCCGCCGACTTCAAATTTGTACTTCCCGCGGACTTCCTTGGTGTAGTCGGCACTCAAGGTAAACTCTTTGTTGTTTTCCTCGCTGTTCGAGCGGTCCAGGGTGTTGGCTTCGGTGGAGGTGTTGCCCAGGCGGTTTTCGATCAGACTGTTTTGCTGGGAGTTGGAGGTTTCAAAGTTGGCGTCGATGATCAGATTTTCGGTGGCGGAGTAGTCCCGTCGGAAAGTCAGGCTGTTGCGAAGGGTATTCCGCTTGGTTGTCCCGTCGGAATGCCGGTAGCGGTTGAAGTAGTCGTCGAGTTGGCCGGCGTACTGTTCGACGAGCTGTTGGGCGATCTCCTTGCTCAACCGGTCTTTCTCGACCTCCAGCGGAAGGAAATAGGAGTACGATTCGCTCAGGTTGTTGTTGGTCGAGGGAGAATAGTTCATCGAGTAGGACAAGGCTGTCTTCTTGTTGGGCAGGTAGTCGATCCCGGCACTCAATCGGTGGGAGTTCATCGAGTTTTGCTGGCGGGTGGTCTGGTAGTTCAGATAGGGGTTCGGATACAGAGCCGAGGTGTTGTAGTTGCCCCGGTAGGTTTCTCCGCTGTCATCGCGTGAACTGTACCGGAAGTTGTAGTTGGCATAGACCATCACTTTCCCATAGTAATAGCCCAGGTTTACCCCTCCGTTCCATTTGTTGCGGGTGTCCACGCCTACGCGTGTGGAGAAATTCAGTCCATAGAGCAGGCCCTTTTTGGTGATGATGTTGATGATGCCGGCGTCCCCGTCCGGGTCCTGCTTGGCCGAAGGATTGGTGATCAGTTCGATCTTGTTGATGGCATCGGCCGGGAGCGACTCGATGAGGTCCTGTACCGACATGTTGGTGGGGCGGTTGTCCAGCAGCACGCGCACGTTTTCCGAACCGCGCATCGAGACATTGCCGTCGAAGTCCACATCGACCATCGGAAGATTTTCGAATACGTCGCGGGCGCTGGCGCCGGCTGTCATCAGGTCTTTGCCCACGTTGACCACTTGTTTGTCGATGTGGTTTTCGATGGTCGTTACGTCGGCGACCACCACTATGTCATCGAGCAGATTGACGTTTTCTTTCAGTACGATGGTGCCAATGTCCTTGGTCCGGTTGCTGGAGGAGAGGGTGAAGGTAGGGCTGATGTATTCGCTGAAGCCGATAAAGGTGATTTTGACCAGGTAGTCGCCCGCCGGGAGTTGTTTGATGTTGAATTTCCCTTTGATGTTGGAAATGCCTCCGGTGATCACTTTCTGGGTTTTGGCGTCGATCACGGCGATCGTGGCATATTCGAAAGGGACGTTGTTCTCGTCGGTGATGGTGCCGGTAACCGAACCTATCTTCGGTCCGGAAGCTTTGTCCTGGTCCGTATCCTCGGTGAGGAGTTGCCGGTTGGGATTTTGCATTTGGCCCGGCCGTTCTCCGCTCCGGCCTCCTCCCGGAGGACGTCCCGCACCGAATCCGCCGCCGGGGCCTGGGCCGAATTGCGCCCAAAGGCTGAGGGAACACATCAAGAGGAACAGGGTGAGCAGGTGTCTGGTCGTTTTCATTGCACCGAATAGAAATAGGAATGATGAGGATATGTATGAAAAATCGTTATTGATAAGACGGAAAAAGATGGAAAAGGTTTAAGTTTTTGCGAAAAAAATCCCGGAGAGATGAGATTGTTTTCATCGCTCCGGGAGACGTGTTGTTTGTCTGTACACTTTCGGCGTCAGTTGCCCAGGATTACCGGCATGACCAGCATGGTGATCTGTTCGCCTTCGTTGGATTCCAGCGGTCGAAGGATTCCGGCGCGGTTGGGTTTGGACATGTCGATGGTTACTTCTTTGCTTTCCAGATTGGCCAGCATTTCTGAGAGGAAGCGCGAATTGAAGCCGATGTCCATCCGTTCGCCCCGGTACGAGCAGGGGATCTTTTCGTCGGCGCGTTTGCCTTCTTCGTTGTCCTCGGCCGAAATGACCACTTCCGCCGGGCTGAGGCTCAGGCGGGTCTGGTGCGTGGTCTTGTTGGAGAAGAGTGCGATACGCCGCAGGGAACTCATGAAACTCAACCGGTCGATCAACAGTTGGTTGGGGTTGTCCTTGGGGATGACGGCCTCGTAGTTGGGGTATTTTCCGTCGATCAGGCGGCATGTCAGCACGATGTCGTCCGCTTCGAAACGCGCGTTGGTGCGGTTGAAGGTGATGGTTACGTCGGTGGCCAGTCCCGAGAAAATGTTTTTGAGGATGTTCAGCGGTTTTTTGGGCATGATGAATTCCACCGGGACAGGGCTGGTGATGTCTTCACGGACGTATTTGACCAGTTTGTGTGCATCGGTAGCCACGAACACCAGGCCTTCCGGGGTGAACTTGAACAAGACGCCCGACATCACGGGACGCATGTCGTCGTTGCCAGTGGCGAAGATCGTTTTTTGGATGGCCGTAGCCAGGATTTCCGAGGTAACGACTGTTTGGGTGACGTCTTCCAGCACCGGCAGAACGGGGTAGTCGTCGGCCTCCTCGTAAGGGAGGTCGCAATTGCCTTCGTTGTCGGTGGTGCCGTAGTTGATCTTGAGCAAGTGTTCCTGTTCGCGGGCGACGAAGGTGAGCGGCTGTTCGGGGAAGGTCTTGAGGATCTCGGCGAGCATCTTGGCCGGGACCGCGATCTTGCCCGAGGATTGGCCGTCCACGTCGATGGTGGAGGTCATCGTGGTTTCCATGTCCGAAGCCGAGAGGGTGAGTCGGCCGTTTTTCTGTTCGAACAGCAGGTTGTCGAGGATGGGCAGGGCGCTGTTGGAGCTTATGATTCCGCTCAAGGTGTTTACTGTGCGCATCAGCACCGAGCTGGAGACTGTGAATTCCATATTCGTGATATTTCGTGTTTGTATTCCGATCTTCCAAAGATAGGCAAAAGGTGCGGGGGTGCAAAAAAAATGCGTTATTTTTCCCTTGCATAGCAGGATAAATGCCTATCTTTCGCCGGTAATACCGCGCGGACTGATGAACACTCGTGGGCGAAATAGACGTTCGATCCCGTTGGCTACCGTTTTTTCGACGGCGGCACTCTTGGTGTACACCTGTGTGTCGGCGCAGGGACAGCCCTCTCCGCCGCCTTCCGGGATACCGGTGCGCGAGTTTCCCCGGCAGGCGCAGGCTATGCCGCCGTTGGAGGCGGATACGTTGTTCCCCGGGGTGCAGCTCTCCGATGTGATCGTGATGGGCAACTATGCGCCGATGTCTTATGAAGACTATTGGCGGATCAAGCGCCGCGTCAAGAAGGTATGGCCGTATGCGGTATTGGCCTCGCAGTACCTGCACGAGATGGACAGCTTGCGGGAGGTGATGTCCGAGCGGAAATTCCGCAAAGAGGTGGACCGGCGGCAGAAGGAGTTGTTCGACAACTTCGCTGGAATCCTCAAGAAGTTTTCCCGCAGCGAAGGAAAAATCCTGATCAAACTGGTGTATCGTCAGACGGGTATATCGACTTATGACATTGCACGGGATCTGAAAAGCGGTTTCAAGGCTTTTTGGTGGAATGCGTCGGCCGGGATGTTCTCCCTTTCGCTCAAGGACGAGTACGACCCTCGACTTTACCCCGATGATTACGTGATCGAAAGGATCCTGCGCGAGTGCTTTGCCGAGGGGGAACTGCCGATCTATCCTTCGTACAACGAACTTGTTTCCCCCTTTTATTACCGGAAGGTAGAACAGGATATCGCTCGGGATCAACTTCGCCGTCAGGAAATGGAGAAAGCGGAAAAGAAGCGTGTGCGGCAGCTGAAAAAGCAAGCGCGCCGCGACGAACGCACGATGCGGTAAGAAAAGAGAGGAAAATAAAGCTTTCGTGTTTTGCGAAAGGGGTTTCCGGATAAAGGGACAAAAAATCGGGCGGANNTCCGCCCGATTTTTTGTCCCTTTGTCTTCCCGCAGGATCAGTAGTCCCACGTCAGGTACATCGACCCCCAGGTAAATCCGCCTCCGAAAGTCGTCAAGAGCAGTTTGTCGCCTTTCTTGAGGGTTTTTTCAAAGTCCCAGAGCAGCAGCGGCAGCGTTCCATCGGTCGTGTTGCCGTAGCGTTCGATATTGACCAGCACCTTTTCTTTGGGCAGCCCCAAGTGTTCGGTGACCGATTCGATAATGCGCAGGTTGGCCTGGTGGGGCAACAGGTAGTCGATTTGCGAAGCGTCGAGACCGCAGGCGTTGAGTACGTTTTGGCTGGCCTCGCACATGTTGGTGACGGCATAGCGGTAAACGGCGCGGCCATCCTGGTGGACGTATTGTCCGCCGAAGGCGGTGTTTTCTGCCGTGGGAGGGTTGATCGAACCGCCCACGTCGATACGCAGGTATTCCCGTCCTGTGCCGTCGCAGCGCAGGTAGGAGTGCTCGATGCCGAAGCCGTTGCGGGAGGGCTCTACCAGCACGGCGGCGGCTCCGTCCCCGAACAGGATACAGGTGGCGCGATCCATCGGGTCGATGATGGTGGACATCTTGTCCCCGCCGATGACCAGGACCTTCTTGCACCGTCCTGATTCCACGAAATTGGCTGCGGTAAACAGGGCCGAGATAAAGCCCGAGCAGGCAGCGACCAGATCCATGGCAAAAGCATTGGTGGCGCCGATGCGTGAAGCTACGTAAGCGGCGGTATTGGCGACCGGATAGTCCGGAGTGATGGTGCATACCAGTACGCCGTCGATGGTGGCGGGGTCGCAGGCGCTTTTGCGCAGCAGGTCTTCTGCGGCGCGGATGCACAAATGAGAGGTCCCCAGGGTGGGGTCGGTGAGAATGCGGCGCTCCTTGATCCCGGTGCGGGTGGTGATCCACTCGTCGGAAGTATCTACGCGGCGGCTGATTTCTTCGTTGGTCAGAATGTAGTCCGGAACAAAACCTCCTACGGCCGAGATAGCGGCTTTTATTTTCTCCATGGGTTTCGGGCTATGGGTGTTTTTTTCTGTAAATCGTTTTTCGTTTTGTTTGGGCAAAGAAACAAAGCCCCGCCGGGGAAATCGAGGCGGATAGGGCGTGTTTATGGGTCTGTTTTTCTCTTTGAAAGAAAAAACACACTTTCCGAGCGAAGTCGCCTGCGCCAGAAAGTGTGTAGGATTCGCGTCGTTCTCACGGCTGCGACGCGGAAAACCTTTCTCGAGTCGGATGGGACTTTAGGCTTTCTCGGGCTCGCTCTTGTCGATGACGACCTTGCCGCGGTAGTACAACTTGCCTTCGTGCCAGTAGGCGCGGTGCGAAAGGTGAGCCTGTCCGGTTACCGGGCAAATCGAAATCTGCTGTGCGACTGCATGGTGATGCGAACGTCTTTTGTCTCTGCGGGTGGAACCCTGGCGTCTTTTAGGATGTGCCATTTTTGTATTTCGGTTTTATCGTATTTAACTTTTTATGTCTTTCAGTTTTTCCCAGCGCGGATCGACCGTCTGTTCCGTCGGTTCGGGACTCGAACTGGCTTTCGGGGCGGCGAGCTTGCCCGAGAGGTAGTCGGGATGGTAGCGCTTCTGCGGGATGTTCAGTACGATCATTTCGTAGATGTACTGTCCGAGGTTCAGTTCGGTTTCCCCCATGGGCAACAGGATGATGTCGTCGTCCAGGCTCGTTCCTTCGCCTTGTTTGACCACGCGGTGGTCCGTTCCTTGCACCGGCAGGCGAAATTCCTCGCCCGTAGCGTCGCATGGAGTAAGCACATCGCCTTGAAAGGCGAGGGACAACTCCATCAGGTTCGTCCCTTTGGTCAGTTCCGCCCGAACGTCGATCCGGGCATCGCCCCACGAATCCACGTAACCGAAATGATCGAAAAGCTCCTGTCCCACATGGTACTCGAATGTGTGAACACCGGGTGCCAGCCCGGAAAAGGAGATCCGATATTCTTTCAACGCGTCTTTCACTTCCGATGAAAATTTTCCGGTTACCTTACGGGAGGGCAAAGGTAACAATATTATCGGAAAAAAACAGAAAATAACGGATTTTTAATATCAGTCCTCCACGTGGTTGATGTCGATGTCTTCATCTTCGCCTTCGTGGACGTCGGCTCCACGGCGTGTGCGGAGCGGATTTTGGGTCATGGCACGGTACAGGCTGCGGTTGCGCAGGATGTCGATGGCCCGATAGACGGCAGCCCGCATCGAACTTTCGTCGGCCAACCCTTTTCCGGCGATGTCGTAGGCCGTGCCGTGGTCCGGCGAGGTGCGCACCTTGGGCAGTCCGGCGGTGAAATTGACTCCGTCCTCGAAAGCGATGGTCTTGAAAGGGATCAGGCCTTGGTCGTGGTACATGGCCAGTACGCCGTCGAAACGGGTGTAGGCCCCGCTGCCGAAAAACCCGTCTGAGGAATAAGGACCGAAGACGTAATGTCCCCCGTCGAACAGGCGGGCGATGGTCGGGGCGATCAGTTGGCTGTCCGTGGTGCCGATCACGCCTTCGTCCCCGTTGTGCGGATCGAGACCCAGTACGGCGATGCGGGGACTGTGGAGGCAGAAATCCTCCTGCAGGGAGCGTTCCATCTGGGTCAGGCGCTTTTCCAGCAGCGGGGCCGTGATGTGTTCGGTAACCTGTGCCAGGGAAATGTGGCCGGTGGCGACGGCGATCTTCAGGCGGTCGGAGACCAGGAACATGAGCGGTTCTCCGCCCAGTTGTGCCGCCAGGTATTCGGTGTGGCCGGGAAAGGCGAAGCCTTCGCGTTGGATGTTTTTCTTGTTGATCGGGGCGGTAACCAGCGCATCGACGAGTCCATCCTTGAGGGCTTGCGTGGCCGCCGAAAGCGAGGAGAAAGCCAGTCGGCCGCCTTCCTCGGTTTCCTGCCCGGGGGTGATCACGGGGGCGTCTTCCCACAGGTTGACGATGTTGAGTTTCCCGGGGATGACCTCAGCCGGTGAATCGATGCCCACGAAGGGGAGGTCGCTGCCCAGGGCTTTTTTGTAGAAGGAAATCAGTCGGCTCGAACCGAAGACTACCGGGGTGCACAGTTCGAGCATCGCCGGGTTGTCGAAAGTCTTGATGATCACTTCCGGTCCGACGCCGTTGATGTCGCCGGTGGAGAGGCCTATGACGGGTTTGTTGTTTGCCATACGAAAGAATGGGTATTTCAGTCGGAGTACGATCCGCAACAAGAGGGATCGCGCTGCGCAAATATAGCGAAAGGCGAGGGCAGCGGCAAATCGAAAACAAGGTTTTCGCATTTGCCGCTGCCGAGCTGCATCCTGTATGATGAAAATATAGGGAAAGGTGAGTGCCACGGGAGATCGGGAAAATAACGCCGGGGAGGGTTGCAAACACCGGGAGCTTCGGCGTATTTTTGTCTGCAAATGAAAAAACGAAGGAAGATAAGGCAGCTCGTTTGGCTGCTGGCGTGTTTGCTGGGGGCGTGGAATGTCTCGGGACAGGATTTTGTCCCGAAGCGGGAATTCCGTGCAGCATGGATCGCCACCCTGTCGGGGATCGACTGGCCTTCGCGGGCGGGCTTGTCCGTCGAACAGCAGCAGCGGGAATACGTCCGGATACTCGATACGTTGGTCGCCTGCGGGATGAATGCGGTGATCGTGCAGGTGCGGCCGAAGGCGGATGCCTTTTATGCCTCGAAAACCGAACCCTGGAGCCAGTTCCTCACCGGAACCCGCGACGGCGACCCGGGGTACGATCCCTTGGCCTTCATGCTCGAAGAGGCGCACCGCCGGGGCTTGGAACTCCACGTGTGGCTCAACCCCTTTCGGGTAACCACCGGCGAAGACCTCTCGGTGCTTTCCCCCCGCAGCGTGGGGCGGCGGCATCCGGAATGGCTGGTGCGGTACGGGGGTCGGTGGTATCTGGACCCCGGACGGTACGAGGTGCGGAGCTATCTCTTGTCCGTAGTGGCGGAGATCGTCCGTGGGTATGATGTGGATGCCATCCACATGGACGACTATTTCTACCCCTATCCGCAGGGCGGGCAACCGTTTCCCGACGGGAAGACCTACCAGCGCTACGGGGCTTCGCTTTTCGACGATGTGTCGCAGTGGCGCAGGGACAATGTCAACCGGTTGATAAAGGGCATTTCGGATACGATCCGGGCTTTGCGGCCGGGGGTCAAGTTCGGCATCAGTCCGTTCGGGATTTACCGCAACGCTTCGGACGACCCTTCCGGTTCGGCGACCCGGGGGCTGTCCAATTACGACGATCTGTACGCCGACGTGGCTTTGTGGGTCCGGGAAGGTTGGATCGACTACGTATTGCCCCAGTTGTATTGGGAAAACGGACATTCGGCGGCCGACTTCGGCGAATTGCTCCGTTGGTGGGGACTGCACCATGGCCGATCCCAGTTGTACATCGGGCACGGGGCTTTCAACATTTCTCCCAAGGGGAAAAATACCGTGTGGCGTACGGCCGAGGAGATTTGTCGGCAGGTGCGCATGCAGCGGGAGAATCCTTCCTCGGCCGGTTCGGCATTTTATTCGGCGCGCTACCTGGTGGAGAATGCCGGCGGACTGACCGACAGCCTGAAAACGCGGTATTACCGCCATCCAGCCCTCGTGCCAGCCATGCCGTGGCTCGACCCCCGGGCGCCTTTGCCGCCCGAGCGGGTGCAGGTCGAGAAGACTCCGCAGGGGAGGCGGGTGAGCTGGCAGGCGGGCCGCCGCGAATCCTTGGGGGAGGCCGATCCTCCGGCGCAGGTGCGTTACTATGTGGTGTACCGTTTTTCGGCCGACCAGATGGTCAATATCAACGATGCTTCGCACATTGTGGCCCGGGTGTGGGGCGATGCTTCGGGAGAATACACGGATACGTCCGCTCCGCCGGGACAGGTGGTGTACGTCGTTACTGCGGTGAGTGCGGCGGGGGTGGAAAATGAAGATTTTTCCGTGGCGGCACCTGCGGGCGATGTCCGGGGGCGGAAAGAATGACGTATCTTTGCGCAGGATTTCGGACGCCCTCCGAAAAAGGGGGGGCAAAAACAAAGAGGAGAAATGATCATCAATCACAAAAAGACGAAAATCGTCGCTACGCTTGGTCCTGCTTCGGACGACCTGCGGGTAATGACCGATATGGTCAAGGCCGGGGTGAATGTCTTTCGCATCAACATGTCTCATGCCACGCCCGAACTGGCAGCCCTGCGGGCTGAACGCGTACGCCAGATCAATACCCGGTACGGGACCAATGTGGCCATTTTGGTCGATCTCCAAGGACCCAAACTTCGGGTGGGCGAGATCGCCGAAGGAGCCGAGGTGCATCCGGGAGACATCGTTACCTTTACCAACGAGCCGTGTGTGGGCGATGCTACCCGGGCATACATGACTTATACGGAATTTGCCCGCGATGTGCATCCGGGCGAAAAAATCCTGCTGGACGACGGCAAACTGGTCTTCGAGGTGGTCGAGACCGACGGGAAAGGCGAAGTCCGGGCCAAGGTGCTTCAGGGTGGGGCGTTCAAGTCGCGCAAAGGGGTCAATCTGCCCAATACCCGCATTTCCCTGCCGGCACTTACCGAAAAGGACAAACGCGATGTGGAGATCGGGGTGGAGATCGGGGCCGATTGGTTTGCCTTGTCTTTTGTCCGCAGTGCGGACGATGTGGCGGACCTGCGCCGGGAGATCGCCCTCCATACCGACCGGCAGATACCGATCGTTTCCAAGATCGAAAAACCGGAAGCGGTGGACGACATCGACCGGGTGTTGCAGGCCAGCGATGCGATCATGGTGGCGCGCGGCGACCTGGGTATCGAGGTGCCGGCCGAGCAGGTGCCCATCATTCAGAAAATGTTGGTGGAGAAGGCCCGCCACTACACCCGTCCGGTGATCATCGCCACGCAAATGATGGAGTCGATGGTCGATTCGGTAACTCCTTCGCGCAGCGATGTGAACGACGTGGCCAATTCGGTGATGGACGGTTCGGATGCAGTGATGCTTTCCGGAGAGACGGCCATGGGGCATCATCCGGTGGAAGTGATCGCCCAGATGACCAAGATCATCCGTGCGATCGAGGCACACGGTTACGGCTATCTGCGCAAGGACCCGCCTACGGACGAGACCCGGGAGCGTTTCCTGACCGATGCCATCTGTTACCATGCTTCGCAGATCGCCATCCAGCTCAATGCCAAGGCTATCTCTACCATTACCAATACGGGATATACCGCCCGGCAGATCTCCTCGTACCGTCCCAATGCCCACATCCTGGTCTATACTTCCAACCGGGACATCATGACCCAACTCAATCTGGTGTGGGGGTGTCGGGCGTTCTATTACCGCAGCATCGAGAGTACCGACCAGGCGGTGGACGACATCAACGAGATGGGGCTCGAACACGGCTTTGTCTGCGAAGGCGACCGGGTGGTCAATCTGATGACGACCCCGATGAACAACAAGGGACACGTGAACACGATGCGCATCACGACGATAAAGGATGTGCAATGATTTGGAAAACAATGTGATAAAAACGCTGGAGCAGACTTCGGCGTTTTTTTTGTGTTAAAGATATTGCCCGGTTTCCGCGCAAAAGCACTACTTTTGTGCCCGTTAAAGCATTGAACATAGACGGAATGGTAAAAAATCTGGTGATAGTCGAGTCTCCTGCCAAGGCCAAGACGATCGAAAAGTTTCTGGGAAAGGATTACAAAGTCGAATCCTCTTTCGGACACATAGCCGATCTGCCGGGCAAAAAACTCGGAATCGATACCGAACACGGTTTCACTCCGCAGTACGAGATCGACCCCGCGAAAAAAGAACTGGTAAAAAAACTCAAGTCCCTGGCCAAGGAGGCCGAAATGGTTTGGCTGGCTTCCGATGAAGACCGCGAGGGAGAAGCCATCGCTTGGCACTTGTACGAAAACCTCGGCCTTACCCCCGAGAAAAGCCGCCGGATCGTTTTTCACGAGATCACCAAAAATGCCATCCTGAAAGCCATCGAAAATCCCCGCACCATCGACATGAACTTGGTCAATGCCCAGCAGGCACGCCGGGTGCTGGACCGTCTGGTGGGGTATGAGATCTCGCCGCTGCTGTGGCGGAAGATCAAAAGCGGGCTTTCCGCCGGGCGGGTACAGTCGGTGGCCGTGCGACTGATCGTGGAGCGCGAGCGGGAGATACAGGCGTTCGTTCCGCAGTCTTATTATAAGGTGTCGGCCGTATTCGCTACCGCCGATGGAAACGAAGTCCGGGCGGAGATGAGCACGCGTTTCTCTACCGAAGAGCAGGCGCGGGAATTCCTGCAGGCCTGCCTGGGGAGCGAGTTTACCGTCTCCCAGGTCGAAACCCGTCCGGCTCGTCGCAGCCCCGCCCCGCCGTTTACCACCTCGACCCTGCAACAGGAGGCCGCCCGCAAACTCGGCTTTTCCGTCTCGCAGACCATGTCGCTGGCTCAGCGGCTCTACGAAGAAGGGTTGATCACGTACATGCGTACCGACTCGGTCAATCTTTCGCAGGAAGCCCTCGGAAATATCAAGGGGGAGATAGCCCGGCGTTATGGCGAGAAATACAGCCATCCGCGGCACTACCATACCACCTCGCAAGGAGCGCAGGAGGCGCACGAGGCCATTCGTCCCACGTACATGGACCGCGACGATGCCGGTCAGGACGAACGCCAGCGCCGTCTTTACAACCTGATCTGGCGGCGGGCCATTGCTTGCCAGATGGCTGATGCGGAGTTGGAACGCACCACGGTGCAGATCGACGTGTCGGAGAGTGCGCACAAACTGACCGCTACGGGGCAGGTGTTGCTTTTCGACGGTTTTCTCAAGGTGTACGGGTATGACAGCGAGAGCGAGGACGAAGGCGGTCTGCGCGAGGGGATGCTGCCCAAGATGGCTGTGGGCGACCGTTTGCAGCGCCGGGAGATAAGTGCCACCGAGCGTTTTACCAAGGCGCCGGCACGCTACGGCGAGGCGGCTTTGGTCAAGAAACTGGAGGAATTGGGCATCGGTCGTCCGTCCACGTATGCGCCCACGATTTCTACGATACAGCGCCGCGGGTATGTGGAGAAGGGCGATCGGGAAGGCTCGCCCCGGTCGTATGTCGAACTCGTCCTTTCGGGAGAGCAGATCCGTCGGGAAACCTTGTCCGAGACCTATGGTTCGGAGCGCGGGAAACTCCTGCCTACGGATGTAGGTGCGGTGGTGAACGATTTTCTGGTGGAGTATTTTCCCAATATCGTCGATTATCGCTTTACAGCGCAGGCCGAACAGCAGTTGGATTCCATTGCCGAGGGAAAGACCGACTGGGTGGAGTCGACCGAAGAATTCTATACGGTTTTCCATCCTCATGTCGAGGAGGTGTCCCGTACGGCGGAGCGTTCCACCGGGCAGCGTATCCTGGGCGAGGATCCCAAGAGCGGCCGGCCGGTATCGGTGCGGATAGGTCGTTTCGGGCCGATGGTGCAGATAGGCACTGCCGAAGACGAGGAAAAACCGCTTTTCGCTTCCCTGCCCAAAGGGGTGTCCATGGGCGATATAACGCTCGAGCAGGCTTTGGAGTTGTTCCGTCTGCCGCGTACCTTGGGCGAGCGCGAAGGAAAGGAGGTGTCGGCTTCCACAGGTCGTTTCGGGCCGTATGTGAAGTGGGGTTCGATGTTCGTTTCGTTGCGTCCGGCGGGCGAGGATCCGCTGTCGATCACGTTGGAGCGAGCCAATGAGTTGATCGATAAAAAGATAAGCGACGATGCGGCGAAGGTGATCCGGGAATTCCCGGGGTCGTCTCCGGCGGTGAGCGTGCTCAATGGTCGCTATGGGCCTTACGTGAAGGTGGGAAAGGACAATGTCAAGATCCCCAAGGAGACCGATCCGGCGAGTCTGACGTTGGAGGATTGCTTGGAACTGCACAAGAAACAGGCCGAGCAGCCCAAGAAGTCGGCTGTCCGTCGCCGGGTGGCCAAGAAGAAATAAGCGGTTCCGGCTCCCCAAGCGAGTGCGGGCAAG
>DCEW01000042.1 GCA_002314265.1 Flavobacteriales bacterium UBA1820
CGGACGCTTGCCCGCACAATAGAATAATCGGACGGACTCAATACGCGTTGTCGTGAACCCCCTTCACGGCACGGCCGCTCGGGTCGTTCAGGTTGCGGAACGACTCGTCCCAAGCCAGGGCTTCCGCCGTAGAACAAGCCACCGAGGGCACCGAAGGCACGGTCAACGCCGCACTGCCGCTGGGGAAATGCTCCTCGAAAATGCTGCGGTAGAAGTACTCCTCCTTGTTGCGGGGCGGATTGACCGGAAAACGCCGGGCCGCCGAAGCCATCTGCTGATCGGAGACCTGCGAAGTGGCAACTGCCTTGAGCGAATCGATCCAGTTGTATCCCACCCCATCGGAGAACTGCTCCTTCTGCCGCCATACCACCTCGGCAGGCAGCATATCCTCGAAAGCCTCGCGGAGGATCTTCTTTTCGATCGTCTTCCCGGGAGCCATCTTCGCCGCAGGGTTCAACCGCATGGCCACGTCCAGGAATTCCTTGTCCAGGAAAGGCACGCGCCCCTCCACGCCCCACGCCGCCAGGCTCTTGTTGGCCCGCAGACAGTCGTAGAGGTACAGCTTGCTGATCTTGCGCACCGTCTCCTCGTGGAAAGCCCGGGCATCGGGCGCCTTGTGGAAATACAGATAGCCGCCGAACACCTCGTCCGCACCCTCGCCGCTGAGCACCATCTTGATCCCCATGCTCTTGATCACGCGGGCCAGGAGGTACATCGGGGTCGAAGCGCGCACGGTGGTCACATCGTACGTCTCGATGAAGTAGATCACATCGCGGATCGCATCGAGACCCTCCTGCACCGTGTAGTGGATCTCATGATGCACCGTTCCGATGTGTTCGGCCACCTTTCTGGCTGCGGCCAGATCCGGAGCCCCTTTCAGCCCCACGGCAAACGAGTGGAGCTGCGGCCACCACGCCTCGGTGCGGCCTTCGTTTTCGATACGCTTGGAGGCGTATTTCTTGGCTACCGCCGAAATGATGGACGAGTCCAGTCCCCCCGAAAGCAGCACTCCGTACGGCACGTCGCTCATCAGCTGCCGGCGGACCGCCTCTTCGAGTGCGTGGCGAAGGCTTGCCACATCGGCCGGGTTGTCCTTCACGTTGTCGTACTCCATCCAATCGCGGCGATACCAGCGGGTCATTTTCCCCTCCCGGCTCCAGTAGTAATGTCCCGGGAGAAAGACTTCGTACTCGTCGGCAAAACCTTCCAAACCCTTGAGTTCCGAGCAGACCATCACATGCCCTTCGCGGTCGCGGCCGATGTACAGGGGGATCACCCCGATGGGGTCGCGGGCAATGAGGTATTCGTCCTTTTCCTTGTCGTAAAGGGCGAAAGCGTAGATCCCGTTGAGGTCTTCCAGGAAGTCGATGCCCTTTTCCCGGTAGAGCGCCAGGATCACCTCGCAGTCCGAACCGGTCTGGAACTCGTATTTCCCCTTCAACTGCTCGCGCAATTCGCGGTGATTGTAGATCTCTCCGTTCACGCACAGCACCTGTGCCCCGTCGGGGCTGATCAGGGGCTGTCCGCCGGAAGCCGGGTCCACGATCGAAAGGCGTTCGTGAGCCAACACGGCCGAGCCGCCGCAGTAGATACCGCTCCAGTCCGGTCCGCGATGGCGGATGGTTTTACTCATCTGCAGGGCCTTGCTGCGCATGGATTCCGCTTGCCCTGTCTGGATATTGAAAATAGCTGTGATTCCGCACATGGTGTGAAAGAGTATTTTAGAAATTTAGCGTTGCGTAAGTATTTTTATCGTTCGTGCTGTTTTTTCAGATAACGGTCGATCTCCCGAGCCGCTTTTTGTCCTGAAGCCATCGCCCGCACCACCAGCGAAGCGCCGCTGACGGCATCGCCCGCCGCGAACACCTTGTCCGTACCGGTGAAAAGCGAGGCATCCACCGCAATATTGCCCCGGACGTCCGTTGCCAGGGAGAGCTGCGATACCGGGCCGTCCTGACGGGGCGAAACGAAGCCCATGGCCAGAAAGACCAGATCGGCGGGGATCACTTCCGTCTTTCCCGTTTTCTTCATCTGCGGCCGTCCGCCCTGCGCAGGGGTTTCCCAGACGACCTGTTCGAGCTCCACTCCGACGAGTTTTCCTTCTTGCCCGACAAAACGGTTGGTAGCTAAACTCCAACGGCGGATACATCCCTCTTCGTGGCTGCTGGAGGTCTTGAGTACCTGCGGATACATGGGCCAAGGGGTCTTCGGATTGTAACCCTGCGGGGGAGCCGGCATGATCTCGATCTGGGTAATGCTCTTGGCGCCATGACGTACAGCCGTCCCCACGCAATCCGAACCGGTATCCCCGCCGCCGATCACCACCACGTGCTTGCCCCGGGCGTCGATCCGTTTCTCGGGCGGCAGGTCGATGCCTTGCAGCACCCGGTTCTGCATGCCGAGCAATTCCAAGGCGAAATGCACCCCCGGGAGTTCCCGTCCCGGCACCGGCAGGTCGCGCGGCACTTCAGCACCGATGGCCAGGCACACCGCGTCGTATTCGCCGATGAGCCCCTCCATCGGGAGGTCTTTTCCCACGGCCGCGCCGGTCTTGAACACGATGCCTTCCTGCTCCATCAGACGGATGCGGCGGTCGACGATCTTCTTGCTCAACTTGAAGTTCGGTATCCCGAAGCGCAGCAGTCCTCCAGGTAGTTCATCCTTTTCATACACCGTGACGGTGTATCCCTTGCGGTTCAAGCGGTTGGCAGCCGCCAGTCCGGCCGGTCCGCTGCCCACTACCGCGACCTTCAGGCCGTTGCGCACCGGGGCGACCGGCTTGACATAGCCCTCGCGGAAAGCTGTCTCGGCAATGGCCGCTTCGTTTTCGCGGATGGTAACCGGTTCGTCGGCCGAGAGTTTGAGCACGCAGCTCTTCTCGCACAGCGCCGGGCAGATGCGTCCGGTGAACTCCGGAAAATCACAGGTTTGCTCCAGGATGCGGTAAGCCTCCTCGAAACGCCCCCGGTAGAGCAAATCCTGCCATTCGGGCTGACGGTTGCCCACCGGACAGGCCCAGTGGCAAAAAGGCACCCCGCAGTCCATGCAGCGGGAGGCTTGCTTGCGCCGGTCGGAGGTATTGAGGGTCTGTTCGACTTCGCTGTAATCGTGTATGCGGTCATGTACCGGACGGTAACCTGCTTCGAGCCGGTGCACGGTCAGAAATGCTTTCGGATCTCCCATATTTTCGGATGATGTTGTCTAGATTCGTTTTTCCCTTTTTGTTTGTCTGGATCAGTAATCCCGCTCCACCTGACTGATGCGGCGGGAGAGCGCTTCCATCTGTTGCTGCTGGAGCACCCGCTTGTACTCGATGGGCACCACCGCGATGAACTCCTCGACGTAACGGTTCCAGTTGTCGAGCATCGCCCCGGCCAGCGGACTGCCGGTATAGTGGTAGTGCTTGCGGATGAGCTCGTGCAATTCGCGCCGGGCGGAAGTATCCTCGACCAGAGAGAGTTCGACCATATCCATGTTGCAGTAATAGTCGAAATCCCCATCCCGATTCCACACGTAGGCCACTCCACCGCTCATACCGGCGGCAAAGTTGCGTCCGGTAGGTCCGAGCACCACCACGCGCCCGCCGGTCATGTACTCGCAGCAGTGATCGCCCACGCCTTCCACCACGGCGGTCGCGCCCGAATTGCGCACGGCGAAACGTTCGCCTACCTGACCATTGATGAACACCTGACCGTCGGTAGCCCCGTAGAGCAGCGTATTGCCCGCGATGATGTTGTCCTGCGGGACGAAAGGACTGTGCGCCGGCGGCATCAGGCTGATGCGTCCGCCGGAAAGTCCCTTGCCCAGGTAGTCGTTGGCTTCGCCTTCCAGACGGAAATGCACGCCCCGCGCCAGGAATGCACCGAAACTCTGTCCGGCCGATCCCCGGAAACGCACCTCGAGGGTGTTTTCAGGCAAGCCCTCTCCGCCGTACAACTCAGCGATCCGTCCGGAGAGCATCGCCCCCACCGAACGGTCGGTATTGACGATGCGGTATTCCAGCGACGTCTCCTGCCGGCGTTCCAGCGCCGCAGCCGCAGCGCGGATGATCTCCCGGTCTTTCACCCGATCGATGTCGTGGTGCTGTTCGCTCTGGTGGTGGCGCGCCGTGTGCTGCGCCTGCGAAGGAACGTAGAGGATGCGAGAAAGGTCGATCAGGTCGTGTTTGGCCACCCCGTCCGAAGGCTTGCGCTCGATCAGGTCCGCCCGGCCTACGATGTCGTCCAGATGGCGGAATCCCAACTCCGCCAGGTATTCGCGCACCTCGCGGGCCAGGAAAGTGAAAAAGTTCACCAGGTATTCGCTGCGGCCCAGAAAACGCTTGCGCAGTTCTTCATTCTGGGTGGCTACTCCCATCGGGCAGGTATTCATGTGGCACTTGCGCATCATCACGCAACCCAGCACGATCAAGGCCGAAGTGGCAAAGCCGAATTCCTCGGCTCCGAGCATGGCCATCGCCACGATGTCGCGTCCGGTCTTGAGCTGGCCGTCGGTCTGCAGGCGCACTTGCCCGCGCAGGCCGTTGCGCACCAGGGTCTGCTGCGTCTCGGAAAGCCCCACTTCGGTGGGCATTCCCGCATAGCGGATGGAGCTGGCCGGCGAGGCTCCCGTGCCGCCTTCGGCGCCCGAGATAACAATCCGGTCGGCCTTGGCCTTGGCTACTCCGGCCGCAATGGTGCCCACCCCGCTCTCCGAAACCAGTTTGACGCTGATCTCGGCTCGAGGATTGACGTTCTTCAGGTCGAAGATCAACTGGGCCAGGTCCTCGATCGAATAAATATCGTGGTGCGGCGGGGGAGAGATGAGCGAAATCCCGGCAATGGAGTGGCGCGTCTTGGCGATGACCTCGTCCACCTTGAACCCGGGCAACTGACCTCCCTCGCCCGGCTTGGCGCCCTGGGCGATCTTGATCTGGATTTCATCCGCATTGACCAGGTACTCGGCCGTTACTCCGAAACGGCCGGAAGCCACCTGCTTGATGGCCGAGCGCAGGGACACTCCGTCGATCTTCGCCGTGAAACGCTCCGGATCCTCGCCGCCCTCGCCGGTATTGCTCCGCCCGTGGATGGTATTCATGGCCAGAGCCATCGCCTGGTGCGCCTCGCGGCTGATCGAACCGAAACTCATGGCTCCGGTAACGAAACGCCGCAGGATGGAAGCTTCGTCTTCGACCTCATCCAGCGGAATGGGCGTGCCTTTCTTGAACGCGAAGAAATCGCGGATAAAGATGGGTTTTTCCTTTTCGTCCACCAGAGCGGTGTACTGCTTGAAGCGGGCATAGTCGCCGCTGCGGGTTGCCTGCTGCAGGGTGGCGATGGTCTGCGGATTCCACGCATGCTGTTCGCCGTCGCGGCGGTAACTGTAAAAACCTTCCATCGGCAGGATGTCCCCCTCAGGATGCGGATCGACAAAGCCTTTGTGGTGCATTTTCAGCACATCTTCGGCGATCTCCTTCAAACCGGCCCCGCCGATGGCGCTGGTCGTGCCGCCGAGGTAGCGGTCGGAAAACTCGCGACCCAAACCCACCGCCTCGAACAGTTTGGCCCCCCGGTAACTGCGCAGGGTGCTGATACCCATCTTGCTGATGACCTTCAAGAGTCCTTTGCACAGGGCTTTGATGTAATTTTTCTCCGCCGTGGAGTAATCCATCTGGATGCGCTGCTGGCGCACCAGTTGGCCGATCACTGCAAAAGCCATGTACGGACATACCGCACTGGCGCCGTAACCCAGCAGCAAAGCCGCGTGCATCACCTCGCGCATGTCGCCCGACTCGACGACCAGGGCGGTCTGCACCCGCTTGTGTACCGACACCAAATGGTGATGTACGGCACTGACGGCCAACAGCGAGGGGATCGCCGCATGCGAAGGATCTACGCCCCGGTCGGACAACACGATGTAGCTGGCACCCTCATCGACGGCCTTTTCCGCCTGCAGGCAGAGCTCGTCGATGGCCTCGCGAAGTCCCTGCTCGCCTTTTTCCACAGCGAAAAGCATGGGAAGCTTGACCGATTTGAAACCTTTGTAGCGGATGTTGCACAGCAAGTCGAGCTGCGTATTGGTGAGCACCGGGTGCTTCAGGCGCACCATCTTGCAATAACTCTCGTCCGGATAGAGGATCTGTCCGCCCACCGAACCGATGTATTCGGCCAGGCTCATCACCAGTTCCTCGCGCAAGGGGTCGATGGGAGGATTGGTCACCTGGGCGAACTGCTGGCGGAAATAGTTGTAGAAAGGCTGGGGCTTTTCCGAAAGGATGGCCAGGGGCGTATCGTTTCCCATCGAGGAAACCGGCTCGGCCCCTGCGCTGCACATCGGGGAAATGATGCGCTCCACGTCCTCCCGCGTATAGCCGAAGGCCGGCAGCAGGCGGCGGAAATCGGGTGTGGTATCATCGACCTTCCGGCCGGATTTGAGTTTGTCCAACTCCACCCGGTTGTTCTCCAGCCAGGTGCGGTAGGGGTGCGCCTTGGAGAGCTGTTCCTTGAGTTCGGCATCGTAATACACCCGGCCCTGTTCGGTGTCCACCAGGATGATTTTCCCGGGCTGCAGGCGTCCCTTCTCGCGGATGTTTTCCGGCGGGAAATCCACCACGCCCACTTCCGAAGCCACCACCATCGTATCGTCCCGGGTGATGAGGTAACGTGCCGGGCGCAATCCGTTGCGGTCGAGCATTCCTCCGGCGTAGCGTCCGTCGGAAAACAGGAGCGCCGCCGGACCGTCCCAGGGTTCCATCAGGATGGAGTGGTATTCATAGAACGCCTTCAGGTCGTCCGATATGGGGTTTTTCTCGTTGAAACTCTCCGGCACGAGCATCGCCATGGCATGCGGCAGGCTCATCCCGGACAGCACGAGGTATTCCAACAGGTTGTCCAGCGAAGCACTGTCGCTCATCCCGGGCTGGAGGATGGGGCTGATGCCCGAAGCCGGCCCCAGAGTGGGCGAGGTGAGCGCACTCTCCCGGGCAGCCGTCCATTCGCGGTTGCCGCGTACGGTATTGATCTCCCCGTTGTGCGCCACCAGACGGAAAGGCTGCGCCAGGCTCCACGTGGGGAAGGTATTGGTCGAAAAGCGCGAGTGCACCAGTGCCAGCGCGCTGGTGAGGTAGCGGTCGGAAAGGTCGGGGAAGTAATGCCGCAGCTGCATCGTTTCCAACATGCCCTTGTAGACGATGCGGCGGGTAGAGAGCGAGCAGACGTAGAAATCCTTCCGCCCGGCCATGTCGCTGCGGGCGATTTCGTTTTCCACGTGCTTGCGCAAAAGGTACAGTTTGATCTCCAGGTCGTCCTGACTTTCCCCGCCGGTGATGAACACCTGGCGGATGTCCGGTTCGGTAGCGCGGGCCGCTTGGCCGAGGATGTCGGAATCTACCGGCACTTCCCGCACGTGCATCAGGTTCAGGCCCAACTTCTCGCACTGGTCCTTCCACAGGCAGAATATCTCCTGCTGCTGCTGGCGGTCTTTGGGCAGAAAGACCAGACCGGTACCGTAGCGGCCTTTCTCCGGAACGGGAATGCCCTGCAGCAATATGAACTCGTGCGGAATCTGGAGCAAAATGCCGGCTCCGTCGCCGGTCTTGTTGTCGGCTCCTTCGGCGCCGCGGTGGCGCATGTTTTCCAGCACGGAAAGAGCGGACTCGACGATGTCGTGGCTCTTTTGTCCGTGAATGTTTACCAACATGCCGACCCCGCATGCGTCGCGTTCATAGGCCGGGTCGTAAAGTCCCTGCGGCGTTTGTTCCTGTTTCATGTCTTCAAAATCTTTTATAACCACACACTCTGAGATTGATGTTTTTCCCCTCGGGAAGCAAAAACCCCGAAAAGAGAAAATGCCTGCCGCAAGTGCGGCAGGCATTTTCTCCAAATGAACACGAACCACAACTCACGGCCGGGCGTCCGGAATGGACTTCCTGGTGGAATTATTGTTGCGCATAATATTCATTGTGGAGGTTTTCATTTCCTTCGTTGTTGAACCGGCAACAAATGTACGGAAATATTGGAATACGAGAAAAGTTTTTTGCAAAAAATCGACAACGAAACATTGTTTTGTATTTTTTAACATAAAAAACTCATCCACTCCTGCCAACTTCCGTCCTATTTTCCCCGCCCGGGAGTATGTTTTCCGGGAAAAAATCCTCAATTTTGCGGGAGAAAAACAGCGCACACTGCGCGTTTTATACTTACATTGCCAACAAAACAAAGAGCAGAACGAAAAAAAACATGAAACGCATCGAGGTAAAGGACATCCTCGCGGGAGGATACGTAGGAAAGCAGGTAAAGGTAATGGGATGGGCACGGACCTTCCGCAACGACCGGTTTATCGCCCTCAATGACGGATCGAACGTCCAAAACCTGCAATGTGTCGTACCCGAAGGCCTGCTGACCCCCCAACAGAAGATCTATGCCGGCACGTGTCTGGCCGTCGAAGGAACGGTAGTCGAGAGCCAGGGGAAAGGCCAGGCGTACGAGGTGCAAGCCACCGGCGTCGAGATCCTCGGCCAGGCCGATCCTGCCGAATATCCCCTGCAGCCCAAAGCCCATTCGATGGAGTTCCTCCGCGAAATCGCCCACCTGCGTGTGCGCACCAACCTCTTCGGAGCAGTGATGCGCGTGCGCTCCGTCACGGCGCAGGCCGTCCACCGGTATTTCGCCTCGAAGGGTTTCTTTTACTTCAATGCCCCCATCATCACCGGTTCGGACTGCGAAGGTGCCGGTGAGATGTTCGGCGTATCGGTGCTCTCCCACGACAACCCTCCGCGCCGCGAGGACGGCAAGACGGATTTCTCGAAAGACTTCTTCGGCCGGCAGACCAACCTGACGGTGTCCGGTCAGCTCGAAGCCGAAACCTATGCCCTGGCACTGGGCAAGGTGTACACCTTCGGGCCGACGTTCCGCGCCGAAAACTCCAACACTTCGCGCCACCTGGCCGAGTTCTGGATGATCGAACCCGAAGTGGCGTTCCTCGAACTGGAAGAAAACATGGACCTGGCCGAGGACTTTATCAAGAGCGTGATCCGCGACGTGATGGAACACTGCAAGGACGACCTGGCCTTCCTCGACGAGCGTTTCCTGAAGACCGAAAGTCAGAAACCCTCGTCCGAACGCTCGGAGATGGGACTGCTCGAAAAATTGAACTTCGTGCTGCAACACGATTTCCAGCGGGTAAGCTACACCGAGGCCATCGACATCCTGGCTTCGAGCAAACAAGCCAAAAAGAACAAATTCAAATTCCCCATCACCGGTTGGGGCATGGACCTGCAGAGCGAGCACGAACGCTACCTGGTGGAAAAACACTTCGGTCGTCCGGTCATCCTGTACGACTACCCGGCCGAGATCAAGGCTTTCTACATGCGGATGAACCCCGACGGAAAAACCGTCCGCGCCATGGACGTGCTGTTCCCCGGGATCGGCGAAATCGTCGGCGGAAGCCAGCGCGAGGAACGTCTGGATGTGCTCACCCAGCGGATGGAAGCCCTCGGCATGAACCAGCAGGAACTCTGGTGGTACCTCGACACCCGCCGCTTCGGCACCGCTCCCCACTCGGGATTCGGACTGGGCTTCGAACGCCTGGTACAGTTCGTTACCGGCATGAGCAACATCCGGGATGTCATCCCGTTCCCGCGCTATCCCCAGAACGCCGAATTCTGATCGCAGCCTGCAAGGGGGCAGATAGAAAAAGCAAGCTTTGAACAAGAAAAATACCCGGCAGATATGAAAAGGTTGTGGAAAAAGACCGTATGGCTTCTGACCTTGTCCCTGATGGCGGGGACGGCCATTCCGGCCTGCGCACAGGATACGGAAAGCCTGGTGCGCAACCTGGTGAGCGGAAAGGGAGGCAACTACCTGGACGACCAGTTGTACATCTCCCTGGCATACAACATCCTCGTGTCCACACCCCAGGGCATGAAAACCTACTCCTTTCCCAACACCCTGTCGCTGGGATACATCCGCGACATTCCGCTGAACGCGCGCCGGAACATCGGCTTGGGAGCCGGGATCGGACTCTCATACCACCAGTACTATTCCAACCTGGCCATGACCCGGAGTGCCAGCGGAGTTCCCCAGATCGCCATGATGGAGAGCGACGAATACAAGTCCAGCCGCTTTGCCCTGCAAACGCTCGACATCCCGATCCAGGTGCGTTTCCGGGGTTCGACGGCCGAGCGGTACGATTTCTGGCGGGTGTATGCCGGCGTAACCGTCTCGTGGGTCATCAAGGACTATGCCACCCTGAACAACGGCACTTTCAAAGTGCGGTACTACAACCTTCCATACCTGCAAAACTGGCTCTTTACAGCCAATCTTCAGGTAGGCTACGGAAAGTTCACCCTTCGAGCCGACTACACGCTCAACCCCTTGTTCCGCTCCTCCCGCACGGGCGACATTCCGGGACTGGGCGATACGCGCAGCATCAGCCTGGGTCTGCTGGTCTATATCCTGTAACCCGAACGAACTCCCTGTCATGACACGCCCTGAAAACAAAACACCCGGATGGATGACCGCAACCCTTTGGGGGGCCACGCTCGCCGTGGCGCTGCTGGCCATCCTGCTTCCGTTTTTTTCCTCCTCTGCTGACTCACAGCAGAAAAGCGGAGACATCTTCACCCTGCCCTTCCTGCTGATGTGCATCGCCGGCGGGGCAGGCGGAGCCTTGTACCACCGAATCACCGACCGGGAAAATCCGCGCGGATGGCATCGCCCGGCAGGAGCTTTGGTTTACTTGCTCCTGGTGGCAGCGGCGTTTGCCTTGTCGATGAACGTATAACGAAACGATCCTTCGCCTCTGCGTTAGGCGTGCAAA
>DCEW01000015.1 GCA_002314265.1 Flavobacteriales bacterium UBA1820
CCGGCCTTTTGCTTGCCCGCCTGACCAGAAAAACGGTTACTCTCCGGCGATCACCCCGAACAGCAGGTAAGCCACCGCGAGGGTGAGCAGGATATTGAATCCCTGTGCGATCCCGAAAGCATACATCGGCTTTTTGTTTTCATGGGAGAACAGCTGCCGGAAATTGGTCTCCAGACCGATGGAAACGAACGCAATGGCAAAGAACGCCTCGCGGAAATTTTTATTGGCCACATCGCCCATCTGCTTGGCCACCGCCGGGTCGAAGCACGTGCTGAAGATCACCGAAGCCAGCACAAATCCCAGCACGAATTTCGGGAAACGGTACCACAGGACTCCCACCGTCGGTTTTTCCTCGCGCGTGGTGCCCCGGTACGACCAGTAGATCGAGATCAGGAATGCCGCCAGCCCCAGCAGGACGTTCTGCGACGACTTGATGATCACGCTGTACTTCTCGGCCGTCTCGCCCAGGAATTTCCCGGAAGCCACCACCGCACCCGTGGTATCGATCGTTCCCCCCAGCCAAGCGCCGGCCACCTCCTGCGACAGGCCCAGTTCCCGCGCCAGCCAAGGCATCAGATACATCATCGGGATCGCCACTACCAGCACCAGGGAGATAACGTACGAGAGTTTTTTGTTGTCGCCCTTGATCGCCCCGCAGGTCGCGATGGCGGCCGACACACCGCAGATGGATACTGCGCTGGCCAGCATGGTGGACATCTCGGGGTCGATCTTGAGCTTGCGGGCGATCCAGAAAGCGAAATACCACACGCTGAAGACCACGATGAGCGACTGCAGGATTCCGAAAAGCCCCGCCTTGAGGATCTCGGAAATGATCACCGAAGTACCCAGCACCACCAGTCCAGCCTTGATGAAAAACTCGCTCTGCATCGCCGGACGCAACCACTCGGGGATGCCGATAAAATTGCTGATCACCAAACCGATGGCCACCGAAAACAGCACCGACTCCAGACCGAGCGTCTTGATGGCCGGTATCCGCGTGATGTACATCGCCCCGGCCGCTATAGCGAAGATCACGGCAAAGGAGGGCAGCAGATGCCGCGTTTCCCGTCCCATAAACCGGAAAGCCGCATAGGTAAGCACATAGAGGAAGACGAACATATACACCAGCCGTCCCACGTCGGCCAGGGTAGCGAGCGAAGCGGGCAGCGTCGGCAGCCACGAGAGCTTTCCTGCCAGAGCGAAACCGACCACCAGCGCCACGACCACTCCCCCCAGCAGCACCGTCGTCCAGTCTTCGGTGCGCAAGGTGCGCATCAGAGATTTTTCTTTCATCGTTTCTGTGTTTTGTTTACTTCTTCTTTGTCTATTCGACGAAAAAATGCGAAAGACACCTTGTATTTTCGCGGTGCAAAAGTACGGCTTTCCAGCCGAATTTCCACAAAGTCCGCCGCAAGGAGGCCTTCCCCCCCCTCCCCCAAAAACGAAAAACCCCCGGAACTTTTTCCAAAGTTCCGGGGGTTTGGGTTTTATCATTCAACCGGGGTAACCGGTCTCCCGTGCCTCTCAAGCCTTTTCGGCCGGATTGTCGAGATTCCAGTTTTCGGCAGCCAGACGGCGGTACGAATTGTAACGCCATTTGGCATTGGCCTGGGTAGCGGCGAAGAGTTCGTCGGCCTCGGCCGGGAAAGCCTTCTTGAGCGAAGAGAAACGAACCTCATCCATGATAAAGTCGTTGAACTTGTCCCAAGCCGGCTCCTTGCTGTCCAGGGTGAAGGGGTTCTTGCCCTCGGCCTCCAACTGCGGGTTGTAGCGGTACAGGTGCCAGTAGCCGCATTCCACCGCCTGTTTCTCCACGAGCTGGGAATTGGTCATACCCTGCTTGATTCCGTGGTTGATACACGGAGAGTAAGCGATGATCAGCGAAGGTCCATCGTAGGCTTCGGCTTCCTTCATGGCCTTGAGCAACTGGACGTTGTTGGCACCCATTGCCACCTGAGCCACATACACGTACCCGTAGGAGATGGCCATCATGCCGAGGTCTTTCTTGCGTACGCGCTTGCCGGCCGTGGCAAACTTGGCCACTGCACCCAGCGGGGTCGATTTGGAGGACTGACCGCCCGTGTTGGAGTACACCTCGGTATCGAGTACCAGGACATTGACATCTTCTCCCGAAGCCAGCACGTGGTCCAGACCGCCGTAACCGATATCGTACGCCCAACCGTCACCGCCGACGATCCACTGGGAACGTTTCACCAGATAATCCTTCAGCGAGAGGATCTCCTGACACTCGGGGCAGGAGCAGGTCGAAAGCGCCGGCACGATCTTCTCGGCCAAAGCAGCCGTCTGCTGGGCGCTCTTGCGGTTCTCGATCCACTGCGAGAAGAGGTCTTTCGTTTCCTGCGGGCAAACATCCTGAGCGAGGGCAGCCTTCATCAGCTGTTCGATGCGGTCGCGCATCCGCTCGCTTCCCAGGTGCATTCCCAGACCGAATTCGGCATTGTCTTCGAACAGGGAGTTGCCCCAGGCCGGACCCTGACCCTTTTCATTGCACGTATACGGGGACGAAGGGAACGACCCGGAGTAAATGGACGAGCAACCCGTCGCATTGGCTACCAGCATGTGGTCGCCGAAGAGCTGCGTCATCAGTTTCACATAAGGCGTCTCGCCGCAACCGGCGCAAGCCCCGGAGAATTCGAAGAGCGGCTGGGAGAACTGGCTGTTCTTCACGTTCTGCATCTTGTCCACCAGGGAAGACTTGTATCCTACCTTCTCGTGCAGGTACTCGAAAGCCGCTTGCTGCGACTGCTGTTCGGCCAGAGGCTTCATGACCAGGGATTTTTCCTTGGTCGGGCAAACAGCCACGCAGTTGCCGCAACCGGTGCAATCCAGCGGACTCACCTGTACGCGGAAACGATATTCCTTGAGCGAACCGGCGGCCTGTTTGGTGGGAAGACCTCCCGGGATTCCGGCAGCCTCCTGCTCGGTCATCAGGAACGGGCGGATGGCTGCGTGAGGACATACATAGGCGCACTGGTTGCACTGGATACACGTATCGACATTCCAGTCGGGAACCGTTACGGCAATGCCGCGTTTCTCGTAGGCAGCCGTTCCAGCCGGCATCGTACCGTCTTCCCGTCCCAGGAATACGCTCACCGGCAGATCGTCACCCATCTGTGCATTAACCGGATCGGCGATGCGGGTTACGAAATCGGTAGCCTCCGGACGTTCGGGATGTACCACGTGGAAGGTCGGATCCAGCGAAGCCCACTCGGCCGGGACGTCCACCTTGACGTACTCGCCTCCGCGATCCACCGCCGCATAGTTCTTGGCGACGACATCCGCGCCCTTCTTGCCGTAAGACTTCTCGATGAAGTGCTTCATCTCCTTGACCGCCAGGTCGTACGGGATCACGTCTGCGATCTTGAAGAAAGCCGACTGGAGGATCGTGTTGGTACGTCCGCCCAAGCCGATCTCACGGGCGATCTTGGTGGCGTTGATGATGTAGAAGTTGATGTGTTTGGCCGCCAGGGTGTACTTCACCGAATCGGGCAACAAGGCCTTGGTCTCTTCGGCATTGTACAGGCTGTTGAGCAGCAGGGTACCACCGTCCTTGATGCCGCGGAGCACATCGTACTTCTGCAGGTAGGACGTTACGTGGCAAGCCACGAAATTGGGCGTGGTAACCAGATAAGGCGTATCGATGGGGTGCTCGCCGAAACGCAGGTGCGAGCA
>DCEW01000037.1 GCA_002314265.1 Flavobacteriales bacterium UBA1820
CCCCGCTCGCTTACCCGACAAGGGAAAGAGGTATTTTATTCTTCTTCAACTTCGGCGATACCGAACTTTTCCTTCAGCCAGTCGATCCCGGCGCGCACTTGCCAGGGATAGGTCCAGTGCCCGGAGTCGAGCGCCAAACGGAGCTCTTTCGGTGCATCGATCACGTTGTAGGCCGAGAAGGTCGAGGTGGGGCAGCACGTCAGGTCGTTGAATCCCCAGGTGTAGAATCCGGGGATGCGGACAAACCGGGCGAAATTGACCGTATCGAAGTATTTCGAAGTGTTGATCTTTTCCTGGATCGCCGTTTCGTTGCGGTTAATGAACAGGTGCGGCCAACCGCCGGCGCGGCCGTTGTAATACCCCGTTACGTCGCAGAAAGCGGGGAACTGGCACACCATGTACTTCACCCGGGAATCCAGCGCGGCGGTAACGATGGACAGCATCCCCCCCTGGCTGCCGCCGTAAACGGCAATGCGGTTTTCGTCCACGCTGTCGAGCGAGCACAGGTAGTCGATCGCCCGCAGGCAGCCCATGTACACGCGTTTGTAGTAGAACGTATTGCGGCTTTCGAGCCCCATGGTGGCATAACCGGCCAGCGACCCGCTCTGAAGGGCCGAATAGATCTCCCGATCCTGATCCACCGGGATGCCGTGGATGCCGATCTCCAGCACGACCATTCCTTCGGCAGCCAGGCTGTTCGGCCCCGAGAAGGCACGTACGGCGGCTCCCGGCAGACGCAACACGCCCGGGAACGGCCCTTCGCCCTTCGGTACGGTGAGCACGCCATACACGTAATTGCCCTTGCGGTAGCTCTGGATGCGCACGTAGTACACGTCGGCCCAATCGGTGCTCTGGTTATCGTCGCGGCGTATCTTTACCTCCATCGGCACTTTGGCGGCCTGGGCTTTGGCGTCCTCCCAAAATTCGGTAAAATCGTCCGGAAGAGTCGTGGTGGGAAGGATCTTTTCGGGCTCGAAACCGATGGTGGTGTATCCCGAGTAGGTGGTTCCTTCGTACTGGGTGGAGACGCGGACGGTGATAAATCCGGGGGCCTTCGCTCCGGGGACTTTGATCTTGGCCTGGCCATTGCGGTCGGTGGTTACCTGGCCTTTGAATACGGGGGCGAGTTTTTCGGGACCGTACTGGTAGTCGATCACCACGCCGGGCAACATTTCATTGTCCTTGAGGGCATAGAGGGTAAACTGCGCCTGCTCGCCCACCCGATATACCCAATCGGCGTGATCCGGCGAGGCGGTGACCGTTACATACTGTTGTGCGGGCTGGGCGAAGGCCGTCAGCAGGCTTCCCACCCACAGCAAAGCGAAAAGAAACCATCGTTCGATTTTCATGTTCATCAAGTTTTTTAGTTGTCGTTTTTTCGTCATTTTCAGCTTTTCCTTCCCCGGTGGACGGGACGGGAAACGAGGCTTCCCCTCCCCTGCTCTTCCCTGCTCTTTTCGGCGGTTTTCCCTTTTGCGCAAAAAAGTTAAACAGGAAGGAAAAAATAAAAGCGTGCGGGGCGGTTTCCGCCCCGCACGCACTCGTGGATTATTTTACATCGAGGACTTCGATCTCGAATTTCAGGATGGCGTTCGGTGGGATCACGCCGCCAGCTCCGGCACTGCCGTAAGCCAAGTGGGGAGGCAACACGATGGTGGCCTTTTCGCCCTTGGACATGAGCTGGAGTGCTTCGTCCCAGCCGGCAATGACACGCCCGGCCCCTACCGGCAGGTCGAAGGGCTGGCCGCGACGCACGGACGAGTCGAACACCCGCCCGTCGGGGAACATCCCGGTGTAGTGTACCGTGGCGATCTGCCCGGCCTTGATCTTTTCGCCGCTGCCGGGACGATCGACCCGGATGCGCAAACCGCTGAGCGTTTTCTCAAAGCCTTCGGCCAGTTTGTCCAGTTGGGCGTCCATCTTTTTCATCAGTTCCCGGGCGCGTTCGCGGGCCAGCTCCTCGGCACGGGCAAAAACGGCCGGGGCGTCGAAGCGGCGCGCTTTGTCTCCTTCGCGCAGGATCTCCACCCGTTCCATCTTATCGCCCTGGGCGATGGCATCCACCACTTCCTGTCCGCGAACCACCCGGCCGAATACCGTGTGGTGATCGTCCAGCCAAGGGGTGGCTACGTGGGTGATGAAGAACTGCGAGCCGTTGGTGCCGGGGCCGGCATTGGCCATCGAGAGCACTCCGGGGCCGTCGTGCCGCAGGCTGTCATCGAATTCGTCGGCAAAGCGGTAACCGGGGCCTCCGGCTCCCGTGCCGGTGGGGTCGCCACCCTGGATCATGAAGTCGCGGATGACCCGGTGAAAGGTCAAGCCGTCGTAATACGGCTCACCGGCTTTCTTGTGTGCATTGGGGATCGTGCCTTCGGCCAGACCGATGAAGTTGGCCACCGTTACCGGGACTTTTTCGTACTCCAGACGGAGGAGTATCTCTCCTTTGGTGGTGGTCAGGCGGGCGTAGATCCCTTCGGGTAGTTTTTCTTGTTCCATCGTTGAACGAGGTATCTTTGGTTATTTTTCAGGTTCGAGGATGTGGAGTTCGAAGACAAGGTTGGTATTGGGTTTGATCCGTCCCATGTCGCGGTCGCCATAGGCCAGTTCGGAAGGGATCCATACCACGGCCTTGCTGCCGGCAGGCAGGAGCGAAACGGCTTCATCCATGCCTTTGATCACCCGACCCGAGCCGACGACAAACTGCAGGGGTTCGCCCTGGAAGCTGGAGGAGTCGAACATGGTGCCGTCCTCAAATTTGCCGACGTATTCCACCCGGGCGGTCTGGCCTTTCCGATAGGGACGTCCCTGGCCTTTCTCGACCGTAACGATCTTCAGTCCGCTCTTGGTCACCTGGGCATCCTTGAAAAAGGCGTCGAGGGCTTGCTGCACACGTGCCTGGTAAGCGGCCTGCACCTTGGGAAGGTTTTCCTCGAAGGCTTTATAAGCGTCCCACTGCTGGGCTTCGGCGCCCTTGCGGATGATCTCTACCCGTTTGATGCGATCGCCCTGGTGAATGGCTTCTACCCGCTCCATGTCTTCCTCGGGGCGAACCAGACGACCGAATACGGTAAAGCGGCCTCCGTCCAGATGGGGCGTTTCCCCCATCGTAATGTAGAACTGCGAGCCGTTGGTAGTGGGATTGGCATTGGCCATGGCGATGACCCCGGGGGCGTGTTTGATGGTATCGACCAGTTCTACCGGGAAGAAATACCCGGGATCACCGGCACCGGTACCGGTGGGGTCGCCGCTCTGGATTACAAAGCCGGGCTCCACCCGGTGGAAGGTGAGCGAATCGTAAAAGCGTTTGCCTTTGTAGGCGGGATTGATCTGGCCCTGCATGGTGCCTTCGGCTAGGGCAACGAAATTGCCGGTGGTCATCGGGACTTCCTTGTAGTAAAGGCGCACGAGGATTTCCTTGCCTTTTTCGGGTTGGATGGAGGCGTAGATACCGTCCGGGAGGTCTTTGTAGCGGTCGCACGAGAGGAGCGTCAGGGCGAGGGCGGAAAAAGCGAAAATCTTTTTCAGGTTCATTTTTTTCAATGCGGTTTTGATGGTTATCGAAGCGTAAAAATACAAAAATACTCGGTTTGCGCCGTACCTTTGCCGGAGGAAAGAACGAAAAAAGATGGATACTGAAGATTTTGTCCGCCGGGCAGTCGCCCTGACCGCAGAAGACGGCCAAGGGTGGAAACGCATGGCCCTGGAAGCCTTCCGCTACCAGAGCCGGAAAAATGCTGTGTACCGCCGCTATCTCGAGGCATTGGGACGCTCGCCCGAGGAAGCAGAACAGGTGGAAGACATCCCGTTTTTGCCCATCGGTTTTTTCAAGACACACCGGGTAACGTGCGGGGACTTCGAGCCTCAGGCGGTTTTCCTGTCCAGCGGTACGACCGGGATGACCCAAAGCCGGCATTACGTGCGGAGTCTGGAGAACTACCGAAGGAGTTTCACCGCTTCGTGGGAACTTCACTACGGTCCGATCCGGGGACGGGCGGTGCTGGCGCTGCTGCCTTCGTACCTGGAGCGGGAGGGCTCGTCACTCATCGAGATGGCCGAGGGTTTTATCCGGCAGAGCGACCATGCGGAAAGCGGTTTTTACCTCTACCAGCACCGGGAGTTGTACGACAAACTCAACCGGTTGGCCGACCGGGGCGAGCGTTTCCTGCTGCTCGGGGTGTCGTTCGCCCTGCTGGATTTCGTGGAGAAATACCGCCTGCAACTGCCCGAGGAGGCCATCGTGATGGAAACCGGCGGGATGAAGGGACGCCGGGAGGAGATGACACGGGAACAACTCCATGCGATCCTGCGGGAGGGATTCGGCGTGGATCACATCCACTCCGAATACGGGATGACCGAACTCCTGTCCCAGGCCTACTCCCGGGGCGAGGGGCTGTACACGACCCCGCCCTGGATGCGCGTGATGCTGCGCGATGCGACCGATCCGTTGTCCCTCCTGCCGGAGGGGTGTCAGGCCCGCGGAGGGATCAACATCGTGGATCTGGCCAACATCGATTCGTGCTGTTTCATCGCTACCGAAGACTTGGGGGCGATCCATCCCGACGGGCGATTCGAGGTATTGGGTCGCTTGAACGGTGCCGAGGTGAGAGGGTGCAATCTGCTGGTGGCCAAATAAATCCCATTTCCATATTCAAGCGGGCGAACAAGCGATCGGGGCGGAGCCGAATGGCTCC
>DCEW01000009.1 GCA_002314265.1 Flavobacteriales bacterium UBA1820
CTTTGCCGACAGCCCTTACCGTCCGAAGAGGACGCATAAGGAGAAACCGACCGGGTTACAAGGCCTCGCTCAAACGCAACAGGTCGGTATAGACCCCGCGCGCCGTAACGGCAGCACCGGCTCCTGCACCCTGGATGACTACGGGATTCTCTCCATAGGATTCGGTGTAGATCTCGAACATCGAATCGCTGCCCCGCAAGCCCCCCAGAGGCGTTGCCTTTTTCACCTTGTCCAGTTTGACCTCCAGCGTACCGGCCACCGCATCCAGATCGCCTACGTAACGCAACACCTCGTCCGGCGCCAAAGCGGCCTTCCGCTGCCCGTACTCGCTGTTGAGCAGATCGGCTCCGGAGAGAAAATCCTCCACCGTGCCGCTGCGCAAGGGTTCGGGAATGAGGTTTTCGATGCGGATGTCCGAAAACTCGCTGTGCAGGTCGATCTCGCGGGCCAGGATGAGCAGTTTGCGGGCTACGTCGTTGCCGCAAAGGTCCTCGCGCGGATCGGGTTCGGTAAAGCCCTTGTCCATCGCCTCGCGCAGGATCTCGTAGAACGGGCGGTCTTCTTCCGAAAAATGGTTGAAAATATAGCTCAACGTCCCGGAGAACACGCCCCGTACCCGCAGGATCTTGTCGCCCGAGTGGTGCAACTGGCGGATGGTATCCACCAGCGGAAGTCCGGCGCCGACATTGGTCTCGTAGAGGAACGTCTTGCCCTTCTGACGCAAGAGGGCGCGCAGGGAACTGTAAAAGTCGTACGAGATGGTGTTGGCCACCTTGTTCGAGGATACGATGTCGAATCCTGCCGTTACGAAACGAGGATACTGCTGCACGAAGGTAGCCGATGCGGTGTTGTCGACCACTACGACATTCTCCAGGTTGTGCTGCTCGATGTACTCGAGGATCGAATCGATGGTATAGGGCTGTGCGCTGCGGTCGAACTCCGCACGCCAGTCGCCCGAAATGCCATGGTTGTCCAGCAGCACTTTCTTCGAATTGGCCACCCCGAAGATATTCAAACGCAGGTTGCGGCGTTCGAGAATGCTATCGGCCGTGGAAAGGATCTGGTCGATGAGCGTGCCGCCGACATTGCCCCGTCCGAAGACGATCACGTTGAGCTTCTTGGTCATGCCGAAAATGTGGTTGTGGATGACATTGACCGCTTTCTTCAGGTCGGATTTGGCCACTACGAGCGAAAGATGTTCGCCGTTGATGGTGTTGTTGATCAGGTAAGGCACGATCGAGTTTTTACGCAGCGCAGCATACGCCTTGTCCAGGAAATCGACATGCCGACCGATGATCGAAATGACGGCCACCTCCTTGTCCACCACGATGTCGGAAATATCCTTGATGGCGATCTCGCGGGCAAACTCCTCGGTGAGCACCTCGCGGGAGAGCTCGGCCACCGACGCATCGACGATAAAACCGATACCTCGCTCGGAGGACGCCTGCGAGACGATCTTCACACTGACCCCGTGGGCCGAAAGAGCGGTAAAGATTCGGGCATCGATCCCGACCCGGCCCAAGAGTCCGCGCCCTTCGATGCTCACCAGAGCCACGTCGTCGATCACCGAGATGGCCTTCAAACCGTCTCCGGCACCCTGTTCGGCAATGGTCGTGCCCTGGCAGTCCGGATGGAACGAATTGAGGATACGGATGGGGATCTTCTTCTCGATCAGGGGAAGGATCGTCTTGGCATGGAGGACATTCGTACCGAAATTGGCCAGCTCGTTGGCCTCGCGGTAAGACAACAGGGGGATGATCTGCGCATCCTCGACCATCGACGGATTGGCCGTATAGACCCCGTCCACGTTGGTCCAGTTCTGTACTTCCTCCGCACCGAGGAAGCTGGCCAGCAGCGTAGCCGAGTAGTTGCTCCCGTTGCGTCCCAGCGTGGTGGTCTGGTTAGTGAGCGTGGTGCCGATAAATCCGGTCACCACCTCGATCTGATCCTCGGGAGCGTCCTTGAAAAACTCCTTGACGTTGCGCTCCGATACATCCAGCAGCACGCTGGCCGAGCCGTACTCCTCAGTAGTCTTGATCAAGGTGCGGCTATCCACAAAGCGGGCTTTGAAGCCACGTTTGCGCAACAGGTGCGCCACCATCTTGCAGCTGAGGATCTCCCCGAAGGAGAGAAAACGGTCCTTCACCTTCTGGCTGTATTCGCCCAGCAGTGCCACCCCGGCCAGAATCTGTTTCATCTCGGCATGTTCGGCCTTCATATCCACGCTTTTCGAGGGTGCCTGCTGACGCTCGAAGAAATAATCGAAGGCAGGCATGTAATCCTCTCCGGCTGCTGCTTTGAGCAGCATGTCTTCCAGCATGTCGGTCGATTTGCCGCGCGCCGAGCAGACGACATAGACTTTGCCCTTGCGCGCTTCCTGGCAGATGATGTCCAACGACTGATTCAACGGGGATCCTTCTCCCCCCGAAAGCGATTTACCGCCAAATTTGAGAACTTTCATTTTTTCCTTTTTTTGTTTTTATTTGTTTTGTTTCATGTTTTTCTTGCCTTTTTCCTTTCCCCCTCCCGGAAAGGTCCTGAAAAAACAAAACCGGCGTTTGAGATATTCTCAAAATGCCGGCAGGTTTTTCTTCGGTAGGTCATTCACCGCGATCCGTCCTAAAAAAACGCTCCCAGCAACTCCCGCATTCGGGTAAATTCGATCAAGAATCCATCATGACCGTGAGGGGTGTCCAATTCCAGATAATGCGCATCCTTGCGCATTCGCATCAACTCCTCTTGGGTGCGGACATTTTCATAAGCCGGGAAATACAGGTCGGTAGTGATCCCCACCTGGATGATACGCCCGGCGAAAGGCCGAATGGCCTGCTCGAAGGAGCCGCGCCCCCGGGAAATATCCACCGTGGTGATCAGGTGCATCATAAAACGGTAGGCATCCGGCGAAAAACGCCCCTGGAGCTTCTCTCCGTGGTGTTCCAGCCAGGACTGTATGTTGCGCACGCCCAATTCCCGGTTCATCGTACGGGAAAACTTGGCATCGATCGACTGGGGCGACCGGAAAAACAGCATGGTCATCATCCGCGCATCGTGCATACCGAACTCTCCGCGCGCCAAGAGTTGAAGCTGGATCACCGAAAGAGCCGTCACCCAATCGGTCGCCTTCCAGTCTCCGGCCACGATCACGGCCTGCCCGGCGCACTCCGGATACTCGGCAATGGCCTCCCATACCAGGCATCCGCCCAGCGACCCGCCGATCAAGGTATGGAAATGCACTACACCCAAACGGCGCGAGGCCTCGATGAACATCCGGGCTATATCGCGCGCGCAGATCCGCGCATAGCGATCGCCCCAAAGAAATCCGTCGTAACCGTTGCCGGGAATGTTGAAACACAGGATCGAATACCGGTCCGTATCGACCGTCCCGCCCGGGTAGATCAACCCGCGCCACCAGCCGTTCGGATCGCCGCAGACATTGGAATTGCCCGTGAGGGCATGGAAGACCAGCACCACCGGAGCACCGCTGTCGAGCGGGCGGCCGAAAACCTCGTACGACAAGTCCAGCGCGGGAATCTTTTCCCCCGACTCGCACGTAAAGTCCGTTATCTTGACCCGTTCCAACATCTGTTTCGAAAATACTGAGTGCAAAAGTAATAAAAAAACCGCTTCCCGCCGATCGATTTTCCCGGTATTTTATCCGCCGCGTTGCGACCTTACAAACAATCGGCGAAATATTTTACCAAAGCCTCTTTCAGCAAGTCTCCATTTTCAGCCTGCGAAGCATCGAGGGGACGCACCGATTCGTACTGCGGATACCCCTGTACATCGCGCCCCGTCATCCGGTAATAGCCGTACGGCTCGAGCACGGCACACGCCCCGATGTGCATCAGCGCCGTTTTGTCCTCGCGGGAAAGCGGCGCGGCCGGACGGCCGAAAACCTGCAAGCCGGCCACGAACAACAACGCCGGAATGTCCACCGGGGCATCCGGGGAAAAATACTCCGTCAGACGGAGGGCGATGGCATGCAGTTTTTCGTCGGTATTCATAGGCTTTAGCTCCTCGGAAAGGTCGGTCCCGCCCGCGGAGGCTTCCCGAAAAAAGTCCCCTTCCTTTGAAAATAAGAGATCCGGGCGGATTTGCGCGGCAAAGATACAGCGTCTTTACGATTTATTGCCCGTTTTTGCCTAATTTCGCATCATGCAAAATTCTGATCTCATGCGGACTCTCCTTGCCGGACTCCTGTGCGTCTTTTCCGTACTCGGAGCCCCGACCCGTGCCCAGGCAGCGGATTCCCTGGTCTTCGAAGACATTTTCCGGGGGGTATACGCCGCCCGAGGCATCGATGCGCTGCGTTCGACAGCCGACGGACAGCACTACACCTTGCTCGAACGGCCGGGCGGCCGGACACAAATCGTCCTGTACAACTACCGCGACGGACAGAGCGTCGATACGCTGTTCTCCGACCGGGGGTATCCCGAACTTGAAGGCAAGTCCATCTTTACCTACATCTTGAGTCCCGACGAGCGCAAGATCCTCCTGGGAACCGATCGCCGCGATGTCTTCCGCCGCTCCTACACGGCGCTTTACTTCCTTTACGATACGGCCAGCGGCACACTCGAACCCGTATCGGACCAGCGCATCCAGCAGCCTACCTTCTCGCCCGACGGTTCCAAGATCGCCTACGCAAAAGACAACGACCTGTACTACAAGGACATCTCCGACGGCTTCACGCGACGCGTTACCCACGACGGACACCCCGGCCGCATCATCAACGGCACGGCCGACTGGGTGTACGAAGAGGAATTCGCCATCGTGCGGCTTTTCGACTGGAGCCCTTCCAGCGACCGCTTGGCCTACGTGCGTTTCGACGAAACCGAAGTGCCCCTCTACGGCATGGACCTGTACGGAAACAGCCTCTACCCGCAGCGCCAGACCTTCAAATACCCCAAGGCCGGAGAACGCAACTCGCTGGTAAGCCTCTGGATCTACGACCTGCCCTCCGATACGACCCAGCAGGTGGAGGTCCCGCATACGGGCGAATTTTACCTCCCGCGCCTGCGCTGGATCGCTCCCCAGGGAAAGGCCCCGGAACAACTGGTCTTTTCCGTGATGCCCCGTTTGCAAAACAGCCTGCACGTGTACCGGTGTTCCCCCGAGGGTACGGACCTCGAAACGGTCTACCAGGACCACTCGGACACGTACCTCAACCTGGACGATTCGGCCGTATTCCTGGAGGATGGCTCGGTGATCTTCGTGAGCGAACGAGACGGCTACGCCCATCTGTACCGCAAAGACCGCAAGGGACACCTGCAAGCCCTCACACAGGGCCCATGGCAGGTCACGGCTTTCTACGGCGTGGACCCCAAGACGTCCACCGCCTACTTTCAAAGCACGTCCCAGGGTCCTGAAAACCGCGACATCTGCGCCGTAAACCTTCGAAACGGCCGCATCCGCCGCCTTTCTTCGGGCATAGGCACGCACTCGGCCTCTTTCTCGCAAGGATTTGCCTACTACATCGATGCCTTCAGCAATACCACCACCCCGCCGCTCTACACCCTGAACGACCCCCGGGACGGCAGCGTGATAAAAGTCCTGGAGGACAACGCCGACCTGAAGGCCCGCATCGACTCCCTCCACCTGCCCGAGAAACGCTTCGGCTACCTCGAAACGGAGGACAGCCTGCGCCTGGCCTTGTGGACGATGCTGCCCGCCGACTTCGACAGTACCCGGAGCTATCCCCTGCTCATGTACGTCTATGGCGGACCGGGCAGCCAGGAGGTGCTCAACACCTGGTTCACCTCGCAGGATCTGTGGTTCGCCTACCTGACGCAAAAGGGCTACGCCATCGCTTGTGTCGATGGGCGCGGAACGGGCGGACGGGGTGCCGACTTCGAGAAAACCATCTACAAACGCATGGGCGAAGTAGAGTTGCACGACCAGATAAAAGCGGCGCAGGCCCTCGCCCGGCTGCCCTACATCGACAAGGCCCGCATCGGGATCTTCGGCTGGAGCTTCGGCGGGTACATGGCCTGCCTGGCGGCCACCCGGGGAGGCGACATCTGGCGCGCAGCCGTGGCGGTCGCTCCGGTTACTTCGTGGCGTTTTTACGATACCATCTACACCGAACGCTACCTGTCCACCCCGCAGGAAAACCCCCAGGGGTACGACCTGAACTCCCCCCTCACCTATGCCGACGACCTGTCCAGCCGCTTGCTGCTGGTACACGGCACGGCGGACGACAACGTGCATTTCCAAAACTCGATGCAGTTCTCGGGCCTGCTGGTAAGTGCCGGGAAACCGTTCGAGCAGATGGTGTATGCGGACAAAAACCACAGCATCTACGGCGGAGCGACCCGTCTGCACCTTTTCTCCAAGATCACGAACTTTTTGCTGACCAATCTGTAAACCATTTCCCTTTCCCGTCATGGAAAACCTTCTACCCCGTCAAAAACCCCTCAAAAAGTATCTGCCCATCCTGGGCTGCATCGTGCTCTTCGCGCTGCTGTCCCTGGCGTACTTCAACCCGGTTCTCTCCGGGAAAGTCCTGGTACAGGGCGACATCCAGCAGTTTGCCGGCAGCGCGCAGGAGATCCTCCAGTACCGCGCCGAGCACCACGGACAAGACCCCTACTGGACCAACAGCATGTTCAGCGGGATGCCCGATTACCAGATAACGACCGACTTCCACTACAACCTGATCAAATACCTCGACAGCGCGCTGCGATTTCTCCCGCGCCCGGCGGACTACATGTTCCTCTACCTGCTGAGCTTTTTCGTGCTGATGCTCGTCTTGCGCACCGGATGGAAAAAAGCCCTGCTCGGAGCCCTGATGTTCGGGTTGACCTCCTACCTGTTCATCATTCTGGAGGCTGGGCACAACTCCAAGGCGCACGCCATCGCCTACCTGCCGCTCGTAGTGGCGGGCATCCTGCTGACCTACCGGGGAAAATACCTCTGGGGTGGGGTGCTCACCGCCTTTGCCATGGGGCTGGAGGTTTATGCCAACCACCCGCAGATGACCTACTACATGGGATTGGCCCTAGCGCTTTACGCCCTGATCTACCTGGTGGTCTGCCTGCGCAAACGGCAGTTGCTCCACTTCTGGAAGGCTTCCGGGGTGATCGTAGTGGCCGTCCTGCTGGGTGTCGGTCTGAATGCCGGGCGGCTGTGGAGCACCTGGTCGTACCAGAAGCACACCATCCGCGGAGGCAGCGAACTCACCCAGGCCTCCGGCGAGCAGCAGAAAGGACTGGACAAAGACTACCTGCTGATGTGGAGCTACGGGGTCGGCGAGACCTTCAACCTGATGATCCCCAACCTCTACGGAGGCTCTTCCCACACCGACCTGGGTCGCGACAGCCGTTTCCACCAGGAGATCGTCCGTCTGACCGGCGACCCGTCCCAAGCCGACCAGATGGCTGCCCAGGCCCCGGCCTACTGGGGCGACCAACCCTTCACTTCCGGACCGGCCTACGTGGGTGCCGTGGTGGTATTCCTGTTCCTGCTGGGGTGCATCATCGTCCGGGGGCCGATGAAGTGGTGGCTCATCGCGGCCACCCTGATCAGTTTCCTGATGGCCTGGGGAAGCAATGCGATGTGGTTTTCCGACTGGATGATCGACCACTTCCCCTTGTACAACAAGTTCCGCACGCCCTCTTCGGCCCTGATCGTCTCCTCGATCACGATGCCCATCCTGGCGGTATTGGCCGTGCGGGAATGGCTCTCGGCCTCGCCAAGCGAACTGCCTCCCCTGCGCCGCAAACGCGCCTGGTACGCCACCTTGGGAACGACCGTAGGTATCTGCGCCCTGCTCATCCTGATGTCCAATGCATTCTTTTCGTTCACTTCGCCCTCCGACAGCCAGACCTTCGGACAGTACCCCAACCTGCTGGCCGCCCTGCGCGACGACCGGCATAGCCTGCTCACGGGCGATGCGTTCCGCAGCGCCGTACTCATCGCTCTGGCCGGGGGCGCGCTGTGGCTCGCGTACCGAAAAAAGATCGACACCAACAAAACCATAGCGATCCTTTCCCTGCTGGTGCTCATCGACCTGTGGGCCGTGGACAAACGCTACCTGAACAACGACAACTTCTCCAACCGCTTTGCCATGGAGGATCCCTTCGCCGGGTCGGCCGCCCATCTGGCTTCCCAGCAACTGGCGGGCGACACCTCCTACTTCCGGGTGATCAACCTCACGGTCAGCCCCATGCAGGATGCCTCGACCTCGTACTATTTCCATTCGGTCGGCGGATACCACGCCGCCAAACTGCAACGCTACCAGGAGCTTTGGGACCGTCAGATCGCCCGTGGCAACTTCACCATTCTCAACATGCTCAACACCAAATATTTCATCGGCCTGAGCGAAGACAAACGCTCGGTATCCATTCAGGAAAACTCGCTGGCACTGGGTCCGGCCTGGGTGGTGGACAGCCTCGTGTGGGTGCCGAACGCCGATGCGGAGATCGCCGCTCTCGACTCGCTCGACTTGCCCCGGGTAGCGGTAGTCGACGAGCAATTCGCTTCCACGTCCGCTTTCACCCCCTTTGTCCGGGACTCGACCCACCGGTATGAGGTTCGCCTGGTGTCCTACCAACCCAACCACTTGGTGTACCGCACCGACTTGGCTACCCCGGCACCGGTCGTTTTCTCCGAGATCTACTATCCGGACGGCTGGAACGCCTACATCGACGGACAACCGGCCGAATACTTCCGCGCCAACTACGTGCTGCGGGCCATGATCGCCCCGCAGGGAGAACATACGGTCGAATTCCGTTTCGAACCCCGGGAAGTCATCGAAGGCGACCGCATCAGCCTGGTATGCAGCCTCCTGCTCCTGGGCGGAACGGCCGGAGCTTGCTGGTACACCCGCCGCAGAAACCGCTCGCAGACCGAGAAACGATAGCCGCGCGATGAAGAAAGTCCTGGTGATCAGCTACTACTTCCCCCCGGCCGGAGGACCGGGGGTACAACGCTGGCTCAAGTTCGTCAAATACCTCCGGGACGAGGGCTACGAACCGGTGCTGTACGTGCCGCAGGGAGCCGCCTATCCCGTTACGGACGAAAGCCTCGCGGCGGAGATCCCCCCAGGGCTGACCATCCATCGGGGACACATCATCGAACCTTCCTCGGTTTTTTCCTCCGGGAAGAAGATCAGTGCCGGGTTCATCGACGCCTCCAGCGGCAAAAAAGGCTGGAAGTCCCGCCTGATGACCTGGGTACGCGCCAACGTGTTCATCCCCGACGCCCGGATGCTGTGGATACACCCCTCGGTGCGCCGCTTGAAAAAGATCCTGCGGGAGGAAGGTATCGACACCCTCATCAGCACCGGGCCTCCGCACTCCACCCACCTGATCGCCCTGGGACTCAAGCGCGCCGACCCGCACCTGCAGTGGATCGCCGACTTCCGCGACCCCTGGACCAAGATCGACTACTTCCACCACCTTCCGCTCACCCGCTGGGCACGCCGGCGGCATTTCCGCCTGGAGAGCGAAGTCCTCGCCCAGGCCGACCAGGTGATCGTCGTTACCCCCTCGATGGCCCGGGACTACCGGCCCCGGGTACGGGGACGGTTGCACGTGATCACCAACGGATACGATACGGAAGACCTCCCGGATTCGCCGCCGCCTTTGGATGAAAAATTCACTCTGTGCCACGTCGGTTCGCTCAATGCCGACCGCAACCCGTACGAGTTGTGGGAAGTCCTCGCCCGCCTGCGCGCCCAAGACCCCGCCTTCAGGAACGACCTGCGCATCTGTCTGACGGGCAACGTCAGCCCCGCGGTCTTCGAGACGCTGCGGAAAAACGGCTTGGACGATTGCGTGCAGCACATTCCCTACGCCCCTCACGCCCAAGTGGTGCGCAGCCAGCACGCCGCCCGGGTACTGCTGATGCTGATGAACCGCACCCCCGACGGTGCGCTGTACATCGCCGGCAAACTCTTCGAATACCTGGCCGCCGCACGCCCCATCCTGCTGGTGGGGTTCGCCCACAGCGACGCCGCCGACATCCTGCGGGAATGCCAGGCGGGATACGCCCTCGATTTTTCCGACCGGAAAGGGCTGGAGGAGGCCCTTCGCACCCTTTACCGGGAATTCCGCCTCGGGCAAGACACCGGAAGGAAAGTCAGCCCCCAGAGCGAGAAATACACCCGAAGGGCGCTGACCGCCCGTCTGGCTCGCGAAGTGCTCGCCTGCCCTGCGGAGCATCCATCCCCGGAAGAATCCTGAAGTTCCTCTCCCTGAAAAACCGATACAAAAAATACTACACGACCATGAAACACGCCAAAATCATCCTGTGTTGCCTGTGGGCTGCCGTTTGCATCATCGGCTGCCGTTCGAGCGAAAAAAATGCCGAATCGCCCCGCCCGGCCGTTATTGCCTACGTAGGCGGCTACCGGGGTCTGGTGGACGTCGAGGCGATCTCTGCGGAAAAGATCACCCACATCAATTACGCCTTTGTCAACTTGGTGGACGGCCGCGCCACCCTGTCCAACGAAGCGACCGACACGGTCAACCTGCGTGCCCTCCACCGCCTGAAAAATGACAACCCGCAGCTCAAGATCCTGATCTCCATCGGAGGATGGACCTGGAGCGGCACCTTTTCCGATGCCGTGCTCACTCCCCAGGGGCGGGACCTTCTGGCCAGCAGTGCCGCCCGCATCGTGGAGGACTACGACCTGGACGGAGTGGACATCGACTGGGAATACCCCGGCTTCGGCGGACTGGAGGGCAATGTCGTCCGGGCGGAGGACAAACAGAACTACACCCGGATGTTCGCCGCCCTGCGCGCCCGACTGGACTCGCTCTCGCAGCTGACCGGTAAAGAATACCTGCTGACCACAGCGGTAGGCGGGTTCAAGAAATTCCTCGACTACACCGAGATGGACAAAGCCCAACGCTACCTGGACTTTGTCAACCTGATGACCTACGACTATTATCCCGACACGCTCGCTGTCCACCACACCAATCTTTACGCCTCGGACCTCTATCCGGAAGCCAACAGCGGCGACATCGCTTTCCGCGCCTTCCGGCAGGCTGGCGTCCCGGCCGAGAAACTGGTAATGGGCATTTCGTTTTCCTCGCGGGCCTTCCGGCTCAAGGAAGGCTCGAAGACAGGTCCGGGCGATACGGTGATAGCGCAAACCCGCGGCGGCGGAGGCTTTACCCGCATCAAGGACAGCTTGGAAAACCGTCCGGGTTACCTCAAAGGCTGGGATCAGGCGGCATGCGCCCCGTACCTGTTCCACCCGGAAGAACTCCTGTTTCTCACCTACGACGACGAACGCTCCGTGGGGGAAAAGTGCTGCTACGTACTGGAAAACGGGATGGGTGGAGTGATGTTCTGGGAATATTTCTCCGACCCGAAAGAATACTTGCTCGACGCCATCGTGGCGGCGTTCGACCCGGCCGACTCCACAGCCGTTTCGAGATCCCGCCTCTAAAGGAAAATCTCGCGGGTAGGAACGGCGCCGGGGCGGAGCCCCGGCGCTTGCCCGCCCGAGGCGGGCAAAACTACCGGTCGTAAATACGCTCTTTATCTGTCTTTAGAAGACAGGAGGCGCCTCGGCTTCGCCCCGGGCGAAAACTTCATTTTCCCCCACGGACGCTGCGCTCGACTTTCACTATCTTTTCATAAGATAGGATGCGCCTCGGCTTCGCCTCGGGCGAAAACTTCGTTTTCCCCCTTGCCGCTGCGCTCGGCTTTCACTATCTTTGTCCCGATTACAGGGGTCGGTTTTTGGCTTTGACAGCAAGGTCGGCCGAAATGTAAGCACGTCGGGCTCACGAAGTACGGCCCGTTAATCCTGATCTTCGGAATATAACTGGCGAAAACAATTACGCTCTTGCTGCTTAATCCTTCCAGGAAGCATTAAGCCAACGTCCGCTCCAGGAGCGGAGGCGGGATGCCTCTCCGAAGCCACGTCCTGCGGCGTCGGGCAAAGGGGTACCGTAAAAGCGGGAACAAGCCTGCGGGAGTTCCGACCGCAGGACGGAAATCGCACCGGAACGTAAGCTGCGGACAAGGGTGTTTGTGACTATGCCGCCGCCTGACAACCTTTCACAAAATAAGCGTGTAGAAAGCATTGAGGTTGCTTGTTTGGACCCGGGTTCGACTCCCGGCGACTCCACCGGTAAAAAATCCCGTTTTCCGAAAAGGAAAACGGGATTTTTTCGCTTCTTAAGAAAACTTTGCCACTTTTTTTTAACTTCCCCCGCCCTTGCGGGAAAATATCCCGCGCCGTATCTTGCACGGAAAATCCCGCATCAACCAAAAATTTCTATACCGATGAAAAAAATCTTCCAACTGCTCCTGGTACTCTGCCTGCCGGCCGCAGCCCATGCCCAGTACTTCGAGCTGACCTCCGATGGCTTTGTCAATGCCTCCGATCCGTCCAAAAAATACGTCGTGCTGGAGTTCCCGGACAACGATCAGAAACAGGCCTACGACAAGGTCGATCAATACTTCCAGTCCGTTACCGGAAAAACCTACGACGTGGTGCGCGTACCCAACGATCGGATTTCGGCTACTGCCACCGAAAAGATAGAGGCTTTGGCCGGGATCTTCAAACGGCCCTACGACACCCAATACACGCTGACCATTCGGTTCAAAGACGGCCGGATACGCATCGATGCTCCCTCCATCGACCAAATGTCGGCCGAGGACGGTAAGTTGCGTCTGTATCCTACCGAACCACAGAAAGGTGTGGATGCGTACTTTATCTTCGGCAAGGACGGCAAAGTGAAAAACAACCCGGGTAAGGAAAATCTGGAAGAATTCTTCAACGACTTCGTCAATGAAATCATCGCCGTCTTCAAAACTTCCGACGGCCAGGACGACGACGATGACGACTGGTGAGCCATCCGGATACCCCCTGCTTTGAAATAAGAGCGTACCCCCGCTTTGACCAGCGGGCAAACGAAAAGCCCCCGGCNNGCCGGGGGCTTTTCGTTTGCCCGGATACCTGCCGGAGCCTTACTTCTCTTCAGGCAGGCAGAATATCGTTACGCTGTTCTCGCGGTCGATGTATTTGCGGGCCGTATCGCGTATCTTCTGGGCGGAAAGTTCATCGATCCACTTCTTCTGATCGAGAATCTTATCCACCGGTTTACCCAGTTCGTACTGCTGATCCAGTGCAGAGAGCCAGAAATTGTTCTTTTCGATGCTCTCGGCCCACTGAACCAGGTTTTGGGCTTTCTGGTCGGCCACTTCCTTCTCGGTCGGTCCTTCGGTCAGGAGTTTGTCCAGCTCGGACAAAGCACGCTGGCGCAGAGCCTCGTACATTTCGAGGTTGGAAGCGAAGACGATGCGGAAGACGGCTTCTCCGCGCGGAGTATAAGTAGCCTGACCGATGGCGCCCGGGGAATACGTACCGCCCATTTCCTCGCGCAGGGCGCTGATCAGACGCATCATCAGGATACGGCCGAAGACCTGCAGATCGAAAGCAGCCTGGGAATCGTACTCGACGTCTTTTTTCCAATAGATGTCCACCTGGGCTTTCTCATCGACCCCCTTGTTGAAGGTAGCCGAAACCGGACCTTTCGGATAGTCGAGATTCATGTCCTTATATTGTTCCTTGACACCTTTGGCCGGCAGGGAAGCCAGGTAAGTCTCTACGAAAGGCTTGATCTGGTCTAGGGTAAAGCTGCCCACGAAGAAGAACGTAAAGTCGTCCGCTCCGGCAAAACGCTCGCGGTAGATCTGTTCGATGCGCGAAAGATCCATCCGGTCGTACTGTTCGGGCAGGTAGAAAGCCGGCAGAGAACGCGGATTGCCGTTGCCCAGCAGTTCCTTTTTCTTGTACTGGAAATAGCTGTCCGGATCGTCCATTGCATTGGCCACGCGGTCCTTCATGTTCTTTTTGTACACCTGGAAGTACTCATCGGTAAAGTTCGGCGCAGTGAAATCCAAGTAGATGAGCTCAAAAGCCTCTTTCATGTCTTTCTGGACGAAACGTCCGCTCATCCCCTCGAAATAGGCGGCGATGTACGGCATTACCGACACGTTCTTGCCGGCCAACAGCTTTTGCAGGTCGGTATCGCGGATGCCGTTTACACCATCCAGAACAGCCGTAGCGTTGGAAACGTTGATGTCATCCTCGGCCGTGTAGAGCGAACGTCCACCCCGGCTGGTAGCCGAGAAGAGGATCTCGTCGTCCTTGAACGTGGTGGGCTTGAGCACCACCTTGGCACCGTTGGAGAGCGTCCATTCGGTTACACCCACCTCGGCATACGATTTTTCCGAAACCACCCGTCCGGCCTGCGGAGCCTGCTCCATCAGCTGGGTAGCGGTCATACCGTCTTCGTAGGGCTGGATCGTCTGGTCTTTTTCCACGGCATCGAATACCCCGACCAGTTCCTCGGCTGTGGGATAAGGCTGTCCCTCGGGACCCAGGACGATGACCACGCGGTTGTCGTCGGTGATCAGGCTCTTGGACAAGGCATTCACCTGCTCCAGGGTAACGGTCGGCAGGGCAGCCTTGATCAGGTTGTACTCGAAAGCGATCCCGGGAATAGGTTCGTGTTCCAGGAAAGCACGGATGTACTCATCGACCCGGTTTTCGGACAGGGTCTTGTCGCGGTTGGCATAGCTCTGCTCGTAGCTGGCGAGCAGCATGGCCTTGGCGCGCTCCAATTCGCCTTCCGTAAAGCCATAACGCTGTGCGCGTTCCGTCTCGGTCAGCAAAGCCTTGAAGGCCTCCATCGAACCTCCGGGGGCACACATGGCTACCGCCATGAAGGCATCCGTAGGACGCAGCAGCGACGAATAGCCCGCTCCGGCATACATGAACGGAGCACCCGGTTTCTGGGACATTTCGGTAAGGCGCTGGGAAAGCATCAGACCGTAGAGGGTCTTCATGACCGAAGCCACATAGTCGCCTTGCGTTTCGTCGATGCGGGAAGGGATCTTGAACATCACCTGCACCTGCGTGGAGGACATTTCCTTGTCAGTTACCACCACGGCTTTCGAGTCGGCATGATGCGGGATCTGGATCTCCTGACGGATGGGAGCTTTTTTCGGGTTTTTGGCCTTGCCGAAGTGCTCCTGGATGGATTTCTCGACCACAGCCGGGTCGATGTCGCCCACCACGATCAGTGCCATGTTGTCCGGGCGGTACCAGGCGTGGTAAAAGTCGCGGATCGTCTGGTAGGGGAAGGTCTTGAGGATCTCTTCCTTACCAAGGGGCATACGGTCGGGATACTTGGAACCGTAGAGTAGCACGGGGAAGAATTTCTCACGCATACGGTCCATCGCCCCCTTGCCCAGGCGCCATTCCTCGAGGATCACACCGCGTTCGTCGTCGATCTCCTGGTCTTCAAAAGCCAGGTGGAAGGCCCAGTTTTCCATGATGCGCATACCCTCCTCGAATTTGTCGGAAGGGATGGGCAGCATGTACACCGTTTCGTCGAACGAAGTATAGGCATTCAGGTCATTGCCGAAACGGATACCCATCGACTCGATCTGTTTGACCACGGAGTTGCCGGGGTAGTCCTTCGACCCGTTGAAGGCCATGTGCTCCACGAAGTGGGCCAGGCCCTGCTGGTCGTCGTTCTCCAATACGCTGCCGGCATTGACCGCCAGACGCAGTTCGACTTTGTTTTCCGGCAGTTTGTTTTGCCGGATGTAGTACGTAAATCCGTTTTTGAGCTTGCCCACTTTCACGGCCGAATCTACCGGAAGCGGCGCCGAGGGGTCGTACTGGAACTCCTGGGCAAAAGCCGCGCTCCCACCCCATACGAGCAGGACGGAAAGCAGCGCGATTTTTCGAAGAAAATTCATGTCAGTTTGTGTTTTATGGATTTGTTTGTGTGATGATACAAAGGTAAAAGAATTCCGCCCGATTTTCTCGCCCCGATCAAGGCATCTTGGGAAGCGAAAACGAATCCAGCACCGTCTTTTCCGGACGAACCACGCGTCCCCACAGGTTTACCTTGCCCCGGAATCCGTACCACGCGCGGCAGATGAGCACGAACACCACCCCGGCCACCGCCATCACCAGCGTATCGGTCCAACCCACTTCGGGAGAAAGATCGCGGAACACGGCCGCCGTATCGAATACCATGCCGTTGCTGGTAACCAGCAGCGAACTCATCAGGTTGTTGGCAAAGTGCATCCCGGCCGCCAGTTCGATCCCGTCGTCCTTGATGGCGACAAAGCCCATGATGAGCCCCATCAGGACGTACTGCGGCATGGCGGTCCAGAAACCGAAGGTGTCGATCTCCGGATTGGCCGAGTGCATCAGCCCGAAGAGCAGCGAAGTAGCCAGCAGGGCGGCCCAACGGTACCGGAACAGCAAGGCCGAACCCTGCATGAGATACCCCCGGAACACGACCTCTTCAAAGCCCGTCTGGAACGGGAAGAGCACCAATCCCACCAGCAAGAGCGGGAAAAACTTCGACGGTTCGAAATTCAGCACCACGTCGGCATCCGAGAGGACCTGCTGAACTGTTACCAGGGTTACCAGAATGCTCCATACCAAAAAGCCGAACCCGAAACGGCGCACGTCCCAGCGCCTCCGCCCGGTGGTATAGTCCACAAAGCGTTTCCCCTGAAAAATTCTGGCAAACACCACCAGCGCCAACAGGCCTACCGCAAATGAAAAGAGCATCAAGGCCAGCCCCGCGGTATCCCTCACTTGGGAGAGCGCCGCCGTATCCCCGGCCTGGACGGCATCCAGGTTGGTCATCATGGCATAAACGGCAAACGGGATACCTCCCACTTGCGCCAAGACAAATACCAGTACCAGCACCAGCAGGTAGAGATACCACTTGTTTTTACCGATAAAGGATTTTTGGAGAAACATTTTTTTCGATGGTTTTACTTATGGTTTTCTGTTGATTGCGATGATTTTTCCGCGCCCGATTTTTTATCCGGCATTTATATTCACTCCTCCTCTTCCTGCGGCGCAGACGGCACGTATTCCAGGATTTCCCCCACCTGGCAGTCCAACGCCCGGCAGATAGCCGAAAGGGTGGAAAAACGGATGGCTTTCGCCTTACCCGTCTTGAGGATAGACAGGTTGACCGGAGTGATGTTGACCCGCTCGGCCAATTCGTTGAGGGACATCTTCCGCCGGGCCATTACCACGTCTATGTTTACGATGATCGCCATAGCCTTCCCTCCGTTATACCGTCCATTTTTGTTCTTCACTCATCGTGTACCCGATGTGGAACACCTCGGCCAGGAACAGGATCACCACGCCGATGAACAGTTCCGGGATCGAATCCACAGGCACACCGGCATCCAGCACCCACTCGCCCTGGGGCGCGTACCGCTGCAGCATCTCGATGGAATTCAGGTGCATCAGGTAGGTTGCTACATCGGAAAGGATCGTAGCCAGAAGCACCGCCCAGGCCAGCCATTTCATGCAGCGGATCACCTTGTGGGAGAAAACCGTCCCGGCACGCAAACTGCGCCGGATCGAACCCAGGATGAGAAACAGCAGGACGAAAACCGCTATCTGGCAGAACAGACCCAGGAGTAGCAATACGTACGAAGACAGGATCTTCGGGGTGTAAACCTCCCGCGCATCCGTTCCCGAAACCAGCACATTGTACGAATATACCCCGGGCGTGCAGACCTGTACCGTACTGTCGGGCGAGGTATAAACCGCCGTTTCCGGCCGGGAAAACAACTCCCCGTTCATCACGTCGAAGTCCAGCACGGCAAAAACAGGTTTCCCTTTCGAAGAGGCCATTTCCACGCTCAGGTCCATCCCTTCGGCCACCCCGCGGAAAAAGCTCAGCGCATTGAGCAGCACCATGCCCACTACCATCGCAAAAAGCCCTATGTACAGCCTGCGTACCCGTCTGATGTTTTGTTTTTCCATCGTCTTGTCGGTTTCTTGTCTTCGATAGATGTGCGCTCCGGCCTATTCCCAGCCGTAAAGCACGGGACAAAGATAAAGACGTATTTCTGAAAAACAAATAAAATTTATCGTTTTTCGATAAATTTTTA
>DCEW01000020.1:0-221 GCA_002314265.1 Flavobacteriales bacterium UBA1820
AACCAGCTGAGCTAAGCTCCCTTGGACCGCAGGCACAAGCAACACCCTCCCTACCTGCAAGCGAGTGCAAAGGTAGACAAAAATCCCAAACCGACAAATACAAATCGAGGATTTTGTAAAAAAATCCACCCACCTCACCCCCGAACACCCCCAAAACCCACCTGGGGAAAACCTCCGCCCCTCCCCCCCCTTTTTCCACCGATCCCGTAAAAAACTTGCGC
>DCEW01000020.1:271-7177 GCA_002314265.1 Flavobacteriales bacterium UBA1820
GTCCTTCCGGCAGAGGAAGGACGCGCGCAAATCGACAACCGAAACGCCGGAAAGGAAGCCCCCCTTCTCCGGCACATCTCCTATCACTCGAACGGCATACGCACCACCCGTGCACGCAACAACTTGCCGCGCACCTCCACGTACACCTCGCTGCCCGGAGCGGATAGCTCGGTCGGCACGTAAGCCATCGCGATGGCTTTCTTCAGGGAAGGCGACATCGTCCCGGAGGTTACCTGTCCGATCGGTTTGCCGGCCGCGTCGGTTACCGGATACCCGTGTCGTGCAATGCCCTTGTCGATGAGCTCCAACCCGACCAGCCGACGGGCAACCCCCTGTTCCTTCTGCTGCTTCAGAAGCGGGCTGTCGATGAATTCCTTGGTAAACTTGGTGATCCATCCCAAACCGGCCTCGATGGGCGAAGTGGTGTCGTCGATGTCGTTTCCGTAGAGGCAATAGCCCATTTCCAGACGAAGGGTATCTCGCGCGCCCAATCCGGCAGGAACGATCCCGAAAGGCTTCCCGGCTTCGAAGATCGCGTTCCACACCCTTTCAGCGGCTTCATTGGGAATATAGACTTCGAAGCCTCCCGCGCCTGTATAGCCGGTCGCCGAAACGATGACGTTGTCCAAGCCGGCAAAACGACCCGTGCGGAACGTATAGTACACCATCGAGGAGAGGTCTATATCGGTCAATGGCTGAAGGGCTTGTACGGCCAGGGGACCCTGGACAGCCAGGAGGGAGAGCTGGTCCGAGCGGTTTTCCATCACGGCGCCTGTGTCGTTGTGCGAGGCGATCCACTGCCAGTCCTTGTCGATGTTGGAGGCATTGACTACCAGCAGGTAATGCTCGGGGTCAAAGCGGTACACGAGCAGATCGTCCACGATACCGCCCCGGCCGTTGGGCAGGCAGGAGTACTGGATTTTTCCATCCACCAGTTTCGAAGCATCGTTGGTGGTGAGTTTCTGAATGAGGGGCAGCGCACCCGGTCCGCTGATGAAAAATTCGCCCATGTGAGAACAGTCGAACACACCGACTGCGGTGCGAACCTTTTCATGTTCGGCATTGACTCCCTGGTACTGCACCGGCATTTCCCATCCGGCAAAAGGCACCATTTTCGCCCCCAGGGCGCAGTGGACGGCATGAAGCGCCGTTTTCTTGAGTGTGACGTTTTCGGTATCCATCGTGGTAGTTTTTGTAGATTTCTCTTATGACAAAGGCCGTTCCCTCACAAAGGAAATAGCCCGGGAGCAAAGATAGTGAAAGCCGAGCGCAAAGCGGCAGGGGAAAACGAACTTTTTCCCCGAAGGATTGCCGAGGCGCATCCTATCTTCCCCCCCTGCTACCTGCGCTGGACCAACGCCACTACGAAAAGGAAGGTCGTTCTTTTTCAAATACAAATCATTGATTATCAACAAACAAGGCTTTAACCACACAAAAAAGACCTTTTCTTCAAGCCGGGATATGGGGATGTTTTCTTAACTTGCGGCTTCATTTCAAAACTTTTACTACGGTATGGAAAACCTACCTCCCATCATTCATTCACTGCTGGACAACGACTTCTACAAGTTCACCATGCAGAATGCCGTCACCAAGCTGTTCCCTACGGCACGCGTGCGGTACCGGTTCGTCAATCGGGGCGGACACCACTTCCCTCCCGGGTTTGACCGGGCGTTGCGCCACCAGCTGGACATGATGGCGTCCCTGGCCCTGCAACCGGAAGAAAAAGCCTACTTCGCCCGCAAGTGCAGCTATCTGGACCCGGTGTATCTGGACTTCTTGAGCGGATACCGCTACGATCCGTCCGAGGTGAGCATTCACCAGGAGGGGGGCGACCTTTCGGTAGAGATCGAGGGGTTCTGGTACCGGACCATCCTGTGGGAGGTGCCGCTGATGGCCGTTATCTCGGAACTGTACTACATCCTGACGGGACTTCAACGGGTGGACGACCAGCAGGTGTGCGAGATCACCCGGCAAAAGATGGAAGCCTACAAGGCGTTGGACATCAAGATCGCGGAATTCGGCACGCGCCGCCGGCACAGCTACCGGGTACAGGAACTGGTGGTGGAGGCTTTGCAAAAATACGGGGGGCGGAACTACATCGGCACGTCGAACGTGCGCTTGGCGATGGACTACAACGTGATCCCGATCGGCACCCATGCGCACGAGTGGTTCATGTTCCATGCGGCGCACTTCGGATACAAGATGGCCAACCGTATGGGGCTGGACAACTGGGTGAACGTCTACCATGGCGATTTGGGCATTGCGCTGACCGATACATTTACCGTGGATGTTTTCCTGCGCTCGTTCGACAAGAAATTCGCCAAACTGTTCGACGGGGTACGGCACGACAGCGGCGATCCGCTGGTGTTCATCGACAAGATCACTTCGCACTACCGCAAGATGAACATCGACCCGACGTCCAAGACGATCATCTTCTCCGATACACTCAATCCCCAGACGGTAAAACGCATCGCGGAATACTGCCGGGGCAAGATCGGGATGTCGTTCGGCATCGGGACCAACTTTACCAACGACGTGGGACTCGAGGCGTTGAACATGGTGGTCAAGATGAGCGCGGCCTTTACCGAAAACGGCAAGTGGACTCCGACAGTCAAGTTGTCCGATTCCGAAGGAAAATACACGGGCGATCCGGAGGCGATCCGCTTGCCCGCAACCCGTGGGAGGACGTCCGGATCGAGGATCTTTTACTAAAAAAGCATCTTCCGAGCACATTCCGGCAAAGTTTTTCGAAAAAGAGTGCAACTATCCCGAAACTATTCCCTTTTTTGCGGAACATTTTTCGGGAAAAAGTCCTACATTTGAAGCTATCTATCCAAAATCACCAAAAGGTATGAAAATAGAAGTAGAAAAAGCGGCAAAATCCCGCATCGATGAAGTAAGTTTCGACAATATGCCTTTCGGCCGCTACATGAGCGACCATATGTTTATCTGCCAATACAAGGACGGAGCTTGGCAAAATCCCCGCATCGTTCCTTACGGTCCGTTGGAACTGGCCCCTTCGTGCAAAGTATTCCACTACGGGCAGGCTATCTTCGAAGGGATGAAAGCCTTCAAGGATGCCGACGGACGCGTATTCCTGTTCCGCCCCTCGGACAACCAGGTACGTTTCAACAAATCGGCCGTGCGCATGAACATGCCGGAATTCCCGGCCGGGACGTTCCACGAAGCCATTCAGATGCTGCTCAAGCTGGATCGCGACTGGATCCCCCAGGGATTGGGCAAATCGTACTACATCCGTCCGTTCATGATCGCTTCCGAACCGGCACTCAACGCCGTGCCCTCCAAGGAATACCTGATGCTGATCATCGGCGGTCCGGTGGATACCATCTTCCACGGCGAAGTAAAAGTAAAGATCGCCGACCACTTCTCCCGCGCAGCCAACGGAGGAACGGGCTTTGCCAAATGCGCCGGCAACTACGGAGGACAGTTCTACCCCTCGACCTTGGCTTCGGAGGAAGGCTACCAGAGTGTCATCTGGACCGATGACGCCACCCACCAGTTCCTCGAGGAGGCTGGACAGATGAACTTCATGTTGCGCATCGGCGATACGCTGCGCACCGCCCCGGTGAGCGAACGCCTTCTGGACGGCATCACGCGCCGCAGCATCCTGCAACTGGCGCAGGACATGGGCATCAAGACCGAAGTCAGCCCCATCTCGGTACAGCAGGTACTCGATGCTGCCGACAAGGGCGAACTCAAGGAGGCTTTCGGCTGCGGAACGGCGGCCGTGATCAGCCCCATCTGCGGACTGGGCTACAAGGACCGCTACATGCCCCTGCCGGAACTCTCGGCCGAGGAGTCCTTCGGCGAGCGGCTTCGTCAGCGCATCTTCGACATCCAGTACAACCGCACTTCCGACCCCTACGGCTGGCGCGTGGAAGTCAAATAAACGCACTCGATTTCCCTCGACATCCGCCTGGACAAGCGAGTGCAAAAAAGGAGGGGTTTCGAATTTCGGATCCCCTCCTTTTTTGCACTCGCCGAAAATGATTACATTTGAACCTCTGCCGGGGATCGTTTGCCCGGTAAGATTCCATGCGCGGGGCGCATGCGCCCCGCGTTTTTTTTCATGAAAAAAAGCCGACCATGCGCATAAAACAGGAATACGACCTCCGGGAGATCGCCGGAGAACACATCGTGGTGATCCAGGGACAACTGGACGCAGACATGACCCGCGTGATCGCCCTGAACGAGAGCGGAGCCTGGCTGTGGGAGGAGCTCTCCGGAAAAGACTTCTCGCCGCAACAGGCCGCCGAGCTGCTTTGCAGCCGTTACGAAGTAGAGGCCGACACCGCCTTAAGTGACGCTGAAAGATGGATCGAAACCCTCGAAAAATGCGGAGCGATCGAAGTCTGAACCCTGCCACGGAGATGCTCCTGGCTCTGGTGCGGAACGCGCTGTGGGCCGAGCCGCTTGCGGTGGATATTTTTTCACACGCCACCGCCCCGCAATGGGCCCAAGTGGTTCGCCTGGCTTCCCGGGGCGGAGTAACGGCGCTGGCCTTCGAGGGCGTTCTGCAACTGCCCGAAGCGCTGCGCCCGCCACGAAACCTGCTGCTGGGCTGGGGAGTGAATGCCCAGCGTCTGGCCGAACGGTATTGCCGGCAGGAAGCGACCGTAGGGAAACTGGCCGCACAATTAAACGAGCGGGGAGTGCGCACCCTGGTGCTCAAAGGGTTGGGCACTTCCCTCTACTACCCGCGTCCCCACCTGCGGGAATGCGGCGACATCGACGTTTGGCTGTTCGGGCAATGGGAGGAAGGCAACCGCTTTGCCTGCGAAAACGGCTGGGAACTCGACGAACACAGCGAAAAACACTCGACTTTCGTCTTTGAGAACATCCTGGTGGAAAACCACCGAACGCTGCTCGACGAAGCGCTCTACACGATGGACCGCCGTCTGGACCGGAGGTTGGTGACCCTGCTGCAGCAGACCCCCTGCCGGGAAACCGTGCTGGAGGGGTGCTCCGTGTACTTTCCCCCGGCCGATTTCGACGCGCTGTTCCTGATCCGCCACGCGGCGATGCACTTTGCCTCGGGGATCTCCCTGCGGCATTTGGCGGACTGGGCCTGCTTCCTGCGCGCCCAGGGCGGGCGGATAGACCGCGACGCTTTCCTGCGATGCCTCAAGGAGGAACGTTTGGAGCGCTTTGCGGGGGCTTTGACGGCCTGCGCGTGCCTTTGGCTGGGACTGCCTCAGACGCATGCCCCGATGCCGATCGCTCCCCACCGCAAGGACGCCCGTCGAATGTTCCCGGTGCTGCTGTCTGAAAAAAAGACCTGCCAGAGCCGCCAGCCGCTGGCCGTCCTCGGATTCAAAACCCGCCGATTCGTTTCCGAACAATGGCGTTACCGGATGGTGTACGGACGCTTCAGTTTTCCCTACCGGGTGCTGCTGTCCGTAAAAAGCCATTGGAAGCGCCCCGACACGATCTTCTCGACGACCTATCCCCCGAAAAAGAAATGACCCGCGATCCCTCTACCCCTGAACTCCTCCCCTCGAAAAGCGAGCGGATCGTGCTGCGCGTCGCCGGACTTCCCTTTGCGGTGCAGGGGGCAGGGCTCATCGCCACACTGCGCACTTTGGGTGGATTCCGCCCTTTCGTACAACCGGAGAAGGCGTATGCGGAGGGCGACTGGCTCTTTCGTTTTCAGGAAGGAACGGAACAGGGGAAAGACCTTCCGAGCCTCCCGCTCCACCATTTTCAGACCGAGGGGATCGACTGCACGTTTTCGCGCCGGGGCGAGGGATACGCCTTTTCGATGAGCGGCGGGGAGGGCTCTTCCGACCCGTGCGGTTGGGTGTTTCCCCCGTCGGGAAAGAAGGCTCTGGCGTGGGGCGAGGCGGATCGGACGAGGCTGCGCTTTTCCCTGTGGATGGCCTTCGGGACGGCCGCCCTGTCCCGAGGGGTGGCGGCGCTGCATGCTTCGGCGGTTTGCGTGCAGGGAAAAGCGGTACTGGTGCTGGGTGAGTCGGGTACGGGAAAAAGCACGCATACCCGCCTGTGGAGGGAATACATTCCGGGGGCGGAACTGCTCAACGACGACAGTCCTTTTCTGGAAGCCTCCGAGGAAGGGGTACGGGTTTGGGGTTCGCCCTGGAGCGGGAAGACGCCCTGCTACCGCGACCTGGCTTTCCCCGTGGCGGGGATCGTGCGGTTGGTACAGGCCCCGCACAACCGGATCCGCCGCCTTTCGACCCTCGAGGCGGTCGGGGCGCTGCTGCCGTCCTTTCCTCCGTCCTTTGCCTACGACCGGGCGGCTAAAGACCGGGTGCTGACTTTGATCTCGCATACGCTGATGCGCGTGCCGGTATTTCGTCTGGAGTGCCGGGCGGACGAGGAGGCGGCGCGTGTATGCTACGGGGAAATATTCGGAAACGGGCTGCGATGAAGACCTTGGACAACGAGACCTACTTCCTGCTGGTGCGCCAGATGCTCGCCCAGGGGAAAACCGTCCTGCTGCGGGTACGGGGAGAGAGCATGACGCCTTTCTTTCCACAGGGGTGCGAGATCCGCCTGCGTCCGGCCGGGGAAAAAGACCTGCGGCGCGGGACGCCGGTGCTGGCGCAAACCCGGGAGGGGATGTACGTTTTCCACCGGATCGTACGCGTCTGCCCGGAAAAGATCGTGTTGCAGGGGGACGGCAACCTGCATGGATGCGAAGAAACGACTTCCGAGCAGGTATTCGGGGCGGTGGATTGCGACGGGAGGGCGCGGTGCAAGGCGCTGCTTTGGATTTGGGCCAGACCGCTGCGGCGTTACCTGCTGGGGATTTGGCGGAGGGCTTCCCGGTGGCGAAAGGGACGTTCCGAGGGGGATGCTCCACACTGAGCGTCGGCAAGCGAGTCTCCCCAAGCGCAAAGCGGCGGCCCTGTGGGCCGCCGC
>DCEW01000068.1:0-55371 GCA_002314265.1 Flavobacteriales bacterium UBA1820
GCTCCAACCCTCCCGCCTGTGGTCCCCCCACAGACGGGATTTTTTTTAACTATCCCACCCCGACCGGAACCTCCTTTTCCACGCTGACCGAACGATGCCTTCTATAAAGATGTTTTTTGAAGAGGCACGATCTTTGTGTCTTGTACGCATATTTCTGAGTGATGGCGGATCGATGGAAGGGAGGCTGGGATCCGGAGTACATTTATTTATTTGGAGAAGTCGGATCAAAGATTGTTTTTGTTATTTTTACAAAACTATTTAACCTATACGACGATGAATCTGCAAGTCCAATTTGAAAGCGTTCCTGCTGTAAATTTCTCCATGCAGCAAAATCATGTACCTGTCATCCGGGAGATACGAATTAAAAATGAAGAAGAGCTCGAACTGACAGGGCTTTGCGTGCGGATAACTTCCGATCCGGAATTTTTTGAACCCTTCCAAATGCATTTGGACACCCTTTCTCCGGGTGAAGAAAAACAGTGGACGGTGATACCCTTGCGTGTGTCTACTTCGTATCTGTCAAATTTGACAGAGCAGATATTGGGGGCTGTACGGATTGAGATTTCCAAGGAGGACCAAGTTCTTTTTTCCACTTCGCATGAGATCTCGCTGTTGGCATTCGATCAGTGGGGAGGAATCTCGATTTTGCCGGAAATGTTGGCTGCATTCGTTACCCCGAATTCTCCGGCGATAGCTCCGATCATCAAGCGGGCCAGTGAGATTTTGGAAAATTGGACCGGTTCGTCCGCGATGGATGAATATCAGACTCGGGATCCGAACCGGGTCAAAAAACAGATGGCAGCCATTTATGAAGCCATTGCAGAGCAACAGATCGCGTACTGTACCGTCCCGGCGAGTTATCAGGAAAGCGGGCAACGCATCCGTTTGTGCGACGATATTTTACAGCACAAATTGGCTACCTGTCTCGATATGGCCTTGTTGTATGCCGGTTGTTTGGAGGCCGTAGGGATCCATCCGCTGATCGTTCTGATCAAAGGCCATGCTTTTGCCGGCGGTTGGCTGATCCCGGATACCTTTCCCGATAGCGTCAATGACGATGTGGCCTTGCTGACCAAGCGTGCGGCCGAGGGAATCAACGAAATATTGCTCGTGGAGACCACTTGCATGAATGCCGGAGCAAATATCTCGTTCGATGCGGCCTCGGGGGTAGCCAATGACAAACTGAAGGATACGGACAGTTTCTTGTTGTTCATCGATGTGCTTCGGGCGCGAAATGCGCGAATCCTTCCTTTGCCCTTGCGAATAGTCCGGGACGGTAAGTTTGAAATATGTGAACCGCAGGATGCTCCGAGACGCCAAACGGAGGCTCCGGTTAGTTTGTCGGCCACGGATATCATCCTCGATCAAGGGAAGGTCAGCGTGGGAAAACAGACGATCTGGGAGCGAAAATTGCTGGATTTGAGCCTTCGGAACAATCTGCTCAATACGCGTATCACCAAGAATACCCTTCAGCTGATCTCCGTAAAGCTTGCTGAACTGGAAGATGCTTTGGCCGATGGGGAGGAATTTCAGATTTTGGAAAAACCTCAGGATTGGGACAATCCGTGGATGAGCGCGGGAATCTATCAAGCCCTCCATGCCTCGGATCCGGTGGTAGATCTGGTCAAGAGCGAATTGAAGCAGAGAAGGCTTCATGCCTATCTGAATCAAGAGACCTTGCAGCGTTCCCTGACGTATTTGTATCGGTCCTCCCGTTTGTCTTTGGAGGAAAACGGAGCCAATACCTTGTATCTGGCCTTAGGGTTGTTGAAGTGGTTGGAAACCCCTTCCAGTACGCGTCCCCGTTTTGCTCCGATCTTGCTGTTGCCCATAGAAATCATTCGCAAGTCGGCCGCCAAGGGTTATGTGATCCGCAGTCGGGACGAAGAAACGATGCTGAACATTACTCTGCTGGAGATGCTGCGGCAGTATTTCGGGATACAGATCGGTGGTTTGGACCCGCTTCCCCGCGATGAAAGCGGGGTGGATGTCCCCAAGATATTCAATACGATCCGTCGGGCCATCATGTCCCAAAAAGGCTGGGATGTAGAAGAGCAGGCCATTGTCGGAAATTTTTCCTTCAGCAAGTTCATCCTGTGGAACGACATTCACAACAATGCAGACAAACTTTGCCGGAACAAGACCGTAGCCAGTCTGATGTCCGGACGGTTGGAATGGACGCCCGAGCCGTTCGAAGAGGGAAACGTCGATCTCGACCGGAAATATCCGGCCGAGGAAATCGCCTTGCCGATCGGGGCCGATTCGTCCCAATTCGAGGCCATATGCGCAGCCGTGGAGCAAAGGAGTTTTATCCTTCACGGACCTCCGGGTACCGGCAAGTCGCAGACGATTACCAACATCATTGCCAATGCCCTTTACAAAGGAAAGAAGGTGCTGTTCGTGGCGGAAAAAATGGCCGCCTTGCAAGTCGTTCAGCGCCGTCTGGAATCGATCGGGCTGGCCCCTTTCTGTTTGGAGCTGCATTCCAACAAAGCGAAAAAATCGGCCGTGCTCCAGCAGCTAAAACGGACCACGGAAGTCGTCAAGCAAAAATCGAACCAGGAGTTTCGCATCGAAGCCGAACAGATCAACCTCCTGCGGGGTCAGTTGAACGATTACATGCAGGCTCTGCATCGGGTTCATCCGGCAGGGCTATCCCTGTATGATTGTTTTGCCCGCTACGCCAGCTTGGATTATTCGGGCGAGACGATCGCTTTTTCTCCCGGGACGCTGCAGGAAATGACTCCGGAAGGCCGGGCGCGGGTCGATGCGGCGCTCGAGGAATATCAGGCTGCCTGTATCCTTTGCGGTCATCCCGCTACTGATCCGTGGAAGGGGGTGGGGCTGACTGAATACACACCCTCTCTCAAATCCGAACTTCGGGACGAACTCGAAACCTTGTCCAACCATTTGGAACAGATCAAAGGACTTCGGGGCCGCCTGGCGGAGATCTTGCCGATCGAAGTGTCGGGCCTGTCCGCCTCGCAGGATCAGGCCCTTCGGGAGGTGGTACGTATCCTGTCTTCGGCACAAGTCTTGTCGGCGGGGCTCTTGGCGGAAAACGATCCGGCCGAAATGTCTCTCTTGTTGGATCGGGCCGCTCGTTGCGGGGAGGAACGGGACCGTGTGCGGGATGCAATCCTCTCGCGTTTCGATCCGGGCATCTTCTCGGCCGATGTGTCGGCATGGGAAAGGCAATGGCGCCAGAGCAGTTCGAAATGGTGGCTGCCCCGTTTGCTCGGTCGCAACAAACTCCGCGGGGAAGTCCGCGCCTATGCAAAAGGATCGGAAAAACTCGATCCCGAACAGCTTCTCGAGGTGTTCTCCCTGTTGAAAAGCTACCGGACGCTTCAGGAACAACTCAACGAATATGGGAAAACCCTTTCACCGATCCTGGGACGCCTCTGGGGCGAGCAGACCGGTTCCTGGGATCGTTTGTCCCTCCTGGGGCAGACGAATGAAAGCCTGCACCGGGCGATCCTGGCCCTTACGGAGGACATCCCCCGTTCCCTGTCGGTCAAGCAGGCTTTGCGGAACCGGTTGAACGGAGGAACGGAAGCCTTCAAGACCTTGTATGGAGCGTTGTTCGAGCAGTATCTTTCGCTTGAGACCGATCTTTCCGAGCGGACAATGCGTCTTCAGCAGCGTCTTCATACCTCGGCCTTTACCGATGTCTCGACTTGTCGGATTCAGGCGTGGAGCTCGCTGGTCGAAGGGTGGGTCGAACACCTGGGACATTTGCACGAGTGGGTCATGTACAACCTTCAGCGGGAGAAAGTACTCTCTTTGGGCCTTGAAACGCTCGTACAGGCACTCGAGAACGGGAAGGTGGACAGCTCCCAAGTGGTCTTGTGTTACAAGAAAAGTTTTCTGAAGGCTTATGCCGAATACCTCCTCTCTCAGGAGCCTCGACTGATGACCTTTCACGGGAAGTTGTTCGAGGAAAAACTCCGCCGTTTCAGGACATTGAGCCGGGATTTCGAACGGTTGACCCGTCAGGAGTTGTTCGCCCGTTTGGCCGGGTCGCTTCCTGCCTTGCAGAAAGAAGCGGCCCAGAGTTCCGAAGTAGGCATCCTGCAGCGCAATATCCGCAATGGAGGTCGGGGAACGTCGATCCGCCGATTGTTCGATCAGATCCCCGATTTGCTCTCCCGGATGTGTCCCTGCATGTTGATGAGTCCGATATCCGTCGCTCAGTACATCGACGCGGACAGATCCCCTTTCGATCTGGTGATCTTTGACGAGGCCTCCCAGATGCCCACCAGCGAAGCCGTAGGTGCCATCGCCCGGGGACGTCATCTCATTGTCGTAGGCGATCCCAAGCAGATGCCGCCCACGCATTTCTTTTCGACCGATACGTACGACGAGGAAAATGCCGACAAAGAGGACTTGGAAAGCATTCTCGACGATTGCCTGGCATTGTCCCTCCCCTCCAAGCACTTGCTTTGGCATTATCGCAGCAAGCACGAGAGTCTGATCGCATTCAGCAACGTCAAGTATTACGAAAACCGCCTGCTCACTTTTCCCTCTCCGGACGACCTGGCCACCAAAGTGCATTTTCAATACGTGGATGGCCTCTACGACCGGGGCGCTACGCGTCAGAATCTGGCCGAAGCACAAGCTGTGGTCAAGGAGATCGAACAGCGTCTCTCGGATCCCCTGACCGCTCGAAGAAGTATCGGGGTGGTGACCTTCAACACCCATCAGCAATCTTTGATCGAGGATCTTCTCACCGACAGGTTTCGGATCCACCCAGAACTGGAAACCGCCGCTTTGGAGTGCGAAGAGCCTGTTTTTATCAAAAATCTCGAAAACGTGCAGGGGGACGAGCGCGATGTGATCCTTTTTTCGGTCGGCTACGGGCCGGACAAAACCGGTCGGATCGCCCTCAATTTCGGACCCTTGAATCGCGAGGGAGGCTGGAGGCGTTTGAATGTCGCGGTATCCAGAGCCCGTTATCAGATGAAAGTGTTTTCCTCCCTTCGCGCCGATCAGATCGACCTGAACCGTACTTCGGCGGAAGGAGTAGCAGGGCTGAAGGCCTTTCTGGAATATGCCGAAAAAGGGCGCAAGGTGCTTTTCTCCGGGCAAGGATCGGAAAATCGGACGCAGGATGCCTTATTGGCTTCGATCGCCCGGGAGTTGGAAGCCCGGGGCTATATCGTACGGCTGGATGTGGGTTGTTCGGGTTATCGGATAGACATCGGCGTGGTCGATCCTCAGCATCCGGACAAATATTTGTTGGGCATCCTGTGCGATGGCTACCACGCAAGTGTCGCACGTACGGCCCACGACCGGGTGGTTACGCAACCCGGAGCCTTGCGGATGCTCGGGTAGAAGCTTCACCATCTCTGGGCGATGGATTGGTGGGAAGATCGGGAACGTGCGCTCGGGGAAGTCGTCGCAGCGATCGAATCGGCAAGACATTCTGCGGAAGACGGGCAGGCAGAGCAGCCCTCATCGTCTGCCGCAGTGCCGGCTCCGGTCGAGCACACAGCCCTGTCTTTCTCCGCCCAAGAGGATACCGTGCCGAGCGAACCGGATGTCCCTGCGCGGCAGCAGCCTTATCAGGAGACCCTTTTGGAAATGACCCCCGTTGCATCGAACGACTTTGTTCAGGGATTGTACGATGCCCGGATTCTGGAGAAGATCCGGGCAGTAGTCCGCACCGAAGCGCCGATCAGTCGGGCCTTGTTGTGCAAGCGGGTGTTGAATTCGTTTTCCATAGCCCGGATGGGTTTGCGCTTGTCGGCCCACATGGAGCGTCTTTTGGCGCAGAGTGGATTTCCGGTTACAGGCGGGGAGAATCCGTTTTATTGGAATACGGACCAGGATCCGGAACACTACCAGGTGTATCGTCCTGTATCTTCCCGGGAAGCATTGGACATCGCTCCGCAAGAAGTAGCTGCGGCCGTCTGTCAGGTGTTGGAGGAGCAGGGAGCCTTGCCCCGGCAGGACTTGCTGCGCGAGGTGGCGCATATTTTTCATTATACCCGATTGGGCGACAATGTAACAGCTTCGCTTTCGCGCGGCTTGGAGGAGGCCCTTCGGAGAGGTTGGGTCGAGGAAGATGAGGACAAGGTCCGGTTAAAGCCGGTGTAAGTCCTTTGCATGCGCAGCCCAAACGATTTCGTTGCGGGGGAGCAGGTTTTGTGTAACAGGTTAAAAGGCAAGCAGATTTGCACAAAAAAATCCCGATCTTGAAAGATCGGGATTTTTTGTTTTTGTAGCGAGGGGGGGGCATGATCCCCCGACCTCCGGGTTATGAATCCGACGCTCTAGCCAGCTGAGCTACCTCGCCAAGGTACGGCTCGAAAACCGCTTGCAAAAGTAGGCAAATAATCCGTTTCGGGCAAGAGGAAACAGATTTTTTTTCTTTTTATTTTATTTGTCGGTATGAAATATATCTATATCTTGCGCCCGGAAATAAAGGGATCACGATATGGCAGAAAAGCAGAAATTCCACATCGAGTATCTTGTGAAGGCATCTCTGGAGATGCTCTATCAGTATATCTCTACCGCCTCCGGCTTGGCGGAATGGTTTTGCGACGCAGCGAGTTCGAAAGGCAACCAGTTTACCTTTGTCTGGGCCGGGAGCGAGGAACAAGCTACGCTGATAGCCCGTCGTGAAGATTCCCTGGTGCGTTTTCGCTGGGCTGCCGACGAGGGCGAAAAATATTACTTCGAGATCCGCCTCGAACAGGATGAACTCACCGGCGATGTCGCCATGACCATCACCGACTTTGCCTACCCTGGCGAAGTCGATGAAATGCGTCAGATGTGGAACAACTCGGTCGTGAATCTGCGCCAGATCATCGGCGCGCAGGTAAGCTGATGCAGAGCTCCTTTTCTCGTTTTCTACGGAAAAACCTCCCGTACCTGCTCCCCTGTGCCGGGTTTTGGATCGCAGGAGCCTTGGCGCTCGCCTTGTGGGGAAAGGTCGACGTGCAGGTGTTTCTCAACGGCTTCCATACCCCCTTTCAAGATACCTTTTGGGTAAGTGTTACCGCTATGGGCGGCACCGTGTTTTGCCTGTGTGTGCTGCTGGCCGGAAGCCTTTTTTCCTATCGTTATATGGTAAGCGGTATCGTATCCATCTTGTGTACGATGGCATTGGTCGCATTGCTCAAACATGCCTTCGACGCTCCCCGTCCCCTCACTGTGCTCACCCAAGCCGGAGTATGGGACTCGATCGTGCTGGTGGAAGGGCATCCCCTGCGGGACACGCTCAGTTTCCCATCGGGGCACACGGCCGCAGCCTTCAGTCTGTTTACCACTTTGGCGCTTTTTGCCACCCGCGCGTGGGTCAAAACGCTGCTCTTTCTGGCAGCCCTGGCCGTAGCGTACAGCCGCATCTATCTGATGCAGCATTTCCTCTCCGACGTGTTGGCCGGTTCGTTTCTCGCTACGGTCATCTCGATAGCCGTGTACCTGTGGGCGAGGAAAGCCCGCTGGATCGACTTCGGCCGTCCGCTCGTTTCGCTGCGTCGTTATGGCCGACCGGAAAATCCCGAATGACGGCTTTTACCGCCCTTGCGGAAAGTCTTTTCAACCTGGGCGATGGAATCGGCCAAGAGATTTCCTCCGATACAAAGGCAGAAAAATCCCCGTGCGGGAGCCGCTTTTTCCCCCTGGAAAGAAAACCCCTGCCGGGCGATGAAAACTTGTGCAGGAAAATCGTTTGCCTGCGGCGGGGGTAGAAGAAATTTTATCCCGCTGCCCTTCGCTGATCGGATATTCGGGATAGCGGAATGGTCAGTTCTTGGCGTTTTGGCGCAGGAGCTCCCGGGCATGTTCCATGGCGGCCTCCGTGATGTTGGCCCCGCTGATCATGCGGGCCAGTTCGGCAGTACGTTCTTCGGGAGAGAGCAGCGCAATACGCGAGCGGGTTGTCCCCTCGCTCTCCTGTTTGAATACCTTGTACTGGAGGTCTCCGCGTGAGGCGATCTGGGGTAGGTGGGTAATGGCGATCACCTGCATGTGCCGCGACATATCCTGCATGATGCTTCCCATCCGGTCGGAAATCTCGCCCGAAACGCCCGTATCGATCTCATCGAAGAGAATGGAGGGCAACTTCGCCCGCCGGGCCAAGGCGTATTTCACGGCCAGCATCACGCGGGACAGTTCGCCGCCCGAAGCGATTTTTTCCACATCGGCCGGAGCTTGTCCCAGGTTGGCCGAAAAGAGAAAGCGCACCGAATCCGCCCCCTCGGCCGTGAAAGTATCCGAAGATGAGACTTCGATGCGGAACGTAGCGTGGGGCATTCCCAGGGAGCGAACCGTATCGGTGATCTGCTCCGAAAGTGCGGCGGCGGCTTCCCGTCGGGTTTGGGTCAGGATGGAGGAAGCCGCCGCCCGGGCTTGCCCCGCTTGGGCGCATTCCTGCTGGAGGGTATCGATCCTCTCGTCGAGTTGTTCCAGTCCGGAAACTTCCCCGCGGAGGCTTTCCCGCAGGGCGATCAAGGCCGAGAGATCCTTTGCATTGTGTTTGCGAAGCAGGGTGTAAAGCAGGTCGAGGCGCTCGGTGGCGCGTTGGAGCAGCTGAGGGTCGTCTTCGCTTTCCTCTACCAGGGAGTAAACGCGTGCCGTGATGTCCTTGAGTTCGATCAGGGCGCTTTCCGTACGGGCGGTCAGTTGGTCCTGCGGGGGAAGGTAGGCTTCGGCGCGGCGCAGCAGGGAGAGCGTTTCCGCGAGCCGGGACAGCACACCCGTTTCTTCGGCGTCCATCTGCTGCCAGGCAGCCTGCAAGTCCTCCTTGACTTGCTGCGAATGCGACAGCCGTGCCACGAGGCTCTCCAGTTCGTCCTGTTCGCCGGGGTCTTTCAGGTCGGATTTGTCCAGCTCGTCGAGCAGATACCGGTTGTAATCCTGTGTGCGGGCAAGCTCCCTCCGGCGGGCGGAGAGTTCTTCCAGTTCTTTTTGCAGGGTGCGGTATTGTTCGTACCGTTGCCGGTATTGTGTCCTCGGTACATCGTTCCCGGCGTACCGATCGACCAGTCCCAGGCGGAAAGCAGGGCGGGAGAGCAGCAGGCTCTGGTGCTGGGAGTGCACGTCGAGCAAGTGTGCGGCGAGCCGGCCGAGGGTGTCGAGCAGCACGGGTGTATCGTTGACAAAGGCGCGGGATTTTCCGGAAGGGAGAATCTCCCGGCGCAGGATAGTCAGCGGTTCGTAGTCCAGGTCGTTTTCGGCAAAGAAGCCTTCCAGACCCATCCCGTCGATTTCGACCGAGAGTTCCACCACGCATTTGCGGGTGTTGTCGCGCAAGGCCGCCAAGTCGGCTCTCGCCCCCGTTGCGAGCCCCAGAGCGCCCAGTATGATGGATTTCCCCGCGCCGGTCTCGCCCGTGAGGATGGTCATCCCAGGGGAAGGTTCCATCTCCAGACGGTCGATCAACGCATAGTTGGAAACGTACAGTTTTTTTATCATCGTTCGGCGGCGGAACGTATTTTCCGCCGTTCAAAGATAGTGTACTTTTGTCAAATGCGTGTCCCGTTGCGGGGTTTTCTATCGGATGAGTTGGAAAAACAGGGAGTATTTATCTATAAAACAACTTGTTAAAATATTAACGTAAAAAAAACGGAGGGATTTGCTTTTTTGTGAAATATATCCCTATATTTGTGGTGTTGGTGTACGAGATACAGGGTCGCGGTTAACTCCCGAAAGGGACGCGTCGGATGGTCCGGCACCGTGGTCCTAACAACTAACAACACATTTGTTTTTTGATTTTTTTACAACACACACACAACTGAATTTTAAAGTTACTATGGATTAAAGGGCGGCATTCTTACTTCAGTATTTCCTTCGTTTCGTCTATGACGCCCTTTGGAGAGAGAAGTACACCCGGAAAGCATTCCGGGTGTATTTTTTTTGCCCGGTTTGTCCCGTATGGGCAGGCGGGAAGGAAGGCGGTCGGAAGAAAGGGCGTGTGTGGAAAAAAGCGTCCCGGGAGAAACCCCCGGGAACATTTGCCCCGGAGAAAAACACCCGAAAAGATGTTTCGGATACACCCAGAGTAGGCGTAGGCCGTTGTGGAAAAATTGTTGGTAAGATACGGGGGCCGATTCGAAAAGTGAAGCGAAAAAGGTCGTAGCTTTACCCTCATGGAAAATGCGAAAAGAAATCCGACCCGCAGGACTTCTGCGGCCTCTCCGGTGGTTCCCTTGGCAGCCGCTCGGCGGCCGCCCCAAGCCACGGATCTCGAACAGGCAGTCCTGGGGGCGTTGATGATAGACGGTCGCTCGGCCGACCGTGTGGTGAATATCTTTCAGGACAACGACCAGGTGTTTTACCAGCCGGAGCACCGCTATATTTACTCCGCCATCGTCCACCTGTACAACGACAGCCAACCCATCGACCTGCTCACGGTCAGCAACCAACTGCGCACCGAGGGCCATCTGGATGCCATAGGCGGGGACTATTACCTGGTGCAGCTTACCCAGCGGGTAACCTCGGCGGCCAACATCGAATTCCATGCGCGGATCATCCAGCAAAAATACTTCCAACGGGAGCTTATCCACCTTTCCACCGACATCATCGACCGTTCGTACGATGACTCTACCGACGTGTTCGACTTGTTGGACCAGGCCGAAGCAGGTATCTTCAACATCACCAACACCAACATCAAGAAGTCTTACGAAAAGGCCGACGATCTGGTGCATCAAGCCATCAAGCGCATCGAGGAACTCTCCAAGCAGGAGGGAGGCATCAGCGGTCTGGCTTCCGGTTTTCGCGACATCGACAAGTGTACCGCCGGTTGGCAGAACAGCGACCTGATCGTCATCGCCGCCCGTCCGGGTATGGGTAAGACGGCATTCGTGGTGTCGATGGCCAAAAACATGGCTATCCGCCACCAGATCCCCGTGGCGATGTTCAGTCTGGAAATGTCGTCGGTGCAGCTGATCACCCGAATGATCAGCTCCGAGACGGGAATCCCATCCAACAAACTGCGCGAGGGAAGCCTCCAGCAGTACGAATGGGACGTGTTGTACCAAAAGGTGAAAGACCTGGAGCGCGCTCCGATCTACATCGACGAGACACCCGGCTTGTCTCTGCTCGAATTTCGGGCCAAGGCGCGCCGGCTGGTATCCCAAGGCGTGAAGATACTGATCATCGACTACCTTCAACTGATGACCGTCGGCGGGAAAAACAACCCCGGCAACCGCGAACAGGAGATCTCGACCATCTCCCGCACGCTCAAGGCCGTCGCCAAGGAACTCAACGTCCCGGTGATCGCTCTTTCGCAGCTTTCGCGCGGGGTCGAGGCACAGACCGGACAAAAGCGGCCTTCGCTGCAGCACTTGCGCGAATCGGGAGCCATTGAGCAGGATGCGGACATCGTCAGCTTCATTTACCGTCCGGAATACTACAATTTCGACACGTGGGAGGACGGGACGCCTACCGCCGGCCAGGCGGAATTCATCATCGCCAAGCACCGCAACGGCGACTTGCGCAGCATCCGTCTGGCGTTTGTAGGCCCGCTGGCACAGTTCTCCGACTTGGATCAGAGCGCACCTTCCTCCGCTCCCGAAGCCGGGGGATACCCTTCGGGGTCTCCTGCTGCTCCGTATGCCGTACAGGACAGTTACGACTCCAAGATCAACAACGCGTTCGGCGGCGGGTTCGACCCCCGAGCCTTGCCCAGCGATGCGTTTGAAAGCCGGATCAACCGCCCGCCTGCCGATCAGGATGACGATAAGCCGCCTTTCTGATCCCTTCGCGGCGTCTTTTCACTCTCTCCCGACACACCCGGACTGGAAGGCACTTGGGAGATGCGAAAACAAAAACTTTCCGATAACGAACCGACTGAAACCGAACATACCCCCGATGAAACAACAACCGCAGACCATGCCGGAAAAAAATACGGACAAAAACATCATTTGCAGCGCTTATTTCCCCAAGACCGATACCCATGCGCTGGTGCAGGAAGAAAACGATTGCGTGTACCTGTACCTGTACATCCGCCCCGATAGCAAGGACACCGAGATCCGTGCCTGCTGGGTGCGCAATTACGGAAAAGCCATCGACGCGGTCGATGAAAAGGCCTTGGACGCCGGAGCCCAACCCCGGATGCCCCTGCGCGCATGCCGTCATCCGCAGGGCGCGGCGCGGCTCGACCCGAAGGACCTCCGTTTGGTCTTTCTGGAGGACGGGGACGGCGCGGCACTCTACGAGGAAGATCAACTCTTGGCCGTTATCCCCGGTTGGGCTTCCAGCGGGGAGTTTACCGGGTATGCCCGCGATGCGATCGGGACATCTCCTTTTGCCTGGGAGCTCGGCACTCCCCGTCAGAACGATATTTTCAAACGGGTGCGTCGGGCCGAGTCCTACTGGAAGTCCATGCAGGACAACGCTACCTGGGAACACTTCCGCGACCAGCATCTCCAGGCCATCGAACGGGCATACGGGCCTCATGCGGAATACCTGGTGGTGGACGTAGGGTATTTCCCGCCCCGTGCCGTGGTAACGGTGCGCGAGGGGGATACCGTGTGGCTCTTTACCCTCGGGATGTCGCTCCTCCAGCAGCCTTCGGTCGATCGTTTTACCCAGTATCCGGAAGGTTTGCGCCGGGCGGAACTCGCCATGGGCGTACGCGAAGACCTCTTCCGGGAACACCGCGACGCTTTTGTGGCGTATCTGGTAGGGCTGTCGGACATCCCTTGGAATTATACCACGTTTTTGGGCGATGGCCATACGGTGTTGTTCGACATCGAGCCGTTCGGGAAACATTTTTCCCATGCGCTTTTGCTCGAGGGTGAGGCAAATTTCTCGGAAAAACTCTACGGCGATTTCCGGGGCGATCCGGTGAACTGTCTGTGGATCGTGCCGATCACGGAAAAACAGCAGCACTATGCCGAGGAGTTGGGCAACGAGGCTCTGATGAAGTGTGCCCGGGGCGATGTCCGAGAGCGGGCGTTTCGGGTTTTCGACGGGCAGGAGAAGTTCCTTTTGCCGGAAAAAGAACGCAAGTAATCGAAGCGCTCAAGCGAAGCGGGGCCATTCGGCCCCGCTTCGCTTGCCCGCCTCGCTTGAGCGTCCTTGTAGAGCTTTTTGGGGCAGGACAAAAATAACGGAACTTGGCGGCAGATACCGCAAGGCAACGCCCCTTTACAGGGAAAAGTCGTTTTCCGAAAAAAGGGAGGAAAGGAAACGACTGGAAAGGTTTACTCAAAGGTGTTTTTGATCCCTTTCTCGGTCGTCTTGACGATACGGTAGGTGAAGCGTTTGTTCATCATGTATTGGTAGAGTCCCGCCAGGATGATGGTGAAGATCTTGGACCCCACGTCGTACAGATGCAGGTATTCCACCATAAAGACCATCAGCGCACTGGAGAACGCCAGCCCCACCCACGCGATGGCAAAGAACATGGTAAACCGGCGGAAGAGTCTGTCCGGGGTGCGGAAATTGATCTTGGTGTTCATCAGAAAACTGCACAACAGCCCGGAGTTTACGCTGATCACGTGAGCCGGAAGCACATGCATGTCGGTAGTGCGCATCAGCACGTAAAAGATACAGAAGTCCAGGACCTCGCACGAAGCGCCGATGATCGTGTAGATGATAAAGTGCCGGTTTTTCTGGAAGAATCCCACGTTTTTTCGGTGCTGCTATTGACGGACAATACTTTTTTCCCCTGCGCTTTCGCTGCAAGGTTTTTCCAAAGCAGACAAATGTAATCCTAAAAAATAAACCCGGCAAAAAAAATCGCCGGGTTTAGGGTATTTTTAGCTTAGGATCGTTATTTATCGCTCGTTTTCAGGCACCTTGAGTAGCAAAAATGCAAGGAAACCGTACACCCCCGTTGCCAGGATGACCAAAGCCGGCAGCACGACACGTCGCTTTCTCTTTCTCCGCATCGCAATCCATGCTCCTGCCAGCACCGCTCCCAAAACGAACGCGCAGGGCGATCCGCCCTCGAAGCGCGGGTAGGCATAGCCATCGACGCTCGAAGTAAATGACAGGCGGAACGGGAACACCCATCCCGCGATCTTCTGTGCCACACTCGGCGGAAAGGACACTTCCTGTTGGGTGACCAAAGTCCGGTCGTCTGCTCTCAGGCCGTACCAGCGCACCGAATCGTTTCCGCCGATGCGCACCGTCCGGTTGAAGAGGTTGCCGACGATCATCAGGCTCTCGGTCTTCGGGTCGAAACTCCCTACCGGCATCCGAATCAGCTCATAGTCGGAAGTCAGCACATAGAGCTGCGAGTTGCGGTCGGTCAGGTAGCCGATGTACTGCCTCCCGGGAAACTCGGTCACGAACCCCTGCACCATCCCTATCTGCGGATCGATCCCGGTATCGCGCACGAAAGGACGTCCCCGGACCATCATCAGGCGGAATACCCGGTGGTTGCGGTCGATGAGCAGGTAACCGTTGTCGTAGTCCTTGCGGGTAGTGGGGTTTCCGGCGATGGCCATCGCCGGAAAGGCGAACCCTTTCTTTTCCATCGCCAGGGTGAATGTCCGGCTTTTTTCTGCCTTTATGGTATTGGTGGCCATGTCGATGAATTCGATCCCCTGGTCCGTAATACGGAACACATCGTCCGGCATTTCCAGATCGACCCGTCCCGAACGGCTCTCCAGCAGGGGATACAGCCCCGGGACGCGGCGGTTGAGGTCCGACGGCGAACTGCGGAAGATGAAGTTGCCCGCCTGGATAGCTTTCGGTGTCATCGCCACTCCGCGCAGGGTGTTCGGCAGGCGGCCGTCGGCGATCAGTTGGCGGTAGTAAAACGTGGGAAGCATGCTGTCGATCGCCTCCCCGGAATAGACCCTCCCTTGCTGGTCGATCATCGAAAGCCCCTTCCCGTCCGCAGGAAGGTTGTGGAGCAGTTGATCGTTTACCTCGCTCATCAGGGTAAAGGGAGCGTACCGCGTATCGGGCGTCGCAAAGCTGTACAACCAGGGTAGTATCCAAGCCAAAACCCCGATGGCGAGCAGCAGCAGGAATATTTTGCCGTATCGTGTCATCTGTTTTTGTCGTTTGTCGTTTTTTTTGAAAAGAGGAAATGCCGTTTAGTCTTCCGCGCCGGCCTTGAACCGCAGGACCGACAGCCAGGTAAAGGAGGCCAAGCTCACCGTGATGGCCGCCAGGACCGGGAGAAAACCGTTGTAACTCTCCGGGACGAGGCTCACGTAGTACATCCGCAGCACGGCCACCGCCAACCCTCCCGCGACGATCTTTCCCCGCACGGAAGGTTCGGTCAGGATCCACCCGGCAAGAAAATAAGCCGCCCATCCTGCCAACACCCAGGGCAGCATCGTCAGCTCGATGCGCTCCACCAGTTCGGGAGCCAGCAGCGAGCGGGCGTACCACCCGATCACCAGCGCGCATGCACCGAACAACACCGCCAGCGCCCCGGCACCGAAGCCCAGGCAGGAGAACGTCATCCGTTTTTGGGATACGGGCAGGTGAAGGGTGAGTTTCAGGCGTTTTTGCAGCACTTCGGGCAGGAATTGTGCCACGGCTACCGCCAGTCCCACGGCCGGGAAGACGTATTGCAACACGTCCACAAAGACCATGTCGCGTTCGAGCATCAGTTGCCACAGGTGCGGGACGTCCTTGATGGCCAGGATGCGCTCGATGCGCAGCAGGCAGTAAAGGGTCATCGCAGCCAGGACGATGGCCGAGCAGAAGTACGTAGTCCGTATCTTGAGCCATTCTTTGAAAAAGATCGCTTGGTTCATCTTTTTTCGGGGTGTGTTTTTCGGGTTAATACTTGCCGGTCAGACCGATAAAGGCATCTTCGAGACAAACGCTTTCTTCCCGGAGCCCTTCGAAGGCGACCCCGCAGCGGTGCAGATAGCTCTCCACGTACGCTCTCCCCTCGAAGGAAAAGAGCTCGCCCCGGGAGCGGATCACCCCCGGATGGTAGATGCCCGGATCGTCCGCAAACGAGGGCTCGTCTCCCCGGGTGGTGAAATCGTAGCGGCGCAGGTGTTCCAGCAGGTCCTTTACCGGCCTCTGGAGGAGGATGCGACCGTAGTCCATCAGGATGCAGTCGTCGATCAGACGCTCCATGTCGCTGATGATGTGCGAAGTGAGGAAGACCGTCTTGTTCTCGGCCTTGGCGTATTCCTTCAGATAGTCGATGAACAGGCGCCGGTAGCCCGGGTCGAGTCCCATCGAAAAATCGTCCAGCACCAGCAGGTCCGGGTCTTGCGCCAGGATAAGCCCCAGGGTTACCTGCGAACGCTGCCCGCATGACATCCGGGAAATGGGCTGACGGGGAGCCACGTGCAGTTTTTCCATCAATCCGTAGTAGGCGTCCTTTTTCCACCGGGGGTAGAAAGCGGAGTAAAACTTCTCCACCTGCGCGATGGTCATGAAACTGTACTGCACGTGGCCTTCGATCAGCAGCCCGATGCGGCGGCGCGTGAGGGGGTGCATCCGGCGGATGTCCTCCCCGAAGATGAGGCATTGCCCTCCGGCGGGCTTGAGAAATCCCGAGAGGATGTTGATGGTCGTCGTTTTGCCCGTACCGTTTTTCCCCAGCAGTCCCAGGATACGGCCTTTGGGCACCTGGAAACTCAAGTCTTGGTAGATAAGCCGCGAACCGTAGTAGTGGGTCAGGTGGCGGCATTCGATGATGTTTTCCTGCATATGGAAGAGTTGAGATTGCTTGTTCTTGAAATGAATGGCCAATGGTCTCGTTTGTACTTGGGGATCATAAAAACACGGAAATCCCCGCGCGGATCCCCCATCGGTGGCTCCCTCCGTCCCCGAAGGCATACCCGCCCTCGGTGTGGACTTTCAGTTCGAAACCTCTCCGGACAAAGGTATAGGCCGTTGCGGCTTCCGCCAACGTATAGTCGCGTGTGAGGTATTCGTACAATGGGAGGAGCATCTCCCGCACCCCGATCTCGTTTTCCGCTTCGGCACAGGCGATCGAGGACCCCGTGCCCGTTTTGTGCCAAGCCGCCATGCGGAGTTCCAGACGGTTGCCCTTCGTCCCCTCGCGGCGCAGTCCCGTTTCCGCGCCCAAGCGCAGGAAACTTACCTGCATGTGGTACAAAGGGCTGGTGAACTGTTCCCGGTCGTAGTGGTATTCGCCGCAGGCGGCGTACCACAGGGACAGTTGCGGGGAGAGCCCCTGGAGGTATTCCACCCGCAAGCGGGCGTGGGCCGAGGAGATCTCGTCCCGCAGGGTTTGCGAGAGGAAACGCCACACCTGTACCTGCGTCTGCTCGTCGGCTGTAACGCGCTCGTAGGTGCGTTCCCAGCCTTGCTGACGGCCGTAAGTGCCTTGCAGGGAGGCGGTAAGTGCGGAGGCACCCATCGTGCGGCAGTATCCGGCGTGCAGGCCGATCTCCGGACGGCGGGTGAGGAAGGGGATGCGGTTGTCCGATTCCTCGGTGCGTACGCTGCGGTAACGAAAGTAGAGGACAGCCTCGAAAGCATTCCGGCCGCTCTTTTCCCACAGCCCCCCGACGGTGGCCTCGTCGCTGAAGTAGTACCGGCCGAAGGAAGTATCGCCCTTGGAGAACATCCGGTCGAAAAGGCCTACCCCGCGCATCCGATAAAAGGTATAGCTGCGGCCCGGCTCCTCGACCGAAATGCCCACGTGCTGCTTGTAGTAGCGGTACTTGGCAAAAAGGCCCAAGGTATGCCCCCTGCCCAGGCGAAGGCTCCATCCCGGGTTGAACGAGAGGTCGGATACCGTGTTTTTCGGTCGGGGGTCCGCACCCCGGAAGGCGATCCTTCCGGTGTATTCCACCCGCAGCCCGAGCACGTGCGTCCCGAAATACCGGGCGTACCCTCCCGAGAGAAAGTACTCCTCGTCCAGGTAATCGCCACCCGTAGCATCGGCCACCGTGTAGGGGTAGAGCATCCACACGTCGCATACATCGTTCCAGGAGCTGCGGCGCAGCGTGCCGGTGGAAAAGGAAGCCGACGCGCAGTAGATACTCTTGTCCTTTTGCACTCCGTATCCGGAAGCCTCGATGCGCAACCGCTCGCCGCCCTCGCCCTCGAAGGGAGCGTTCAGCCCCTCGGAATCCCAGTAGGCATACCGCATCGAGAGTTGCGTGTCCCGGGAGCGTTCCAGGGTGGCGTACCCGGTGGGCGTCATCCGGTAACCGACCTGCCAAACCCGTGCGCCGAGGGAGTCCCGAAGGACTTCCCCGGCTTTCGGGAAGGTTTGGGCCTGTCCGGTGGGCGCAGAAAGGATCACGGCGAGCGTCCCGAGCAGAAATGCGATCGGTCGTATGGCAGACATGGGAGACGGGTTATTCCTTTACCGAATAAGGGCTGGGTTCCTGGTTGGGCAGGAAATCGAGGGTAGAGTTGTTGGTATCCTGCAGGACGATACGCCCGTCGGAGGTTTTCTCCTTTACCTTGCGCGAGGCTACCAGCCCCAGACGCGCTCCGCTGTCGCCGTCGTTTTCACCCACGTAAGTGTAGCCCACATCTACGGCCGAGGGTAGCGAAGGATTGTTCAGCACCGAACCTTTGGGCGCGAGTTGCACCCCGTCGATGATCTGTTCGGCCGGGATGGGGTACATCTCTTTGGAAGTGCCCGAGGGATAGACTACCGAGGTCTTCAAACTGTTCATCCAAGCCGTGATGTCGCCCGTGGGACGAAGGATGAAGTAGGCGCGGTTGCTCTGCACGGAAAGCTGGTTGATCGTAGCGGAGTATCCGTACAGGTTGATCATGTTGGGCACTTCGGGCACGTCCACATCGAGCCGGTGGTCGTCGTACCATTCGAAGTCGGCTTGGGTCAGATCGACTTTGCCACCCACCTCGATGTGGTTGATCCCCTGGTTGGCGATCACCAGGCAAGCTCCGGGCTGCACCGGGTGTTCCTTCCCGTTGCCGGGTACCTGGATGAGCAGGTCGGGGACTACTCTCCCGGGCAGGAACTGGCTCAGATAGCCCTGGTCCATGTTGTCGTTGGTAAATTTGGACGACATGGCTACCACCAGACTGTCGGCGTAGAGTACCTGGTCGGAGTTGTTGTACAGGCAGATGTACTGGTCGTAGGAGTAGGCTTTTCCGGCGGGAGAGTAACATCCCGAATTGTAAACCTCCTTGATGACCCAGCCTCCGCTCACGGCAGCCAGTTCGGGGATCACGGCAGGGAAGGTTACTCCCGTCGCGCCGCTGCCCTCGGCCGGAGCCAGAACGCTTTGGCTGGTCAGGGTATATTGATAGACGTTTTCTTTGCCGTTGGTCTGGTAAACCCCGTACACGAAGATGTTGTACACCCCCTCTTCCAGTTCGGCGCGGGCCGTTCCGCTCGCATCGGTCTGGACGGTCGTTTCGGCCTGGGTCGAAGTATTGGTAAACGTTACGTCAAAGCCCACGGCCGGCTCTCCGGTCGTAGCCCGGGTGGTGTTCGGGGTGTAAATAGGCGTGTCGTCTCCCGGCAGGTTTACCTGAAGACTTACCGGCACCAGAACGGGGCCGTTTTCTTTGCTGCACCCGCTCACCAGGAGCAAGGCGGCCACGAGAAAAGAAAATGCGATTTTTTTCATTTTTTTGTAAATATTTGTTTGAGAATTTTTTATCCGATTACAATTTCATCTGTACCTCCGCGCCGAAAAACGGGATGACCCACCGCCGGGTTTCGGTATTCAGGTTGGTACGGTATCGAGGGTTGTAATCCCACAGGCGATTGACGAAAAACGAAGCTTTGAGGTTTTTCCCGATCTCTTTCGAAGCCTTCAGGTTCAGGCTTACCGACACGGGCGAAACGTTCGGCTCGAAGTAACTGTCGGAAAACGTGAGCACGATGCTCGAAAAGGCCGGATCGGAAGCCATATCCGGTGTGAAGGGCCGCTCGATACCGTCTTTCCCGATGTACGAGGTAGGCAGCCCGGAAAACTTTTTCGACCAACTCCGCGAAGTCCACACCACCTGGATCATGGTCGAGAAGTACAGGCGGAAACGGGGAATGTGCGTATTGAGCCAAATGTTGGTGTTGAACTGCTCGCGGTACGTGCTGTAATCCCAGTCGTAGATCCCCACGTAAGGGTAGGGTTTGCCCATGTACAGCCCGCTGGGGTATTTCTGCATCGGCAGGCTGTTGTCGTACAGGGTGCGGTAGTAGGCCCCGTTGAGGGTGATCGAAGTGCGCAAGGCCGGGATTTCGGGGATCGTCAGGGAGTATTCCATCCCGGTCTTCACCGTGCGTTCGCTGTTCATCGGCAGGGAATAGCTCAACAGCAGGGTGTCTCTCTCGGGAAGGAAATCCTCCAGGGAAGGTTTCCCCTCCACCGGTTCGCGGAGTGTGGAGTATTTGACGTAAGGGAACGAATAATACCGCGTGCGGTAGGCAAACCCTTCGGTGGATTCCTCCCGGAAAGCGGTCAGGGACAGGGTGTATTTCCCGAAAGTGAAGTCCGCCCCGGTTTCGAATTTGACATTCTTGTTGGGTTTCAGTTCCGGGTTGGTGCGGTCCGATACCGACGTATTGACCCACAGTACCCGGTTGGCCTCGGTCTGGGAATAGTAGTTCAACACGATCACATCGTTGTAGGATTCCTGCGGGTAGAGGTAGTCCAGCGTCGGCATTTTCATCTGTTGGCCGTATCCCGCCCGAAGGGCTATCCCCAGCGTTTGTCCGCCTACACGGGCCGAGGGCAGGGTCCAGATCATGTTTACCCGGGGTTCGGCGTACACCCGCCCCTGCATCCGGTAGTGGCTCGGCAGGTTGCCCAGCATCGACAGGCGGATCCCCGCCGTCAGGGTCAGTTTGTGTTCCCCGAAGCAGGTCATGAATTTTTCTTCGGCAAACAACGCCGTACGCACCATCGCCGGGACATCGCTGTAACGCCGTTCGCGGGAAGCGTAGGAGGAAGTCGGGTAGGGAGGATACGTCGCGTCGTACACCATGCCGCGTCCCACGTTTTTGTCCATCGAAGCCTCCAGCCCCACCATCGCCCGGTGGGTGGTCCGGCCCAGGGAGTAGATCCCCACGGCGTTGAACTGGGCGAAGAGGTTCAGCGGACGGTCTTCGTTCCGATAGCGGGAAAGGTATTCCGCCGGCAGGTACGTCCCTTCGTGTTCGCCCGCCTGGGTGCCCGAAGGGTAGGGGAGCACCCCTTGGGGGGCGACCAGCATCTCGCGTTGCAGTACCGAAGAGGTGTACGAAGCCGAGACCACGGCCTCCACGTAGCTCACCGCCGCGCGGTTCACGTCCCACGTCCCGTCGTACGACAAGGTAAAACGGTGGAACGAGGCGTCATACCGGTCGGTCTTTGGAGTGAGGTCCGGGTCGTTCTTCTGCGTGTCCAGGGTCCCGACATAGGAGAACGTCAGGCGGTGGTTTAGGCTCGTCCCGCCGAGCGAGCTTTTCCCCGTGTAGTTTCCCTGAAAGGAAATGCGGGTGTATTTCTGCAACTGCTCGCGTACGTCGGGGCGGCCTTGCGTCAGGTCTATCCCCACGTGCAGTGTCCCGGCGCGTTCGCCCAGGGAAAATCCTTTCCCGGCGTAGACCAGTTTGTTCAACGGGTCGGCCTTCACGCGCACGTTCAGCGGCGAGGCTCCCGATTTGGGCTGGAGGATCACCACCGAGGAGGACATGTCGCCGTATTTGACCGACGAGATCCCCTGTATCACTTCCACCTCTTCCATGTGGTCGGTGGAGATCTGCCGCAGGTCGATCCCCCCTCCGATGGTCGATCGTGCGCTTACCAGTTCATCGGGAAGCCGCAGCAGCGTCGCATTGTTCGACAATGGCGCTCCTCCCAGGATGATGGACGCTCCTAAGGCCGTATTGTCGTCGCCCCCTGCCTGCCGGGCATACATCTGCTCCCGGCTGCTGATGTTCGCATCGTAGGAGAGATACCCCGGAAGCAATTGGAAGACATCGCTCAAACTCGAAGGCTGGATGTACTCCAGGGCGGCTTGGGTGAGGGTCGAGGAAGAAGTCCCGCCCGTAGGCCGGTTTACCGGCATCACCACCACATCGTCCAGTTGGAAGGACATCGGGTAGATCTTCACCTCTACGAACAGACTGTCCCGAACTTCGATCGTCCGGGAGGCGGGTTGAAATCCCAGGAAACTTACGCTCAAACGGTACGACCCTTTGGGGATCTCCGGGATCGAAAACATCCCGTCCCGGTCGGTGGTTGTCTGGATCGAGAGTTCATCGATGCGCACCAGGGCATAGACCACCGCCTCGCCACTATCCCCGTCCGTTACCTTCCCGCGGACCGAACACCGCTCTTGTGCGGGAAGTGGCCAGGCGGAAAGCAGCAGCGCGGCGCATCCAAGTATCGCATGAAAAATTTTCCCCATCCTTGTCTCCCGGAGTGCCCCTTGAGCGGGTACTTCCGGCGAGTGCAAAGATGGGGAGAAGCCTTCCGGGGGACAATCCCCTAAAATGGGGAAAAACCTCGCCGCTTTCCTCAAAAAGCGTGAGAGGAGTCTTTATCCCATTGTCTCGTCTTTCTTTGGGCGGAAAAAGATAAAGCGCGAGGAATGGTCGTAGGTCAGGTAGTTCCACATCCAATCCAGCAATACCGCCAACTTGTTTCTCACGCCCAGGATCGAGCGCAGGTGGATCACCAGCCACATCGCCCAAGCGAAAAATCCATGCACGTGTACTTTTCCGAAGTCAGCCACCGCCTTGTTGCGTCCCACGGTAGCCATCGTACCGTAATCCTTGTAGTGGAATTCCCGGGGAGTTTTTCCCTGTGCGATCCGGTTGAGGTTGTGGGCCAGACAGCGTCCCTGCTGGATGGCCACCTGTGCGACTTGAGGATGACCGTTCGGGTAGCCCGGTTGAACCTGCAGACAGAGGTCGCCTACGACAAAGATATTTTCGCTGCCCACCAAGCGGTTGTACGCATCCACCAAAATACGCCCGCCGCGGCCTGTTTTTTCTTTCGGGATCCCTTCGAAACGGACGGCTGTAACACCGCTCACCCAGATGAGCGCTTGGGTTGAAATGGTCTGCCCGTCGTTCAGCACCACCGCTCCGTCGCGGAAGTCGGTAACCAGTTTCCCGAGCAGGATCCGCACCCGCATATCTTCGAGGTATTTTTTGGCGTGGCGCGAAGCCGATTCCGACATCACCCCCAGCAGGCGGTCCGTCCCTTCGATCAGATAGACATGCATTCGGGTCTCCAGATCGGGATAATCCTTGGGCACGATAAAGCGTTTCATCTCAGCGATTGCCCCGGCGATTTCTACTCCGGTAGCACCTCCACCGACGATCACCACATTGAGCAGCGAGCGGCGTTCCTGTTTGTCTTCGTCGTCCAGCGCATTTTCCAGGTTGAGCAGCAGGCTGGTGCGCAGGGTGAGGGCTTCGCGCACTTCCTTCATCGGCAGGGCATGTTCTTCGATGGCACGGTTGCCGTAGTAGTTGGTCGTCGTTCCTCCGGCCAGGATCAGGTAGTCGTAGTCCAAATCCCCGATCGAGGTAACGATCCGGTTTTCCTCCGGCACGATCTTCTGCACGTCGGCCATGCGGAAGTAAAAGTCTTTTTCCCGATGGAACAACTTTCGGAACGGGAAGCAGATAGACCCCGGCTCCAGGCCGCCCGAAGCGACCTGGTAGAGCAGCGGGGGAAATTGATGGTAGTTGTTGCGGTCTATCAGCACGATCTGGTAGCGGCGGCTGTCGATCTTGTTCACCAGTTTGATTCCGGCGAAACCTCCACCGACGATCACCACCCGTTTTTTTTCGGTGCGGGGAATACGAATATCCATAGAAGTACGCATTTGTTTTTGTGTTATAGTCCCGGTTTGCTTGTCAAACGAAAATACAACATTTTTCCCCACCTTTTCCATTTTGTGGACCAACGGCACAAATTTTCCTACGAACGTATCCCCGGGCATTTCCGCAAGCGCGGTGAAAAGAGTACATTTGTCCGAGAAACGGAAAAAATCGCACGAAAGGATGGAATGGGAACTTATCGGGCGGCTGTTACTGGCCGGAGTGCTGGGAGCCGTCATCGGGCTGGATCGGGAATACCGTGCCAAGGAAGCCGGATTCCGCACGCATTTTTTGGTCTCGTTGGGCAGCGCCCTGTTCATGGTCGTCTCGCAGTACGGCTTTCAAGATTTTCAGGTCGAAGGCGGAACACCGCTGGACCCCAGTCGGGTAGCTGCGCAGATCGTCAGCGGCATCGGTTTTCTGGGCGCAGGAACCATCATCTTCCAGAAGCAACTCATCCGGGGGCTCACCACCGCCGCCGGCATGTGGGCCACGGCCGGCATCGGCATGGCCATCGGCGGAGGCATGTACTGGATCGGCGTAGCGGCAACGGCCCTTACCCTGGCCGGCATGGAACTGCTCACCGTATTGTTCAAGGACGTAGCCCTGCACAACATGTCCCTTACGTTTTCTACCACCGACCGTCAGAACCTCGCCCGGGTAATGGACGAAGTCTGCAAAAAGAAATGCCCCATCATCAGCTATTCCACCCAGCAGGAGCAGCACGGGGAGCTGACCGTCTATAAAGTCTCGATGTTCATCAAGATCCACCATCGCAGCGATGTCCAGGCGCTGTTTACCTTTATCCAGTCTCTGCCGCAGATCACCCTGACCAGCATCGAGTAGGGAAATGAAAAAGCGACCTAAAAGTTATTTTTAGGTGTTATAGAAAATGTAAATGTTCATCAATAAATGGTAGATATGGCAAAACTATATAAATATTTAGATGCCATGGGAGGGCTTATGATGCTTTCGAATAGCAATCTCCAATTTACCAATGCTACACGATTGAATGATCCATTTGACTGTCATCCATCTTTGATGGATTTTTCCAATGTCCCAAAGTCGATTTGTAAAGGATGGCCTCCTCATGTTATACAATCACTTTGTTCGGGTAGACATGAGCGATATAGAGAGCGTGCATGGATTTGTAGCCTATCGAAAATCTTTGATTCTTTATTGATGTGGAGTTATTACAGCAACCATAAAGGTATATGTATAGGACTTGATATGGAAAAAGTTTCCAACTATTTGTCTCAAATGCATGGACAAATAGTTATAGGTTGTTGGGTAATGGAAGTACAATATCGGAATATAGTGGAGAAGCCGAATTATTATCGAAGTGTGGAGGATTTTTTTCGTTATCAAATGAGTACCAATGCAATGGCTTGGAAACATGAACAAGAAGTTCGTTTAATCTCTTGGGATCCGTTGCCTAGTTATATGCGGTTGTTACCTCATCAGGATGATAGAGAAGGTCCTATTGATTGGAAAGAAATACGTGCTTATCTTCCAATAGGAGGGGAATGTTTTGATTCTATTTATTTGGGGGTTACTATTGATGGAAAGATGAAAAAAAGGATTGTTGAGGAGGCAAAAAAACTCAATCCTAGTATAGCGATCTATCAAATGAAGGTCGATCCGGATGCCTTTCTATTGAAACCGGAATTGATAAAATGAGACACATTTATTCCATTTTCAGAAGAAATAGAATCTGTTTGTTCTGGTCAAAAGTCAAAGCAAGCTTTTCTCCTTGTCGTTGCGCTCGGCATTCCTTGTCTTTTGATAAGATATAGGATGCGGTTCGGGGTTGCCAAACCTGAAAAACTTGCGTTTTCTCCTTGCCTCTCCTTTCACCTTTGTGTATCTTTGCTTCGATAACCAAACCGTAACAGCCTATGGTAAAATAATCTCAGTGTCTTTGTAGATCCATCCTGCACCGCATTTCCCCCGCCGGAATGCGGAGCGAACATATAAAAGCGTTAGCTTTATCTCTTGCTTATCGAAATCTGGTAAATATTGTATTCTAATTTACAGCATAATGTAAATCAATATAATATAAAATTCGATCTGTTTTTAAGGAACAAAACGGGAACAAGAATGTGCTTTTTTGCGATTCTTTGATTTTTTTGTTTCATTAGGTTTCATTCTTTGCACTTGCTTGCACAATAAGAACCTCTCAAAGATTTTCTACCCATTGCTGCCCTATCATGACAAAGCATCTAATGCTTTCAAAATGCTTCATGCAGCCAAAAGAAAAAAGATACTTCTGATGTCAACGAACGCATCGTTTTGCAAAGGTAATTCTTTTTATCAACAGGCAGTCATCTATTCCTGCCTAAATGCAGTTTAGTTTAATTTAGCCTATATATAGAGCTAATAAACCAAACTAAACTGGTTTTTCCCTTATCACTTCAATACTACAGCCAAAAGAGAAAAACTTTTTATTTTCCTTTTTTCTTTTCGCTGTACAATTCCTGTAAGAGTTTTTGTAATCAACTCAAATGCCTTTCATCTCCATGATGTCGAGCAGGTGGAATATTGTGCCGTCATGGATGGTGGTCGCCGAAGCGTGGTAATGGCCGTAATACCACGCATGCAGCGGATGTCCGTGCACGGTAAGCCAGCGGTAAAGCCGTTCCAGATCACGGCGTTCATGCCTGATGTCGTCGGCAAGCCACTCGTCGCCTGCGCAGAAGTGTTCCAGATCGCGCTTCGCCGCGGGCGGACAGAACGACGGGGCGCTGTGGGTAACGACGGTATCGATCCGCACATCCTCATCGGTTAGAATGACGAGTTCCCGCTCGTCGTATCGGAACGCCTCGTCGCGCCAATAAAGCGGCAGACACCTCTTGCCCTGCATACGGTGCATGTCCATCATCGAGAGGCGGAAGTTGCGATCAACCGATACTGCACCCCCGATGCAGAGGATGTTGTGCGAACGGGTATGCACCACCGTATAGTCGGGGAGCGTCTTCATGCAGGGATAGTCGATCATCTCTCCATCGAAATACCGCGGGTCGTCATGGTTGCCCCGTACCATCAGCAGCAGGACATTCGCCTGTTCCAAACGGGTGTGCAGTCTTTCCCGATAGAGCCGGTCGTAAAAGCGCCACGGTTCGAATCCGAAACCGCAATCCCCGGCCACGACAACCGTCGCATCGGAAATGCCGTATTCGGCAATCTTCTCGGCAAGCGCTTCGAATTCGCCGTGGACGTCGCCGCAGGCGATGATGTTGTCGGAGCGCTCGCTCAAATCCAACCATTGCATGGCATTCATTTTTCAGATTCGACAATCATTACAAAAATACAAAATAACGGTTTCCTTATGCCTAATCGCGACATAAATCATGAAATGGCAGATGACATCATCCCCCAGGGACAATTATTTCGGTCATAAAAAACTTGTGTCGTGATTTGGCTTATCCTCCGGTTATTTTTGTCACGTAACCAATACGAAGAAAAACTATGACACTTTGCGAACTCATGCATAAGATCGAATGGGCGGATTTGAAACCCTATATTGAACAGCATTTGCCGGAGCGACCTGAAACAAAACTCGCCGACTACGAGCGGTTGTTCGAGCAGTTGCAGAATACGGCCCCTGCCAGGTGGATTTTCCCGGTTACTTTCCGCTTCTTTCCGAATCCGGATGAGATTTATGCGAAAGATTGGGGCAACATCACCCATGATACGATCGACTATCGGGACTTTTATGTTGCCGATCATGCATTCGGAGCCAGCCTGCCGGCCTGTCTGGCATCTAACGTCGAAAAGTACCGGCTGTCGTTCCGAGATGCGGAGTGGGCGGCTTACTGTGTCTGGGAGTTGATGCGGATCAACAGTTCACGGGACAAGGAGGATGAGCAACCCGTATACGTATACGGATTTCGGAACCGCCGGCAGTCGTGGTTTCATCGGATTGCGCTGCGTCTAAACGCCCGAGGTTGCACCCGGAGGGTAAAGCGTCTGGCCAGGCGTCTGCGATACGAGCAGGAATCCGAGCAACCCGACAACAGGGCCATGTGCCGCCTGCGTCGGCGGGTGCGCCGCATCGAGGCTGCCATACTGAAAATCACGGGAACGGACATGGACAGGCTGGTAACCAAGCCTGTCTCGGAGAAAAAGATGGAGCGAGTCGGCGATCTGATTTGTCGACGGATGGTGTTGCTCAACCGGATGTTCACGGGCACGCCGGAAGAGGTAGAGCGAATGGAGCAGGTAAACGACCGGTTGCTGGAACTCACCCGGCAAATGTATAGCCGCAGCGCCGCGCTTTATCGCAAGGTGCTGACCGACACCCGGGACGAGGCATTCGACGACGACATAGTGGTAGAAGGTTCCTTAAAATACAACTGCGGCGACGAGACCTCCGTGTTGCCCATGTCGAACGACGGATATTACGGTTCGGACTTCTACCGGATGTTGCAGGTCATCGACTGGCTCTACATGCGCGAGGCCGAGGGCTTCAAGCTGGAAGCCATCGAGGAGACCGGGTGCAAGAGCTGGGAACCGAAAGATGTCCCGGAGCAGAGCGATGCCGAACTGGGATTCGAGGATTCGCTCAACGACGGTACGACCTGGGCCGAAGGGCCCTTGAGGCATCCTGCGCTCGAATCCATCTGCCTTTGTCATGCCGTGCACGACATCTGCACGCACAAATATTACTCCATTCCGGACCTGCTGCGAATGAATGATTTCTGGTGCGAGGTAAAGGTAACGCACCAGCACATTGTCGACCAGAGCGGCAGCCGGTGGAAATGGTGGGAGCACTGTTCGTTCGAGGAGTTCCGCGACAAACTGCGCACCGAGGCGGCACACCGCCCGGAACAGCTCCGCCTCGGCCAATACATCATGGCCCGTACCTCCCAACTGTTTCCCGACACGGTGCATCCTACGCTTTGGGGCGGAGCGGACGACTGCTTCAACGACGACGATCGGGTCGACGCCTATCTGTACAGACTGTATGACACCCTCCAAAAACAGATAGAATCATGAAACAGAGAGAACTGATTGTCCGCTTCCTGAGGAGCCTTATCTCCTACGGGGCCTGTCCCGACAAAAGCGACTATTCCGATAAAACTTCGCGGAATCCCTATGAAAAGAATGCCAGAAACAAAAGCGCATTCAATGGCGTACCTTCTGGTTTTATGGCTCTTGACCGCGTGACGATGGGCTGGCAGCCATCTGACCTGATCGTCATTGCCGCACGGCCCAGTATGGGTAAAACAGCCTTCGCGCTTTCCATGACCCGTAACATAACAATAGACTACAATAAGCCCGTTGGTTACTTCTCGCTCGAAATGAGCGCACAACAATTGAAGATGCGTTTGTTAGCTGCCGAATCGGGACTCAATTTTCGCAACCTGTGCAACGGCCAACTGACTCCAGATCAAAGGAAGCATCTGGAAACCTCGCCCCTGGCCAACGCCCCGCTCTTCATCGACGACACCCCTGCGCTGAGCATCACCGAGCTCCGATCTAAAGTCGAGAAACTCAAGACACAGCACGATATCCAATTGATCGTAATCGACTATCTGCAGCTGATGACCCTTGGCCGCCACGACAACAAAAGGAACCGCGAGCAAGAGATTGCTGCCATCTTGTGTTCGCTCAAGGCCGTCGCCAAAGAGTTCGATCTGCCGATCATCGTCCTCTCCATGGTCAGCAGATCTTGTAGTTCAGCCAACAAACGCCCGCAGTTGAGCGACTTGGACTATTTGAAAGCCATCGACATTGAGCAGCATGTCGACCTCGTCATCTTTATCCACCGTCCCGAATATTACGGCATAACCGTTGATGAAAACGGCATGGCCACAGCAGGTGTGGCCGAGTTGATCATTGCCAAACACCGTAACTGTGTAGTTACTAATATTAAACTTCATTTTCTAAAAGATCTGATGCGTTTTACCGAGATCGACGGTACCGATCAGCTGCCAGACGGATGTGCCGCCACAACACTTGTTTAATTCATTGATATATCATATTTCACGCAGAAACAAACGATTTATCTTGATCATAATGAAAACTTTAAGCATGATGACAACCGAAAACGGACATGTTTCCAATTACCGATTTCCTTCTGTTGAGCTTTTGGAAAAACGAAACGATGGAAAAGAAAAGATATCGATCGCGGAAATCGCAGAAAATGAAAACAGGCTCAAACAAGCGCTGGAACAATTAGGAATAAAAATTGCCCGGATCGAAACTATAATCGGTACGGCCATAACACGTTATGAGGTAACGCTTCTTCCCGGGTATAAGTTTTCTAAAATCAAACGTCTTGAAGCAGAACTTGCCTTGCCGCTTGGTGTGCTGCGTGGACGTATAGCGGAAATAGATCCTTTCCGCCCTGCTATTATTATCGAGATTCCAAATACAAATCGAGGAACCGTATCCATGTATTCGCTGATTCAATCCAAGACATTCCGGGAAAACAAAGCGGAGCTTCCACTGGCAATCGGACAAACCGTGGAGAATGCACCGTTTATCTTGGATTTGACCGAAATATCGCATCTGCTGATAGCTGGAGCTACCGGTCAGGGGAAGACTGTGGCTCTGCATGCCATGATCACCTCATTACTCTACAGCAAACATCCTGGAGAGCTGAAATTCGTGATGATCGATCCTAAGAGAATCGAGTTTACACCGTATGGGAAGATAGAGCGCCACTTCCTGGCCAAGATGGAGTCGGAGGAAGCCATTATCACTGACCCTTATAAGGCTGTCGATACGCTCAACATTCTCTGTCTGGAGATGGACAACCGTTTGGAACTCCAAAAGGAAGCTGGTGTGCGCAATATCGTCGAATACAACGAAAAATTCACTTCACAGCGGCTCGACCCCCGGCACGGACACCGCTATCTGCCCTACATTGTGGTGATGATCGACGAGTTTGCCGACCTCATCATGTCCGTCCGCAAAATCGAGAATCTCGTGGCGCGTCTGGCCCAGATGGGACATACCGCAGGTATACACCTGATTATCGCCACGCAGCGACCCGATGTGAGGGTCATTACAGGCCTGATCAAGGCCAACTTCCCGGCCCGCATCGCCTTCCGTGTGACGTCAAGAATTGATTCGCGGACGATTATCGACAGTCCGGGCGCTGAACAACTTATCGGTCACGGTGACATGTTGGTTTCAGTCGCAGGGGAAATGACACGTGTGCAAGGCGCATGGATAGACCCGAGTGAAACAAAACGGATAGTACAGTTTATATCCGAACAGAAAGTATGAAAACGAGGATGTAAACCATATGGGCAAATCATCCTGCAATGGCGGAATTGAAATGTTCAATAAGCATAAAAATCCAATCTGATCGAATAATGCGGGAATCAATGATAATTTAAACCTGTGTAGCATGAAACTCTTCAAATATTTATCCGTTTTAGTACATAAATATATTATAGTGCAAGACTCAAAAAAGCGATGTTCAGAAAAACGACTCAGGCATGACTGTAATAGCCGTAGGTAATGGCGGATATAATATTGCGCAGGACCTAATCCAAATGGGATGTTTCGATGGCGCAAGGTTTTTTGTTTGTGATACCGAGCCAAACGACCTGACAAGACATGCGAGCAATGCCGATGAGACGTTTCTGCTGGACAGAATAAATGGGGATGTAAAATCTGCAGATACTACCCATGTTGATCATATCATCAAGAAAACCTCACAAAATGTCATTTTAGTAGGAGCTTTCGGTGGTTTAACCGGCAGTAAGTATGTTCCACTTCTGGCACTCGAGGCTGTTATGCGTGGTCGATTTGTATATTCAATCGTCACTTGGCCTTTTAATACCGAAGGCCCTTCTTCCATCACTTTAACTAATAAAGCCATGAAACAACTTGCAGCATCCAGTCGCATAACCGTTATTCAAAACAACAACATATTATTGGAATTAAAGAATCTTACGATCAGTCAAATTAATCAGCCTATTACTAATACATTATCGGCCATATTGAAGAGATACTCTTTAGAAGAACTTGCCAACAATAATGCCATAGACTTACACAGACTAATTCCTATTGAATATCAGGTATTTACGGAATATATAGATAATCGAAGTTCAGTCAAAACACCTTTGTTAACATTCATCAACACCTTCCGTATGATGCCAAATGAAGAGCGGAAACGAATTTTTGATTCGTAAACAGTTCTGATGTAATGTAATTTGTGCGCCTACCTGCGCAGACTGTATGACACCTTTCAAAACAAATAGAATTATGAAACTAAAAGAACTGCTTGCCCGTTGCGATTTCGACAGCATTGTTCCGCACCTGTTGCGCATTTACCCCCGACACGCCACCCAGCTTCCCTGGTATAAGGAGGCCTATGACATCCTGCGCCATACGGAGAGCGTGGACAACGACGGCACCATCCAAGTCGCATGGTGCAACAATGATGTCAAATACGGGGGCAAACCCTATATCTATATCAGCAACTGTGAGGGACAATGCTGGGAATACTGTCTCGGGGCGCAATTGGATGTGGTGGACGACGTACATATCGCCGATGCGGAGCTTGCGGCCCGTTGCCTGTGGAGCCTTACCTTCTACGGGTTTCGCCCCGACGAATGCGACTATTTCGATTGCTACAGGACTCCGCGAAATCCCTATGAAGAGCAGGCCAAACGGCTGGAAGACGCACAGTTCCGAAACTATGCACGCAAACGTCCCGGACGTTTCCATGCCCTCACGGATGAAGAGTGGAAAATATACCACCATCGCCAGAGTCGCCGCAATCGGCCGAAACGGATGCGCGACCACCGGCAGGAGTTGCGGATCAAACAGTTGAAACGCATGGGGTGTGTAGAGAACACGATCCGGCAAATCCTGGCACGTACGACGGAGATCAGCCGCGAGCAGCTCGCCTATCTGCCCGACACGCAACTGGTCCACGAGCCGGACTACCATTCGAGGGCCTATGACCCTTCACGTCGGATGGCTTATCTGCATGAAATTCTGGCCCGCTATGCTACGGTGGATGAAAACCGCGACCGCTACACGCGGATCGTGGCCGTATTGTCCGTCGCTCCGGAACACCCGCTGCAGCCCGATGAACGGGAGGCGTTCCGCCGCCTCATTGCACTGCTTCCGCCCCATGCGCAGGTATTGAGCGCCACCGGGACACGGTCCGACCTCGGAGTGGAGGCGGAACTGCTGCTCGTAAAAAGTTTCTGAAAAAATTACAACAGCCACAACCTATGTCATTATTTGGCATAATCCAGCCTTATCTTTGTATCAGAAACCAATAAAACAGATGGATATGGTAAATAATGAACGGAGCGGCAACATCACGCCGCAGAATGAAAAGAGATGGAGCAACGACTTCATGCAGCAGATTATGGACGAAGAGGCATGGAAGAACCTCTCCGGTGATTTTCCGTGGAGTGAACAACTGCTCGAAAAATACCAGAACAAGGTCGATTGGAACGAGGTGTCGGACAACGACAACATGCTCTGGACAGCGTCGATGCTGGAGAAGTTCAAGGACCGCATCAACTGGGATGCCCTTTCGCGGAGCCGCCACAGATGTATTCTGACCGCCGGGATGTTCGAGCGCTATAAGGCGTATTGGAACTGGAAAATACTTTCATCGAACAGCGACGTAGAACTGGACTTCGAGCTGATCGACCGCTTCGCCGATCGCTGGGACTGGAGGGAACTGATCGACCGATACCGCGACGACCTCCTCAACCGCGAGTTTTTCGAACGTTACAAGACATACATTCCTGCTTCGGAACTGCAACATTCGCGTCTGTGGCATAACCTTGTCGATGAGCGTAAACTGCAGTTAGCCCGGGAAATCACGGTCTGAATCGGGCCGTGCGGCCCGGCGGCTGGAGCCATCGGAATATCCGTGCCGATAAAAACACAGAAACCGATATGTGCACAAGTAAGAAAATCAGCATACACCGTTTACTGCACAGCCATGAATGGCCGAAGATAGAACGCTGTATTCGTACCTGCATTTGTCGAGACATAAGGGGTCGATGAAAAAATACAAGGCGTGCTACGAGTCGCTGCTCGAGCATTTTCCGCGGCAATCGGTTCTGCGTATCAAGTTCGATCTTTGGTATTGTAAAGGGAAATGGCATCTCTCGCTGCTGCATGGCCGCAACTATCCGGGAGCCAATCCTCGCAGGGCGATTCTGCTCACACTGTGCCCTGGTCAACAGATTTCCGAAACGGAGGCACTGGCCCGCTGGCTGGTCTGGGTCGCAGAGAGATATGGAACGGAATGGAAAGTCATCCGAAACCAATGGAAAAAGGAGTGGCGGCAACCCGCGGATTCCACATTTGCAAGTTCCGGCATAAGCAATCCGCTCGATTCGCAATACGACTGGCTCTACTGGACCGCACCGGAGCGCTGGCAGACTCTTCCCGAAGAGACCCGCCGCTATCTCGAACGCCGGATGCCCGTGCAGAGGCTCTGGTTCGAATCGAATCCGGAGCGGGCCGACAATCGGCAGGAAATGATATGCCGCAACATCAAGACCCGCGCCGAGGCGATTGCCGCCCTGCGCGGATGCCGGCACCTATTCGTCCGTTTTTGCTGTTCCCGAAAATACGGTGTAACTTGCGAAGAGGCTTCCTCCATTCTCGACAGTCTGCATAAAGCGACGGGAGGCACGGCGGAGGTTGTGTTCGATTCCGATACGTTGAGCTGGACAGGATGGGTGTTGATAGTCGAAGTATGGGCCGGGCTCGGAGAGTAAAAACAAATGGAAAAACAGAAGATATGAAATCAGGAAAAAAGCAATCGCGCGGCTCATCGAAGAGCAATACCGCCGTGCTATTCAACCGCTATGTCTGGCTGGTCGATACGATTTACCGTGCCGGACGCATTACGTTCGAGGAGATCAACGAACGGTGGCTGCACTCGTCGCTCAACGACACGGAAGAGGACCTGCCCCTGAAGACCTTCCACAACCACAAGAACGCCATCCAGCAGATGTTCGACATCAACATCGAATCGTGACACAACAAAGCACCTATTATTAAATGTCTCTTCTTCTTGGCAAGGAGTTCTTTCCCGATCTTTTGTCGATAGAATCACATTTCTATCAGTTTAACTTTATATATTCACGAAAGGCATCCGCCCCAATTTTGGTTACAGAATCAGGAATATCAATCGATTGCAAAGCGGTATTGTTATTAAAGGCTCCTTCGTCGATAATCTTAACTCCTTCCTGAATACGATATTCTGATAGATCGGGAATTTGCGGACCTTTCAGCAAAGTTAGTCGGTCTGCGCTGTACTCGGCGCCATAGGCGTCGATTCATGTAGAGGATTTTTTCATTTCTGTCATGATTTATTCGTTTTCCACAAAATAAAAGAGGTGATATGCCAAATCGTGACGCAACAAATAGAATATTTATCATTGTTTCTGTGACCGCTATTACAAAACGCTATCTGCTTCCCTCAGGATATTTTTCGATGGTCCGCAATACCATCATCATACATACAGGAATTTACTTATTACAACAACCACTATCAACAAGCCGGCAAAGTGTATCATACTTATTCATCACGTCATGCAGATCCAAATGCTTTTCGTGCTTTTTTATCCAGACACTTCTTTGGATAGAAGGGAATTTCAACATTACCGATACTCTTAAATCCCAATCTCCCGGAATATCTACATCACAGTATCCGTAGAAGCGAAACTTAATCATGTCATTACCTCCATTGACATTAAAAGTAAAAGCCAAATCAAAATCAACTCCCACTGATCCGGGCAATCTGCTGTTATAAATATTCAACTGTGAATCCCATAATTCCAGCCTTGCCATATCAGATAGTTCATATTGTCCTATTAACGTCCAAAACAATTTCAAAGTTTCGGATTTCTGATTTTCCCAAAAACTGTCATACCGGCTTCTATCCTCAAATTCAATCATTGCAAGTCATAATTATTTATCCGACATCAAAAATAGTTCTCACTTATGCTGCATGATGACACAAGTGAGAATATTTAGATAAAATTTTATCAGATGCGACTTATGTCAAAACCAAGGATGATAGCGTTACCCAAAACTGCGCAGGATTCTGATAAACTCAAGTTCTGATTTTTCCGCCTTCTTTTTCAAATATATGGCACAAAAAATACATTGTAACTTTATTGGAAAGTTTTTCGGTAAAACCTCAACTTGTGTCATGATTTGGCTCTTAGCTAAATTATCTTTGCATATAGATTTCGTTGAAAGAATAATAAAACCGATATCATTATGCGACAGAAACAAAACAGCCGAAGTTCATCGAAGAGTAATACCGCAATATTGTTTAATCGTTATGTCTGGCTGGTTGACACGATCTACCGTGCCGGGCGCATCTCTTTCGAAGAGATCAACGATCGCTGGAAGCACTCGTCGCTCAACGACACGGAAGAGGACCTGCCGCTGAAGACCTTCCACAACCACAANNTGTTCGACATCAACATCGAGTGCGACCGGCGTGGCGGATACCTCTACTACATCGAACATGCCGAGGACATGGAGCGGGGCGGCGTGCGGACATGGCTGCTGAACACCTTTGCCGTGAACCACCTCATCAACGAGAGCCACCACCTCAAGCGACGCATTCTCTTCGAAGAGATTCCATCCGGACAGCGCTTCCTGACGCAGATCATCGAGGCGATGCGTGACAGTCTGACCATGGATATGAATTACCAAAGTTTCTGGAACGAGAAGCCGACCCAATTCGAGGTAGAACCATTCTGTGTCAAGGTCTTTCGACGACGTTGGTATGTCGTGGCCCGGAGCGTGACCGACGGACGGCTGCGCATCTACTCGCTCGACCGGATCGTCAGCCTGCAAACGACCGACCACCCCTTTACCCTGCCTGACGATTTCGACCCCGAGGCCTATTTCGCCGATTCGTTCGGAGTGACCGTCGACGAGGATTACTCCGTCGGGCGGGTGCGTGTCCGGGTGCAGGGCATCCAACGGCAATATATCCGCACGTTGCCACTGCACGCCTCGCAAAAGGAGGTCGAAACGGCTGAAGATGCTTCCGTCTTTGAGTTTTACCTGCGTCCGACGCTCGATTTTCAGCAGGAACTGCTGACGCATGCCGTCAATGCGGAAGAGGACATCGAAGTGTTGGAACCCCAATGGTTGCGTGAGCACATGCAGGCAATAGGACAGGTTTTATATCAAAACCACCAGAACAAATAACATCATGGCTATCGATTCTCGACAAATAACCGACCTTTATGGAATCCGCAAGGGTTATGCTGTATTCGCTACTGGAAAAGGGAAAAATAAACGCTACGGAATCATTGATCGCGATGGGAAGATTGTTGCTGAGCCGGAGTTTTTGGAATCTATATTGAGGTTCAGCAATGAGCGATATATTCAATGCTGCACAACCGCATCGTATAATCCTCGATATCGGCTGTTCGATACCGAAAACGGAACATGGGTCGCCATCGACCCGAATCGAAGGCCATGGCCCATACCAGAACATGATGGGCTTTTCTACACCCATACCCAACAAAATCGCTGCGGGATTCAAGATCAAACAGGTCGTCAGATTATCCCCGAGAAATACGGACGTATTGGCCACATAGGCGATAATTTCATCGTCGAAAATCCGCATACCGGATATTGTGCGATCTTCACTCCCGATGGAGAACAGGCTGTCCCGTTTTCGCTCCGTTTTCAGTATGTATGGCATAATAGCGGCCGTACTCTTGCCAAACAGGACGACAAATGGTATTACATAGACGGCCGCGGGGAACGGATTTCCGAGATCGTTTTGCCCGACGGTACGGAATGGGCAGAACTCTACGGCGATCGCATCGTTTACGGATGCGGCGATAAATACGCATCGCCGTGCGGCATGCTCGATGCCGCAGACTGCAAGGAGATACTCCCGCCAATATATAGCTATATTCGCCAGTTCAACGAGAAATACTTCCAATATGACTTGGGCAAGGCGAGCGAGCGTCCGTGTCCCGGCCTTGTCGATCGCAACGGTCGTCAGGTTACACCGATGTTGGAATGCGGTGTTGAGCCCGTCGAAACCGATGATGACCTGATCATTGTCCGTGCTTCGAGCCGCACGGACCCGGAATACAGCGACTGCGGCCTGATACATATCGGGATCGACAGAAGTCTTACGGAAATTATCCCGCTTCGATATACCATTCCGATTATGGACAATCAAGGTCCGGAATGGATTGTTGCAGCCGTACGGGAGTTTGTTCATGGTCGGACAAAGCCCATTTTCCGTCATGGAATCTTCTCGTTCGATGGACAACTGCTCGTACCATTCGAATACGAAGACATTCGTTCGGGTGATGATACCGAACGCATTGCCGCCTGCAAGGGCGGCAAATGGTTCTTCATCAACCTGAAAAACGAACGGACTTTGTTTTAAATTTTGTCAAATCGGATTATTAAAACTACAAGCATGAATACATTGGAGCTGAAATCCGTAGCCGAATTGCAAAATCTGGCATTTTACATTCCCGATTACCAGCGTGGATACCGTTGGACACGACGGCAAGTAGAAGATCTGCTGAATGACATTTACGAGTTCAGCCAAAAGGATAATGCCGGCATCTACTGCCTGCAACCTTTGGTGGTTGTCAAAAAATCGTCAGACGAGCAACTGTTGGACAGGGTACACGCCGCCAAAGACCTGGATGAAGTAAAACGTATTTTGAACGGGGAATGGGAAGTGGTGGACGGACAGCAACGGCTGACAACCATACGCCTGATTTTGGAGGCATTGGAACATCATCGCTTTTATGATATTACCTATCAGACAAGAAAAGATAGTGCTAAGTTTCTGAATGAAATCACGGCGGCAGAAGCAAAAACAAATGCAGAAACCAATATTGATTTCCATCATATTTACCAGGCTGTCAGAGTTATTTGTGAATGGCTATTAAAAACTATTACAGGACTGGAATCCGTATCCGCAAAAAACGTTGGAGCCAACATCAACTCCTGCCAAACGGTCGATGTAATCCGCAAATGGTTGGAAGAGCCTAAAAAGCTGGAAGAGTTGAAAAAAGAAACAGTCGAACACTTCCAGAAAGTTTTGCTCAACCGAGTGAAGTTTATTTGGTATGAGACCGAAGAGGATCCCAAAGAGGTATTCGCCCGATTGAACATCGGAAAAATCTCATTGACCAATGCCGAACTGATCAAGGCCCTGTTGTTGAACAAATCCAATTTTGGCAGCTGCGACGATGATAAAATCAGACTTTGGCAGCAGGAAACAGCCATGGAGTGGGACGTCATCGAATATGCGCTCCAATCCAATGAATTCTGGCTCTTTCTCAATGCCCCCGGCGATGAACGCCCCACGCGTATCGATTATGTTTTCGATATGATCTGCCGTTGCGACATGTTGGGATGCAAGGATGAGAAAGACACATCCGATGAATTCAGAACATTCCGCTATTTCTACCACTACCTTGACGTACAGAAACGGAATGGAACTTCGTTGGCACAAGCCGTCCGCACTATTTGGGAAAAAGTACGGGAAATATTCCAGACCTTGCAAGAGTGGTTCGACGACATGGAACTGTATCACTATGTCGGTTATCTGATATGTATGGGCAGGAATATTGACGAAATCTACGAACATTGGATTACTACAAAGCCTGATTTCAAAGAATATCTGATGTCGGTAATTAAGGACATAATCCCATGCAAGAAAATCAAGGATATAGAAAATAGGGTTTACGAAGTTGATGCGGAAGACTCTCAAACTAAGGGAGGAAGCAAGAAAAACTGTCGCCCCATCCTGTTGTTGCACAACCTTCAGACGGTCATCAATCAGAACAGGATATTGAGCGCCAATGCAAAGTACAAAAACGGAGTATTCTACAAGTTCCCATTCCATTTATACAAATTAGAAGGGTGGGATGTGGAGCACATCGATTCGAATACCGAGAATGGCTTGGACAATATTCCATCGCAGCGTGAATGGTTGCTCAACGCCTATTTTGGTCTTCAAGACAAGACCCTTCGAGACCAAATTCAAAAATTTTTCAAGCAATACGTAGGTAACGCTTCCGAACAAAGTGAGGATTCAGCCAAACAGACGGCACGCGACGAGGCATTTACTGAACTGAAACATCAAATAGAAGATGTCGGTGGTAATGACCGATTGAGCCAGAATGAAAAGAACAAAATATGGAATTTCACCCTGCTGGATTCATCAACCAATCGGAGTTACGGCAACGCCATTTTCCCGGCCAAACGCAGGGTCATTATCGGCAAGGACCAAGGGAAAAAGTTCAATTCATCGACAATCGACGAGAATGGGCAAATTGTTCTCGGTTCAGCCGAAAATAGTCCCTCCGCGTTCATCCCACCCTGCACCAGATATGTATTCCTGAAATATTACAACACGGCCTCATTCGACCCCAATGTATGGACCCGGAACGATGCCGAGGCCTACAAAGACAACATAATAGAGGTCCTTAAAAATTTTCTGTCATGAGCAAGAATAACGATAAGGTTTCATTCTGGAAACTTCTGAACGAGAAAAAGATAATCATACCCATTATCCAACGCGATTATGCCCAGGGACGGGAAGGCAAGGAGTTTTTGCGCGAACGTTTTCTCGGGCAGTTGTTCGACGCCCTGAAGGACAACGCCAATCCTCTGGTGCTTGACTTCGTGTATGGCAGCGTGGAAAACAATACGCTCTATCCACTGGACGGCCAGCAACGTCTTACTACTCTATGGCTGCTTCACTGGTATCTGGCATTGTGCGCCGGAACGTTGTCTGAAGACAAGAAGGTGCTTGAACGATTCTCCTACGAGACGCGAATCTCTTCCAGAACATTCTGCCAGAAACTTTGCAGCGTCACCCAGTCCTATCAGCCGCAGACGCACGGTATAGCCACCTTTGTACGCAACCAAACCTGGTTCTACTCGGCCTACGAGCAGGATCCGACCATCCAGTCGATGCTGCGCATGCTGAATGGGACGGATATTTCGGACAGCAACAAGATGGATATTACCGACGGCATTGAAGAATACTGTATCAAAACAGGCCTTACAAAAGAAAAGGCTAAAGAGCTGCTGAAGCGATTAAAGGGTGAGGATGCCCCCATCAGTTTCTACCTGTTGAACATGGAAGACAAGAACATGCCGCTTACCGACGATCTCTACATCAAGATGAACGCCAGAGGCAAAGTGCTGACAGACTTCGAAAATTTCAAGGTAGACCTTTTGAAATACAAGTTACCAAGCGGGGAATACCTCATTCCGGAGAATAATATGAGCAATGAAAGTTTCAGCCTGCTTCTGGATACCCGATGGACGGACCTGTTTTGGCTCTATCATTCGACGGACTGCCATATTGACGAGATATACATGAGTTTTCTCAACCGCTTCTTTCTTAACTGGTACATCGCTAATACGGACGGGAGTGCGGATAAGGTAATATCCAGCGACCTCTACAAAGTACTGTCGGCGGCCGAAACCAGGAAAGGCTCCCACTACCGCTACCTAAGTATCTCCATCTACGAACCGGCACTTACCGGCGAGTGTATAGAAGCTCTCAGCAAGTGCCTCAATCGCATGTGCGATCTTTATAATAATGCAAAAGGAGATAACAAACAGAAACTACAGACAATAAACCCACTTCTCATGCCCTATTGGGAAGAAGTGGCCGAGAATGGGGAGAGCGACAAGGCAAACAAAATCTTCAGCTTCATTCCCCGATATGTAACAGATGACAATACGAATACCCCTGTTCCAATCACTCTGAAGCAACAAGTCGTTTTTCATGCCATTTGCGTTTATCTTACCAACTGCGAGAAGGTCGAAACGGAAAATTTGAAGGATTGGATGCATTTTGTCTGGAATATGGTAGAAAACAGTTATCTGGACAGCAAACAGAGTGTCGGTGCCATTCGTTTTTTCGACAAGGGACTCAACAAGCTACCGAAGATAGAGAACTACATAGTACCAGATATAGCCTGCAAAGATATTATTGCTTATCTGGCCGCGCTAAACGAGGGACAGATAAATGATGACGTATTCGGGCGCAGACAACTGCTCGAAGAAATCGCAAAAGCCAAACAAATTAAACAAGATCCCGCCTGGAAAGATACAATTCATGAAGCCGAAAAGACAGCCTTCTTCAAAGGGGCCATTACTTTTCTGTTCAACAACGAAAAGGGCGAAACGGATTGGAACAATTTCGATACGAAATGGAGAACTGCCAAAAAACTGTTCGACAAAGACGGAGTTAAGGCCGACAAAATCGTGGATGCCATGCAGACTCTATACAGCTATTGCGATGATTGGGACTCACAATTCTGGTGGAATGCCACCATATTCAACGGTAAAGCAAATACCTGGAAAGATCAGATTCTGACAAAGGTGGTTGGAGACAACAAATATGTATATGCAGAGCCGGTTCACCATCTGTTGATGGGAGAAGGTCCTTCGACAGAGCGGAAGTCAGACAGACGGCTGCGGCTATTGTCCAGCAGATCCTTGATCGAACATCTTGTAAAGGAAAACCCCAAAGGTCAGGACATGTACATACGATACCCTCATGATTCTTTATACTACTGTGGAAGGAAATACGGAGTCATATTGAGTTATCCAGAACGCGACAAATGTCTGAATGAACTGCTGAATATTGGGAAAATAGATCTGACAGAACCGAACGAGAGGATAATTATACCAAAGGACGAATATGGAGACGAAGATGTCGTATTCTGGGGCGATTTGAATATCAACTTTGTCTATTATCCGGAGAACGGAGAACCTTTGCATCTGCAATGGTACCAAGGCGGCAGCTCGGCAGAGTATGAGATTTATCTGATGAATGAGGATTGGACGTACAAAATACGCCCTACTCCTCTTGAGAATGGGCAAGGCGATCGAAAGCGATTTTACTGTTTCAACCTCAACATTGACGAATCCTCCGGTGAATCGTTGGTAAAACAATTTTGCATACAAGCAGAAACGGAATTTGCGGAATTTATAAAGAATCCGGCTGAATAAGCCGGATTCTTCTTTGATTACAACACGGTTACAAAGCCGGAGCATGCTTGCCCTTTAAAGAGCCATTAGGGTGTCGTGGACAATTGGCTGCAGTCATCGAAGAAATACTATTGAACGATTGTCCACAGTATTTACAGGTATATTTGCTCTTTTCACTTCCTTCATAGAGTTTATGCCTGCCTTTTAATGGGCCGTTAGGATGTCGCGAACAGTTGGTTGCGGTCAGGGACGATACTGAGGAAAAATTTTGTCCACAGTATTCACAATAGAAGTTTGCCATGGGTCTAAGAATGAAAAGGATTAAATAATATAACGTTTTTCTGTCAAATGGCATTTATTATTATCCTGACATTTTCATAATCTCGCTATTTTACAGGATTATTTTTTGCAATCTCGGCACAAGCCAATGCATCGACCAGGGCGTGATGGTGATTCTTCAGATCGAACCCGATGTGTCCGGCTACTGTATCCAGTCGGTGATCGGGTAGTTCCGGAAATACTTTGCGGGATTGTCGGCACGTACAGAAAAACTCATAGTCGGGATACGACATTCCGTAATATTCAAAAACACTCCGCAGGCAACCCTCGTCGAACGAACTGTTGTGTGCCACCAAGGGCAAATTCGTAAGGACCGGGGCTATTTTCTGCCATACCACAGGAAAGGGATCAGCGTGAGCCGTATCATGATAAGTCAAACCATGAATTTCCGTGGCCCAATCGCAATAATAATTCGGAGCCGGGCGTATCAACTCATAAAACGTATCCGATACCTTCTGATTTTTTACTATCACAATCCCAACACTGCACACGCTTTCGCGGTGGCTGTTGGCCGTTTCAAAATCTATTGCCGCAAAATCATTCATGTTATTCCGTTATGATGGTTCTACCTCAAAAAGCATGTCTGTCGTAATTCGATCGGTTGTATCATCCGACTCGAAACCCCATATCAGATCTTCCGGGCAAAGATCGCGTATGGTACTTAATATTTGTTGGATTTCATCCAGTGTAAATCCCGGAGCCGTGGTTATATGCACTGCCATACGCCCGCAAGATCTGATTTCATGTTCGGCAAAATGTGTCCGGATTTCAGCACAGAGGGCAGTTGCCGTATCGGCAGACAATCTGCACACGGAAAACAATTTTGTGGAGCTTTTGCCCATCATTGTGAAAATATCCTCCAGATCTAAGGATATAACTGTCTGCTTCATTTCTTTTTTCCTGCAAATCTATCGACCGGATATGCCAAACGACAGCTCTGCAGATAAAAATAAATTCTTAATCATTCGGTTTTGTCCTTTCGATACCTGTGTCGCAATTTGGCATAAGTATATTTTTTAAGAAACAAAAAGTCCATAACCTGCGTTGTAATCCGGCATGGATGTTTCTGCTGAAACCCGGTCAGAAGAAAGAGGTTCATACCCTTGCATATTACCTGCGGGGTTTAATCGTATTCATGTTGAATAAGGTACTTCCTGGCAGGGATAATTTACCCGTACCATTCCTCTTCAAGTGTTTTCTGATCCGGTTATTCCAACACAAGCATATTGCAGTCATCCAATGCAAGCCGCTGCCCCGGAATAATCGGAACCGCCCGGCCGCTGTCCAACAGATATTCATTACCAGAGTTCCGTTCGTTCCACTCGGCGAACGACACCGCATAAATACTGCTCTCCCATCCGTCGTAGGAGTACTCGTTATATTCCTGGGCAAAATGCACGGCATACATGGTTCCGCTGACCACGGGACATTGGGCCACGATAACGGATTGAGTCAACACCACCTGCATCCGGCAACGGGCAACCAACCTCGTCGGGTTGGCTTTCACGCCGAAGGGGTGCTCCGACAGAACAGCCCCTCCATTTGCCAGAATTTCGTCCTGCAAGGCCTTATTCGATTTGGGATAAACGATATCCAGACCCGACGCCACGATGGCAACCGTCTGTCCGCCCGCATCAAGACAACCGCGATGAGCGGCCGTATCGCACCCCTCGGCCAGTCCGCTGATAACGACATGTCCAGCACCCCCTATTTGCTCGGCCATGCGGCTTGCCGCAGCCAGTCCATCCCTGTCTGCAGCACGGGAACCTATGATTGTCACATTGTCTTCTCGGTTCAACAGTTCCCTATTTCCCAACACATGGATGAGAGGAGGTGCATCATTTCCCAAACCACAGAAATGGCGTGGATATTCATCAGCATAATACGGAATGGTCTCGACGCCGGCTTTCGCCTGCTTTTCCAATATATATCGGGCCTTGCCCAATTCGCGGCGCGATTTTTGGGCAATCTCCCTCAAATATCCGTTTGTCTGAACATCTCCCGGCATTTGCTTCGGGATAGTTCCCTGCAATTGCAGAGCCAGCAACTCATCTACATGCGGTACGGATGCCAGCCACTCTACCATTCGTTTCTTATGCTGCTCTTGCAGTTCGTTCATCTTGTTTACCCGTTCATTCATTTTTCCGAATAATTTACGACTTCAGGACAAATGTATTTCTCACCTCTGCCAAATCAGAACACATCCGGTTATAATTCTATTTAGCCTTGATTTGGCATATCCTGCAGCGAACTTTGTGTTGCCGGTTGCCCCGCTAGGCAACTTTTCATCGAATTCAAATACAGGTATGACATTCCACAAACTACTCATGCAATACGATTTTGCAGAAATTTATCCGATATTTGCCACCTTGTGGCAAAACAATGAGCCAGGATCTGCCGGCCTATCAACATGGACGGATGGAGAGAGATTTACTACAAGATTCGGACATTGGACGATAAACCGTCCGGTTATTATATCTGCCTGAATTGCCGTTGGGAAGGGTGCAGCCCGATGGTTGACATGAACTGCCTCGTCTGTGATAAGGTAGACGACCACCCGATCGGCCCTGTGGCGCTTCACACGTCGTGGTCCGAAATTTTGGGGATGGAGATTGTCGTGGATGCCGATGTACGGATTTCGCCGCAGGAACTGACGGCCGGGCTTCTATGGGAGATTACCTACTACGGAGGTTCGGAGAAGATGGTAAAAGCCAACGTCAAGAAGCGGTTCTCTTGCAACGGATATTCTCTGCACGATTGAACCTGCGAAAAATACAGGAAAATGCAAGAATCGGCCGCTTGTGCTGCAATTCAGCATAAGCAGCTGTTATTTTTGTCGGAAACCAAAATTCAACACCTATGGCAAACAATAAAATCATTACACTCGAACCTTCCGACCCGGGTTATCCGTGGATATTCCGTGCTATGGGCAAGGAGATGCCACAGAAAATCTGGGTACAAGGAGATGTCGGGCTGTTGAAACATCCCCGGTTAGTGGCAGTAGCAGCCGCGCGAACGGATGACCAGAATGATTTCGCACGGATGTACGACATGGGCTTCAACTGTGTGGCGTACGACTATGTCATGGTCGGACTGGTTGCCGACATTGCGTTGCTTCGGGGCGCCACACTTCGCGGCAACAAGTGCATTGTCCTTCTTGCGTCCGGGTTGAATCGGATAGGTTCCATGATGAAACGATACCTTTGCGAGGATATTCTGAGCAATGGCGGCCTGTTGCTCTCCATGCAGCCGCCGGAAGGGAAGTCCTCTCCGTCGCATACGAAGGCCTGCATCCGTTTGCAAGTCGCTTTGGCCAATCCGATTATCGTCATTCAACATACCCCGAGCAGCAATACGAGGTATGCAATGAAAATCGCCCGGAAATTCGGGAAAAGGCTTTTTACCTGTGGCAGCAATGATGGCCCGGCCTGCCAATCCCTGCTGACGGGCGGCGGTGCCGACGATATTTTCGATGCAACGGCGCCCTTGACGGCGGAGAATGAGCGTCGCCTGCTGCAGCTGGAGGAGGAGTGGCAGCGCATGCAGGCAGAGGAGCGGGCCAAAGAGATGGAAGAATGGGCCAGACATCCCGCCAGGGAGGGAATGTCCTATGCCTTCATGGCTGCCAACGATATTCATTGGGATCGGACTGAAAATGCGAACGATATGCGTGACAAGTCTGCCGCTACGGAAGACCGCTCGGCAGAGGTTTTTGAAAAAGAGATGGAAGCCGAATATCAAGAATACAAGCTATGGTGCAGGCACGGCATGTCGAAGGACGACTGGTCGGCATTTCAAAATCTGGTCTATCGCCGGGAGATGGCCGCATGGCAAACTTTCGTTTTTAACGGTGGCCTCGGATCGGACTTCGATGGGGAATTTATTTTTCCCATTCTCCGGTTCAAAATCGACCGGATGGCCGATTACTGGCGCCACTTCTCGCACTGCATGAATGGCGACTATGTCCTTTCCCAGTTGGAACTGGCAAGCCGGCTGCTGCAGATCATTATCAAAGAAGGGAATGAAGGCGAGGATATGGAACGCTTACCGGCCCGTGTCAACCTCCGCAATAAGGAACGTTTCAAAGTCCGACATCACGGAGGAGGGTTCTACTTGGGGGAAGAGCAGGAAGTCCGTTTCAATAAAGCCTTCTGCATCTTGTTCCGATTGCTGCAGGACAATATCCTCTGCTGGTGGGACTGACCCTCAGGAAACACCGGAGCACATTTTCAGTTAGTTTAAAACAAAAGCCACCATGTCGTGCGGCTTTTGTAACATGGTTCAAGCAATTACCAGCCTGTGCGGCCAATTCCAACCGACAATATTTAATGCACCCATACTCCGTGCAACTCCCGCTTCAGCCACTCTTTCATTACCGGATCGGGAATTACCACTTGGCGTTTCTCGATCTCGATAAGTTCTTTCTTGACCAACGCCCGCTTTACAATGCTGACATTGGCCGACGAGCCGAGTTGGTATTTCTGCAAAACCTCCTGCGTGGTAAACTCACTGTGAACCCCATCTATGACAGCTCGCAGGAAATTCATCTGATAGGTAGTAAGGCTTTCGGTCTGCTTCTCGAACAACGGCGTGTTCTGGTCGATAATATCCTGACAGGCTTCCTCGAAATCCTGCTCCGTAGCAACTCCGTCCGTGTGTATCCATACCAACCACGCCAATTGCTGTACATAAGACGAGTGGTTATCTACTATTTGACATATTTTCCCGGCCAGTTCTATTGAAATCTGCTTGCCCGTGGCCTCAAAACGGCCACAGATGTAGTCGATCCAATCCGGCGTACAGATCTTCTGTAAATAAATGGCATCACCGAACTTGTAAAACGGCAGACTCTTTTTCTCGAACAGTTCATTCATCAAATGCTTCTTGCTGCCGAACAGACAATATGATACCGATTTTTGCAGTTGCCACACAGTGCGCAAGCGTTTTTGGAATGTCTTGGAATCCTTGAACTCGGCGATCTGCTGGAACTCATCGATGCAGACGACGATATTATAACCTTTTTTCTGCGCTATCTTTTCGGGAAGCTGGAAAATTTCAAGCACAACAGGAGTAAAGTGTAAACGCTCGCGTTTTTACGTGGACTTTACTTTATTTGTTATGCAAGGTATTCCAGAACCTCGATAGGCAAATTAAAGTTCTGTCCCACGTTTTTTATATGCCTGTCGAAAAGAAAACCATCCGCCGCGGGGACACGGCTACACACTTAAACACAAATGAATACCATGAAAAAAATCATGTTTTCGCTGGCCTTTTTCGCAGTGCTGGGACTCCAGGCTGCCGTTACCCTCGACCCTCCGCCGGACGAAGGCGTAAAGATCAACATCGCTCCTTCCTGCCCCGCTACCGTTACGGCAAACAAAGAGAATGTTCAACATACTAATGCTCCTCAGGAATATTCCAAAACGGTCAACGGTAGTAGTAAATACGATGCCCGCACTACGGTAACGCGGCAAAACGGAAGCCAGGAAACATATACAACGCGAGCAAATACTACGTCAAATTCTGGATTTGGATATGTTGAGCATGGAGAGGGCGTATCCCGTATAGACGTTACCTGCTCGCCGGCAGAAACGGAAGGAAACTGATCGGGAAGCGACTTTCTGCCGAAGAAGCAAGTGCTCTCTGCGCGTAAAAGTTCGCCCGGCCGAAAGGCCGGGCGAGCATGTTTTGTATCGGAGGCTCGTGCGAGCTTATTCCCGTACCGCCGCGTATTCCGGATGCCGCCGCAGGAATTCCTCGGCATATCCGCACGAAGGTCGCACCTTCAGCCCCTGCGAGCGGGCGTATTCCACTGCGAACTTTACCAAGGCGGCCGCAATGCCCCTTCCGCCGATCTCTTTCGGGACGATCGTATGACGGATGTCCATCACACCCTGCGGGAGCAAGGTGTATTCCACGTAACCCGTATAGCCCTCCACCTGTGTTTCAAAACGGCCGGCGGCAGGGATGTGTCGAATCGAGTAGTCCATATCGCGTATGGGAAAGAAAGTCCCCGCCCGAAGGCCTCCTTGGGACGGTTCCCTAAGGGTGCATCCCGGCGGGGATGGAGGATTATTGCAGGTTGAACTCCTGGTTGATACGCTCTACTGCCTTGAGTTTGTCACCGCGCAGCAGCGAACGGGCGTTGAAGAAATTCACACCCTTGGCACCTTTCTCGATGGAGAGTTTAGCCGCCTGGTACAGTTCTTCGGCCGAGAGGTCGGGCACGAACAAGCCCGAAACGTATAGGTTCTTGCCCTGGGTCTCGCGTACGCCGTTCTCCACGCTGAAGCCGATCCAATCGATCCCCTCGAGGTAGAACGAGTTGTAGTTCATCGGGCATACGATGTCGATGTCCCAAGCCGGCCAATCCTGATAAACGGTCATCCGGGCGCGGGTCGGGTAGGGGAACACCGCTGCCGACACCTGTTTGCCGGCCGCGTGGGTCTCGGCTACGATCTCATTGACCAGCGAGGAAACCTCGTTCAGGCGGAACTGCAGCCATTCGGGGCTCAGCCACGGATGTTTGAGTTCCAGGGGGGAATAACCGAAGATCGCCTTGAACTTTTCGATGGCCTCGGGATGATAGCCGAAGTCGTACTCTGCCCGGTAGGAGTCCTGTTCGATGTGGAATTTGTCCCGCTGGAGTTTTCTGCCCAGCAGTGCATCGTTATAGCGGATAAAGTCCAGATGTACCGAGGCCAGGCCGTCGAGTGCCGCCAGTGCAGCCGCTTTTTCCTTGACGTGTTGGCGGGCACCGGGCGAGGAGGGACTCAACCACTTGTAGTGCTTGACGTACGGATCGTATTCCAAGCTGTTGTTGCCCAAACGGTTCACATCGAACCATTCCGGATGCTGGTACGCCACGCTGTCGCCCGGAGCGTTCATCGAGAACATCCAGGCGTGGATCTTGGCTCCCGGGTACGCTTTGGCCGCTTCGATGTAGCGCGCCGTCTGTTCCGGAGTGCCGCACATGTAGTAGTTCTTGATGCCCGCCCGGTCGAAAGGAGCCATCCACTCGATGATCTCTTCCACCGTCGCGTCTTTGTCCACGTCGTCCCACACGCCCAGGGCGATCTTCTGCGGCTGAGGTTCGTCTTTCTTCTTGCGTTCCCCGCCCTGGGCCGGGAATCCCGCCGCGGAGCACAGCAAGGCCGCCGCCAGCGTAAAAGTGAATAGGTGTTTCATGGTGTTGTATGTTGTTGGTTGTTTTTCTTGTGTCCGTATGGCCGATATACTTTCCCATTATTTCGGGAACGTCGTTTCCCCAACCGATCCGTCTTTTTTCATCCCGTCCATCAACTCCCGCAGCGCATCGGCGTACAGCCGGGAATTTTCCAGACGGGGCACTTTGTTCTGTCCGCCCATCTTGCCCCGCAGCGCCATCCACCGGTAGAACAAACCCTCGGGGGCCACGGTGAGCACCGGCCGGCGCAGGGTGATGTCCGAGTAGCGTTTGGCCCGGTAGTCTGAATTGATGGCTTGCAGGCGGCTATCCAATGCCTCGACGAAACGTTCCCGGTCGTCGGGCGGCGTGTCGAATTCGACGATCCATTCGTGGGCGCCCTTGCTGCCCCTTTCCATGAAAACCGGCGCGGCGGTGTATTCCCGGATGTGGGCGCCGGTACACCCGCAAGCGTAGTCCAAGGCCTGTTCGGCGTTTTCGACCACGACTTCCTCGCCGAACGCGTTGATGAACTGTTTGGTGCGGCCGGTGATGACGAGGCGGTACGGGTCGAGCGAGGTAAAACGCACCGTATCCCCGATCAGGTAACGCCAAAGCCCTCCGCACGTGGTGATCACCATTGCGTACGGGGTATCCTTTCGGACTTCCCACAAGGGTACGGCCGCCGCCGCTTGCCCTTTTTTCAGGAACTGATCCATCGGGATAAACTCGTAGAAGATCCCGTGTGCGCTCATCAGTAGCATGTCTTTGCTCTGCGCCGTATCCTGAAAGGCAAAGAAGCCTTCCGAGGCATTGTACACCTCGTAGTACCGCATGCGGGACGAAGGGATCAGCCGGCGGTAAATCTCCTGATAGGGCGTAAAGGCAATGCCTCCGTGCATGAACAGCTCCAAGTGCGGCCACACCTGGCACAGGTCGCTTGCCCCGGTTACTTCCAGCACCTTTTCGAGCATGACCAGCATCCACGAGGGCACTCCCGCCAGGGAGGTAACGTCCCTTCGGATCACCTGATCCACCATGCGCGGCAGCTTTTCGTTCCAGTCGGCCAGCAGCGACGTCTCCCGGTCGGGCGTGGAGCAGCGGTCGGCCCACTTCGGCGTCCGGCTCATCAGGATGGCCGACAGGTCGCCCACCAGCATGCCGTTCTCGGTGCTTTGCAGGCTTCCCCCCAGGCGCAAGGCCCGTCCGGAGAACATCCGCGCGTCGGGATGGTTGCACAAGTAGGCCGTTACCAGGTCGTATGCCGCCAGGAAATGGTTGCCGCGCAACGATTCGTCGCTGATGGGGATGTATTTGCTCTGGGCATTGGTCGTGCCAGAGGATTTGGAGAAATACCGGATCCGCTGCGGCCATACCACGGCGGCTTCTCCCCGCAGGGCCCGTTCGATGTAAGGGTGGAAGTCCTCGTAGCGGCGCACCGGCACCTTCTCCGAGAAGTCTTCGTAGCTCATCCGAGGGGAAAATCCGTGCTCCTTTCCGAAGGCCGTCGCGCTCCCCTTTTTCAACAAATAAGACAAGATACGGCGTTGCTGCTCCACCGCCTGGTGACGGATCCGTTCTATCCGTCCCCGGCGGCTGCGCAGGTATGCCGAAAGGATCGCATGGCGCATGGTCGTTGTAGTTTTTTTAAGCCGTTCCCTGCCGTGAATACACTGCAAGGAACGACTTTGGGATCTATTTATCGACAGCCCGTTCCCGTTTCTGCCGATCCGTCAAGCGGAAAATGCACGAACCGGGGGCGTTTTCTGTCCGGGATGGCGGCAAGACAGGGTTTGCTATTCCCTCTCCCCGTTTACCAAAATCTCTTGCGAAGCGGTCAGCAGATCGAGCGGATGTCCTCCCGGATGGTTTCGCCCAGACGGTCGGCCTGCTCCTGGGTGCGCGCTTCGGTGTAGATGCGGATGATGGGTTCGGTGTTGCTCTTGCGCAGGTGTACCCAACTGTCCGCAAAGTCGATCTTCACTCCGTCGATGTCCGTGATGCGCTCCCGGGCATATTTTTGTTTCATCTTTTCCAGGATAGCGTCCACGTCGATCTCCGGGGTGAGGCTGATCTTGGTCTTGCTCATGAAATAAGCGGGAAGCTGGGCGCGCAACTCCGACAAGGAGATCTTCCGCTTGGCCAGGTAGGTCAGCATCAGCGCCACCCCCACCAGCGCGTCGCGTCCGTAGTGGAGCTCGGGGTAGATCACCCCGCCGTTGCCTTCTCCGCCGATCACGCAGCCGTTCTTTTTCATCAGCGCCACGACATTGACTTCCCCCACGGCCGAGGCTTGGTAATGCCCCCCGTGGGCTGCCGTTACGTCGGCCAAAGCCCGGGAGGAAGACAGGTTGGAGGCCGTGTCGCCTTTCTGACGCGAAAGGATGTAGTCGGCCACAGCGACCAGGGTGTATTCCTCGCCGAACATCTCGCCGTGCTCGTCGATAAAGGCCAGACGGTCCACGTCCGGATCGACAACGATGCCCATGTCGGCCCGCTCGTCAGCTACCGTACGGCAGATCTGTCCCAGATTTTCTTTCAACGGTTCGGGGTTGTGGGCGAAATGTCCGTCGGGCGTGCAGTTGAGTTCCGTAATGTCGGTAACCCCCAAGGCCCGCAGCAGTTTGGGAATGGCGATCCCGCCGGTAGAGTTGACTGCATCGACCACGACTTTGAATCCTGCCTCGGCGATCGCCCGGCGGTCTACGGCCGGGAGGGCCAGTACTTTTTCGATGTGCCGATCGATGCCTTCCAGGTCGGACGTGATGGTGCCCAGACGGTCTACCTCGGCATACGTATAGTCATCGGCCTGTGCCGTGCGGAGGATTTCGGCGCCCTGTTCCGCATCGAGAAATTCTCCCTGGCGGTTGAGCAGTTTCAAGGCGTTCCACTGCTTGGGGTTGTGGCTGGCGGTGAGGATGATGCCTCCGTCGGCCTGGTGGTGGACCACCATCATTTCCACGGTCGGGGTGGTGGACAGCCCCAGGTCGATCACGTCGATGCCCATCCCGGAGAGGGTGGCGGTAACTAGGGCGTGTATCATCGGCCCCGAGATGCGGGCATCGCGTCCTACCACGACCCGAAGACGGTCTTTCCCGGGATTTTCTTTCAGAAGCCAGGCCCCGTAGGCGGAGGTGAATTTTACCGTGTCGAGCGGGGTGAGGTTGTCGTCTGTCCGACCTCCGATGGTGCCCCGGATGCCGGAAATGGATTTTATCAATGCCATGATTTCAGGTGTATTATGGGTAGTATTCTATGGTCCGCTCCCAGCGCTGGAGGATGGTTTCCGCCTCCCCGAAGCCCGGGATCTGGGATCGGGTTTCGCGTACAGTCCAGTTGCCCAGGCTGTCGGTCTGCAGGTAGAGATACCGCTGGGTGAGCGAAAAAGGTTCCTGTCCCTTCATCTGATCGACCGTAATGACCTTCTCCAAGTCGTTCTGAGCGTTGTATTCGTATTTTTCAACGATGTCCGAGTTTACGCCGTTGCGGGTCTCCTGTTTTTCGATCCGGCGGCCCTTGCGGTCGTACTTGTATTGCAGCACCGAGGACATATCCATCCCCGGGTATTCCGTTTGTTCTTCGATCAGGTTGCCCTTGCGGTCGTATTTGTATTTTATGGAGACCAAAGTCTTGTCGGCCGTATCCTTTATCACCCGGGTCTGCTTGCGGCGTTGGTCGTCGTAGGTGTAGAGGTCGTAGGCCACCAGGCGTCCATCGGCAAATTGCAATACCTGGGAGAGCAGCGAGTCTTTGTCGTATTCGTATTTTTGGATCGTCGTGCCGTCCTCGGTGATCAAACGCAGGTTTTTCAGCAAACCATTGGGGTAAAAGTCCAGCACACGCATCACATCGTATTCGGTCTTCTCCTCTGTCGGGTCCGTTTCATCGGAAGCCAACGAATCCTTTACCTGATTGTTGACCAGTTCGGTGATCTGTTTTACGCGTCCTTTCAGGTTGGACTCCGTCAAGTCGTTCTTCTCTCCGGACGAACAGGAGGAAAATCCCGCCACGAGTGCAAAAACCGCCACCCAGAGCAGCGGAGCAGGGAAAGAGTGTTTCATGTCGATCGGTTTCATGATTTTATAGACTCAGCAGTTTGAATATTAATTCCTTGTAAATATCTTCCGGGGAAATGTCTCCTGCATCCACCCCTTTGGCTTTCAAGTCCGCCTCGCGCAAGATCTCCACCGCCCGTACGCTTTGCCGCAGGTTGTATTGCAACGCCGCCTGCGTATAGTCCCGCACGAAATACGGATTGACCCCCAGGGCCACCGCCACCGCGCCCGTAGACCGGTCCGCCAGATTGTGGTACACGATCAGCTTGGAAAAAAAACCGAACAGCACCGCAATGCTCGACAGCGGATTGGAATCCTTGCTGGTAGCGAAGTATTCGGCGATCTGCAAAGCCTTGGCCGCATCGCGGTTTGCGATCGCTTTTTGAAATTCGAAGTTGTTGAAATTGCGCGAAATGCCGATGTACTTTTCCACCGTTTCCGGGCGGAGTTCCGTTCCTGCCGGCAGTACGATGGACAGTTTCCGCGCCTCGGAAGCGATCCGGGACAAGTCCGTCCCCAAGCTCTCGGCCAGCATCAGCATCGCCTTTCCCGTCAGGGAGATGCCGTACCGCGCCAACTGCTCCTTGATAAAGGTCGGAATCTCGCTTTCGTACACGCGCGGGCTCTCGAATACCACCCCCTTCTTGGCGATCTCCTTGTACACCGCTTTGCGCCGGTCCATGTTTTTCCCCTTGTAGCAAAGCACCAGCACCGTCGAAGCTGCCGGCGAGGCCACGTAGGGCAGCAGTTGGTCGATCTTGGCATCCAGCGCCTGCGCCTCCCGGACGATCACCGTCTGACGATCGGCCCCCATCGGAAAACGCGCCGCCGTATCCCGTATCTCCGCCACGCTGGTCGAAGGCCCGTACAAGACCGTCTGGTTGAACGCCCGGTCTTCTTCGGGCAGCAGGTGATCTTCCAGAAACTCCGTCAGCGAGTCGATAAAAAAAGGTTCCTCACCCATCAGCAGGTACAGTGGTGCTGCTGCGGAAGGAATCGATTGTTTTATCTTGGCGATCTGATCGTCTTGTTTCATGTTTTCCGTATCTATGGATACAGCAGGCAACCATCCGGCAGCCTCTCTCGTGGAGGCATCTTCTCTCTTCGTTGCTGCCTGCCTTCACCTGTCTTTCAGAAAAAAGAGGCTGCGCCTCGGCAAATCCCTCGGG
>DCEW01000068.1:55489-58343 GCA_002314265.1 Flavobacteriales bacterium UBA1820
GCTCGGCTTTCACTATCTTTGCCTGTGCCGTAAGGAAAAGAATATCACCGTGCAGAAACTCAATCTACCCGAATATTCGTTCGAGGTCAAAAATAAGGAAAAAGACCCGTATATTTTCGACCCTGCGCGAAAAAAATACGTCCGTCTTACCCCCGAGGAATGGGTCCGGCAGAACTTCATGCGCTACCTTTGTCAGGAAAAAGGCTATCCGCTCTCCCGCATGGCGGTCGAGAAGCGTCTCAAAAGTCCCTTGGGGCTGGTGCGCCGAGCCGACATCGTCGTCTATGACCGCCATACCCGCCCGGACATCATCGTCGAGTGCAAGGCTCCTTCGGTACCCGTCACCCAGGAAACGATGGACCAGGTGATGCGATACAACGGGGTGCTCGGCGCGCGGATCCTCTGCCTGACCAATGGCCTGCGGCACGTGTATGCCTTGCCGTACCCCGAGGGGAAAGGTTTCGTTTACTTGCGGGAATTGCCTGATTACCGGGACGATGCACAAGGGTAAGCCGTACGGGAGGTAGTGTGTTTTTTTCGGTGCAAAAATTGCCGTTTTCGTTTGGTCGAGTGATAAATAATTCGTTACTTTGCGCTCTGCAAACTTACAGCGCAGAACAGAAAGAATTAAAGCATAAAAGCAAGTATAGAGATGTCAAAGATTTGTGATCTTACCGGTAAAACGGCATTGGTGGGAAACAATGTGTCCCATGCCATGAACAAGACCAAGCGCCGCTTCAACCTCAATCTGAAGAAAAAGCGTTTCTATATCCCGGAAGAAGACCGCTGGATAACGCTGAAAGTATGCGCCAAGGCTCTGAAGACCATCGACAAGAAAGGGATCTACAACGTCCTGCTCGAGGTGGAAAAGAAAGGTTACATCAAGTAATGCCCGCGCCGTCACGAGAGTTTTAACAACAGGAAAAAAATACAGCAGAAATGGCTAAGAAATCCAAAGGCAACCGCGTACAGGTGATCCTGGAGTGCACCGAGCACAAGGCTTCGGGAATGCCGGGCACTTCGCGCTATATCACCACCAAGAACAAGAAGAATACCCCCGATCGTCTGGAACTCAAGAAGTACAACCCGATACTTCGCCGCTATACGATCCACAAGGAGATTAAATAAACTGCAAAATCCGTAGGAAGAAATGGCAAAGAAAGTCGTCGCAACCCTCCAGACATCCACCAAGAAACTCACCAAGGTGATCAAGATGGTCAAGTCCCCCAAGACCGGCGCGTATACTTTCGTCGAGAAAGTAATGCCCGGGGACGACGTGGACGCCTGGCTCAAGAGCAAGTAATCGTTTCACGCGAAAGCGTACTGCGATACCACCCAAGCCGCTTATTTTTGTAAGCGGCTTTTTGTCGTATTTTTGCTAACTTTACCCCGTACAGAAAGACACACGCAAAACACAATGGGTATTTTCGGCAAACTGTTTTCTTCGGACAAGAAAGCCCCCGGCTCGGCACAAACCCCTTCGGAGGCCGAGGCGCGGGAAGCCCTTGACAAAGGATTGGAAAAAACCAAGAGCTCGTTTTTCGACAAGATCCGCCGCTTCGTCGCCGCCCGCGACACCATCGACGAGGAAGTGCTCGACGAGTTGGAAATGGCACTCATCTCCTCCGATGTAGGCATCGACACCACGCTCAAGATCATCGACCGGGTCAAAGCCCGCGTTGCCCGCGACAAATACCTCGGCTCGGACGAATTGGACCGGATCCTGCGCGAGGAAGTCGGCGCCTTGCTCACCGAGAACCGCTCGGGCGACCAGGTCGATTTCTCCCTCGAACGTCCCGACGGCGCACCGTACGTCATGATGGTCGTCGGTGTCAACGGCGTAGGCAAAACCACGACCATTGGCAAACTGGCCGCGCAGTACACCCGCCGGGGCTACAAAGTCGTTCTCGGTGCGGCCGATACGTTCCGCGCCGCCGCCATCGACCAGTTGGCCGTATGGGCCGAACGCGCGGGCGTGCCCATGGTGCGCCAGCAGATGGGCTCCGACCCCGCCTCGGTCGCTTTCGACGCCGTTTCCTCGGCCAAGGCGCAGGGAGCCGACATCGTGATCATCGATACGGCCGGCCGTTTGCACAACAAGGTCAATCTGATGGCCGAACTGTCCAAGATCAAACGCGTGATGCAAAAGGTCGTCCCCGATGCTCCCCACGAAGTGTTGCTGGTGCTGGACGGATCCACCGGTCAGAATGCTTTCGAGCAGGCGCGGCAGTTTTCCGCCGCGACCGACATCACGGCTTTGGCCGTTACCAAACTGGACGGCACCGCCAAAGGCGGGGTGGTGATCGGCATTTCCGACCAGTTGAAAGTCCCGGTGAAGTACATCGGAGTAGGCGAGGGCATCGACGATCTCCAGCCCTTCGACCGCCAGGCGTTCGTCGAGAGCTTTTTTAGTCGATAGGCAAGGGGGATCTTCCGGGTAATTTTCCTCGGGAGAAAACCAGGCAAGTGAAATAACAATCGGAATAAAAAGANNGTCCGGCCAAAGGCCGGACGCTCTTTTTATTCCGATTGCCCGCAAAGGGACGTCGGTTTATTTCGCGATGTTCACCGCCCGGGTCTCGCGGATCACGATCACGCGAACCTGTCCCGGATAGGTCATCTCGTTCTGGATCTTTTGCGAGATCTGGTACGAAATCTCGGCCGCCTGTTGGTCGGATACCTTGTCGCTTTCCACGATCACGCGGAGCTCGCGGCCTGCCTGGATCGCATAGGCCTTTACCACTCCGTCGAAGCCCAGGGCCATTTCCTCGAGTTCGCGCAGACGCTGGAGGTAGCTTTCCACCACTTGACGGCGCGCTCCCGGACGGGCTCCCGAAATGGCGTCGCACACCTG